>JAGWPD010000095.1 GCA_028870705.1 Gammaproteobacteria bacterium
CAGCGTCGGCCGCGGCGCCCCTGCTGCCGCGCTTCTTCTTGCCGCCGGTGGCGGCAGGCGCCGATGCGGCCGCGCTGCCGGCTTCGGCCGACGGGTACCATTCCTGGACGCCCTTGTGCCCGCGGCAGGCGCCCTTTTTGCTCGATGCGGTGGTATAGCTGCCGTCCTTGCAGGCGCCGGTTGCGCCGGCCGGCGCCTGCGCCATCGCGGCAGCCGAGGCCAGCAGCGCAGTGGCCAGCACCGTGAATACGATCGATCGGGACATGGATGCACCCTCAGGTTGGTTTGAAGAATCCGGGCCGCCGTGTGGCGTATCAATCATAGGATGCAAGTGGGACAATGGCATGAAATTCCATTAATTCGCCAGGAATGTGGGATTGACCTTTGGAGGGAGCCACCATGAAAGCAGTCCACATCCTCGCCATGCTGCTGGCCCTGCCGGCCGCCCAGCCTTCACACGCCGCCGACGCGCGCGCGGCGATCGGCGCCGCGGTCGCCGATAAATCGCGCCCGGAGGCGGATATCGGCCGCGATGGCGGGCGCAAGCCGGCTGAAACGCTGGCCTTCGCCGGCGTGAAGCCGCGCTCCACGGTCATCGAACTCATTCCCGGCGGCGGCTACTACACGCGCCTGCTGAGCAAGGTGGTGGGGCCGCACGGGCACCTGTACGCCCTCGTGCCAGCGCCTCGCGCCGATGCCGCTCCCGATGCGCCCGACCGCTCATTGCCTATCAAGGCGATTGCCGCCGAGAACGGTCATGGCAACGTCAGCGTGCTGGTGCAGCCGATCCGTGCCCTCAGGCTCCCTGCGGGAGCCGACCTGGTGTGGACCTCGGACAACTACCACGACGTCAAGAACGTGAAGGACATCGACATGCTGGCGTTCAACAAGTCGGTCTTCGATGCGCTCAAGCCCGGTGGCCACTATCTGGTGATCGACCACGCCGCGGCGGCGGATGCGCCAGCCGACGTTACCGACTCGCTGCATCGCATCCGCGCCGCCACCGTCAAGGAAGAAGTGCGGGCCGCGGGCTTCGTGCTCGAAGGGGAAAGCGACGTGCTGCATAATGCCGCCGACAATCACGAGCTCAAGGTCTTCGACCCCGCGATCCGCGGCAAGACGGATCAGTTCGTGCTGATGTTCGTGAAACCTGGCAGGAAGGCGCCGTAGCCGGCACGGCCGGCGCGAATGCGCCCTTCATGGCGCCGCCAGTGCGCAGGCCCAGGCGATGGCCAGTGCAGCGAGCGCTGCGGCGCCGGCCAGCCATTGCGGCAGGCGCTCGAGCCGACGCGCGACGGCTGGTACTCCGGCCGTCGCGCCGAGCAGGCAGCCGACCAGGAAGCCCATCAGGTGCGCGACCACGTCGGTGCCCTCGCCCGCAGTGCCCAGCCATCCCAGCAACACCGTGCCCGCCACCAGCGGCGCCCAGCGGCGCGCCCAGCTCTGCCGCAGGGGCAGGCGCGTCCGCCATGAATGCGCAGCCATCAACCCCAGCGCAGTGAATACCGCGGTCGATGCGCCCACCGAGCGGTGCGCCGCAGGGCCCAGCAGGCCTTCGAGCAGGTTGGCCAGCGCCGCACCCGTGACGATGTACAGCCACGCCCGGCCGCTGCCGAGCTGTCGCGCGGCGAGATAGCCGAACCAGATGCCGCCACCCAGATTCGCAACGATGTGGTTGGCATCGAGGTGCAGCGTCAATGCGGTCCAGGCGCGCCACCACTGGCCCTGCTGCACCAGCCCGGCATCGAGCGCGCCATTCTCGAAGGCCTCCGGCCGCCAGTAGCCGTTCGCGATCGCGAAAGCGACACCGAGCAGCACCAGCGCATACACGATGGCCCCTGCCCAGGCAAACGGATACACGCGTGCCGCCACCCGCACCACGGGCACAGCGTGGTTCTCGGCCTCGTATTGGCGCAGGTGCGCCAGCGCGCGGGTGGCGTCCGCGGCGTCGACGCACAGCAGGCAATCGACGCCTTCGGTCAGCATGATGTTCTCGATGTTCACCGCGGTGAGCACGAGCGCACGGTCCCGGCAGGCGGGGTGACTGGTCGAACGGTAGACTTCGCGCAGATCCTCGATCAATGGCCGCCATCATACCGCCGTGCTATGTTTACGACCCATGAACAAGCCCAAGCTGAGCTATTTCGATGCACCTGTCAGCCGCGGCGAAGAATGCCGGCTGGCACTGCACGTCGCGGGAATCGACTTCTTCGACGAGCGCATCAAGTCCGCCGACTGGCCGGCATTGAAGCCGAACTCGCCCTATGGCTCGATGCCTTTCCTCACGATGCCGGGCAGGCCTGCGCTGGCGCACAGCAACGCGATCCTGGTGTACATCGGCCGCGGCCACGGACTGCATCCGCAGGATGCATTCGAGGCGGCGCGCCACGAAGGCATGATGCAGCATGTCGAAGACCTGCGTGCCCGGGTATCGCCGACGATCCGCATGGCGGACGCGGAGAAGAAGGCACGGCGCGAGGAACTGGTGGCCGGCTACCTGCCCGAATGGGCGCAGGCGGCGGAACGGAACATCACGGCCACGCCGTTCTTCGGCGGCGGCAAGCTCCAGGTGGTCGACCTGAAGCTGTACATGGCCGTGCGCTGGTTCAATGGCGGCAAGGTCGATCATATTCCGGCGACGATTTTCGACCCTTACCCGCGGCTGACCGGCGTGCACAATGCGGTACGCGACCACGCCGCCGTCAAAGCGTGGAACGCGAAGGCCTGAGTGGCGCCCGACCGGCCGGTGGCGGGGGTGCGCGCGTGGAACAACTGCCGGCCGCGATGGTCTACCCCACGGGTTTCGAACCCGGCATCAGAACGTAACCAAGCGCCGCCTGTCGGCGGCAGGAGTCCCGCATGAGACTGATCCAAGCGAATGCCCTCGCCCGCGCCGCCGGAGTAGCCTGCCTGCTCGCGCTGGCGGCCACCGCCGGAATCGCCTACAGCGCCGAGTCCGAGCACATGGACCATCCGGCACCGTCGAAGGAAATGCGCGCCAAGATGGCGGCTGCGCACGAGCAGCTGGCGGCCTGCCTCAAGTCCGACAAACCCATCTCCGAATGCCACGAAGAGATGATGAAGATGCACGAGGAGCACATGATGCAAATGGAAGCCGGTGAGCACGGCGAGAAGGACATGCACGACTGCATGCGCCACATGCATCACGACCATGACAAGGCGGGCGCCGCCCAGCCACCGGCTGGCGCCAAGCCGAAGTAACGCGGCCCGCTGGCGCGACGCACCGGTCACCCGGCTGGCCATGCGGCCTTCACGACTGGCACAGGCAGTCACCGCATGGCTCGGATTGGCCGGCGTCGCGCTGCTCGCGGGGGCGGTGGCGCGCGCGGATGATGCGCGTCACGTCTTCTGGGAGGTGAAAGGGGCGCACAACACCCTTTACCTGGTCGGCTCGGTACATTTGCTGAAGTCGGGCGACAGCGCGCTCCCGCCGGAGATCCAGCAGGCGTACCGGCATTCCGCCACGCTGGTAATGGAATTGAATCTCAATGACGAAAGCGCCAATGCATTGACCGGCCCGACGGCGCAATCCACGCTGCTGCCCGAGGGCCAAAGCCTCAGCCAGGCACTCGGGCCCGAGCTATATGCCAGCCTGCTCGCGCACTCACGACGGCTGGGGCTGCCAGCCGAGGCCGTGGAGCACTTCCAGCCCTGGTTCGCCGCAATGGTGCTCGAGCAGTTGACGCTCGTGCAGGCGGGCTATGAATCCGGCGCGGGCGTGGACATGCAGCTGACGCGCAGTGCGATGGCCGATCACAAGCCGATCGTGGCGCTCGAGACGATGGACGAGCAGATCGGTTTCTTCTCGCACCTGGCGCCTGCAGAGCAGCGCGACTTCCTGCGCGGCACCCTCAAGGACCTGGACACCGCCGACAGCGACACCGCAGCCGTGGTCCGCGCCTGGCAGCGCGGCGACGTGGGCGAACTCGAACGCCTGTTCCGCGAAGAGCGCGCCGATTCACCTCAGCTGATGCGATTGCTCACGACCGACCGCAATCGCAGATGGCTGCCGCGGATCATCGCGCTCCTCGATGACGAGCACGATGACATGGTGGTGGTCGGCGCCATGCACCTGATTGGCGATGACGGCCTGGTCGCGTTGCTGAAGCGGCGGGGCTACGAGCCCGTGCAACACTGAAGCCCAGAAACGCACTGCCGCTCGGATCCGGTAGCGACAACGCATACGCGGCACCGAACATCGCCGCCAGCGCCAGTGCCCATTGCTGCCGCTTGCCCGGCGCTAGCGTCATGCGCATGCCGCGTGCACGACTGGCGAGGCCATGACCCGCCTACCAGATGCCGCCGAGCGCAACGGTGATCGCCTCGCCATTCACGCCCGCGGCCGCATCGCTGCACAGGAAGGCGATCACTTCGGCGACCTCGCGCGGCTGCAGCACCCGATTCTGCGGATAGATGGCTGCACGCTCGCGCCATACTTCTTCAATGCCGATGCCGCGCCGCGCCGACTCCGCCGCCGCGGAACGCTCGGCCATCGCTGTCTTCACCCAGCCCGGCAGCACCGCGTTCGAGGTGACGCCGAACGGCCCCGCGTCCTGGGCGATCGATCGGGCCAATCCGATCACGCCGTGCTTGGAAGCGGTATAGGCGCAGCCGGCGCGCTCAGCCTTCTCTCCGGCGGTCGAACTGGTGAACACCAGCCGCCCGTAGCCGCGCTGGCACATGCCGCCGACCGTCAGGCGCGCGAGTTCAAAGGGACCGTCCAGGTTGACCCGCATCGTCTCGCGCCACACGGCTGGATCCTGCTCCCAGACGAGGCGTTCATGGGCGGAGCCGATGCCGTGGTTGCAGACCAGCACATCGACTGGCCCCAGCCGCCGCTCCGTCTCGGCGACGGCCAGCCGGCAACCTTCCGGGGTACCCAGGTCGGCGACGACAAAATCGAGGCCGACTTCCGCCAGCTCCTTCGCGCTGCGCGCCACGATCATCACGCGCGCACCGGCCGCGGCCAGCAGCAATGCGGCTTCCCGGCCGATTCCCCGGCCTCCGCCCGTCACCAGCGCCGCGCGTCCCTGCATCCAGAGCTTCTCCGTTGGTTAGCCCGAACCCTACCTAAATTCGCGCCGGCCGTCACGCGGCATGCAGCTCGCCACCGCGTGCGTAGGCCCAGGGTGCCGGCCGCCGTGCGCTATGATCGATACCGGGTCGCAACGCATCACGGGACGGAGGGCATGCATGAGGCGACCGATCGGCCTGCTCGTCACGATGACTGCGTGCGTGTCGGCCTGCGGCGGCGGTAGTGGCGTCAGTGGCGCGGGAACGGCATCGTACGCGGTGGGCGGAACGGTTGCGGGACTTGCCGGCGCGGGCCTGGTGCTGCAGGTCAACGGCGGCGGCAACCTGCCAATTTCCGCGGATGGTGCATTCAAATTTGCCGCCGCCTTCGCCGGCGGATCCGGTTACGCCGTGACGGTCGTGACCCAACCCTCTTCACCGGCGCAATACTGCGCCGTCGCGGGTGGCTCCGGCACCGTGGGCACGACGGATGTATCCACCGTCAAGGTCACTTGCGTCGCCTCGAGGTTCACGGTGCTCGCCCATCAGCCGCCCGCCTCTGGTGGGCTGACGATGCTGCTGACCGACGGCAGCGTCATGATGCAATCGAACAATGATGCCGGCGTCTTCTACCGTTCGATGGGCGTTGCCAACGGCATCGCCTCGACATCATTCGCCCTGACCATAAATTGAGTCGCTCCCATCCGCTCGTATGGCACTGCAGCACCGGTAATTGAGTGGCTGATAAGCCGCCCACGCGCCCGGGCGGCACAATCGTTCCCTACCTCCTCCGGCACCAGCACGGCGGCACGGATCCGCGCACGTCGAAGGACGGCGGGGGTTTGCACTCGGGCGAGATCGGGCTCGAGGAGCTGGTGATGAATTCCAACTCGGCGACCGGTTTCAAGATGAATGGCGACAAAGTCACGACACGCCCTCCACCGTGTTCGCAGGGGACAGCGCGGCAGACTTCACCAACGATGTGCGCGTCGAAGTGCGTAACAGGCTGTCCGAATCGACCGTGAAGGCAAGCCATGTGCTCGCTGCGGAGGCTACGCACCGCTGGGACAGCAGCTGCAGCGCATGTTTTGGTTGCCATTTGGCGGCAACGAACCCGTGGATTGACAAACGTCGTACTCGTGCATGGTGTGGCATGCATGGCACGCCATTGTGACCCGGCGCGAGGTCGACCCTAAGTTCGCCAGATCGGCACATTCGACCGCAGAACAACAATTGTCATTGATAGTCAATTGCCTCGGGAGCAGTGTGGAGCAACTCTCGCGCCAATGGTTTGCGCAACCACATGGGCAATCGACCCCAGGAACATCGACAAATGGGTTCAGTGAGCGAACGCGCGGCGTCGGCGTTATGTAAGCCCCAGCGCGCCAGCAAGCGAGGGACATGTGCGGCAATATCCCTGCCGTTGTCACGGTCGCCATCTCCGGCGCCGCGGCAGATACAATCTTTCATTATGGCGACCACTACGGACCATTCCGCGACCGAGCAGCTGTTTGCCCGTTGGACCAGCGGGGACCGTTCGGCGCTGGATGACCTGCTGGGCCATCTCTACCAGGACATCCATGCCATCGCGGTGCGCGAGTTGCGCTCCGAATCGCGTCTGACGCTCCAACCCACGGCGCTGGTGCATGAGGTGTATCTGCGCATGGTCGCGCTGCGTGAGCCGAACTGGCAGGGCCGCGCGCACTTCCTGGCGCTGGCGGCGCGCGTTGCACGCCAGGTGCTGGTCGATGAGGCGCGGCGCCAAAGGGCCGTGAAGCGTGACGGCGGTACGCCGGTTACGCTGAGCGACGTGAACCTCGGGGGCACTGACGCGGCCTACGATGCGCTGGATGTGGACGACCTGCTGTCCGAGCTCAAGCGCTTCGATGACCAGGCGGCGGAGATCGTCGCCCTGCGCGTGTTTGGCGGGCTTTCAATCGAAGAGGCCGCGGAGGTGCTGCAGTTGTCCGTGGCGACGGTCAACCGGCGCTGGGCGACGGGCAAGGCCTGGCTGACGCATGAACTCAGTCGCGGTGCATGACGGCCACTAAAGCAAACGCCGCCGCTTACCTGATCTTTGCCGAAGCGCTGGAACTTGCCGCCGGCGAGCGGCCGGCGTTCCTGACCCGCGCCTGCGGTGGCGACCGGGACCTGCGGCACACCGTCGAGCGGCTGCTGGCGATTGCGGAATCCGCTAGCGAAACGCTGAGCTTCACCACCAATGGGGCGACGACGGCGGATCGCGCCGGCAAAGTCTACGGTCCGTTCCGGTTGCTCTCGCAACTGGGCTCGGGCGGCATGGGTTCGGTCTACGAGGCCGAGCGGATCGACGGCGTGCCGCAACGCGTCGCCGTCAAGATCCTGCGCGAGAGCGTCGCCGCGGCCGATCGCCAGCTGTTCCTGCGTGAGGCGCGGATCATCGCGCGCCTGGAACATCCCTGCATCGCCCGTCTCATCGACGTGGGCGTCGATCATGGCGAGGGTTGGATCGCCATCGAGTTCGTCCATGGGCAGGGCATCGTCGAGTACTGCGACGCGCGGCAACTCGACATCGCCGCGCGCGTCCGCCTGTTGGTAACTGTGGCCGACGCCGTGACCGTGGCGCACCGGGCGCTGATCGTCCATCGCGACATCAAGCCGAGCAACGTGCTGGTGACCGAGGAGGGTCAGCCGAAACTGATCGACTTCGGCATCGCTTACGTGCTGACACTCGCAAGCGAGACGCGCGAGGCGACCAGCGACGTCGGCCGGCTGTTCACGCCGCACTACGCCGCACCGGAACAGGTCAAGGGCGAACCCGTCACCGTCGCCACCGATGTGTTTGGCCTGGGAGCGCTCGCTTATCGGCTGCTCACCGGGCAGCCGCCGTATGCCGATGCCAGCAGTGCCGTCGGTTACCTGCTCGCGGTCACCCGCGACGATGTTGTACCACCCAGTCAGATGGCGCAAGGCGCCTCGGACAATCCCGTCAGAGCACGCCGCCTGCGGGGCGACCTGGACTGCGTGCTGCTCAAGGCGCTGGAACGCGAACCCGCGCGCCGTTACAAGGAAGTGCAGGAGCTGCGCGAAGATCTCAGCGCGTACCTGGCGGGCAGGCCGGTCAGGGCGCATCCACCCTCCGCGACGTATCGGCTCAACAAATTCGTGCGCCGGCGCAAGCTGGCGGTCGGCATACTCGGCGTGCTGCTCGTCAGTCTCGGAATCGGCGGCACTCTCTATGTCATGGAGGCACACCGTGTGGCGCTGGCTCAGGCTATCGCGGCACGGCGCGGCGAGTTCCTCGAGACGCTATTGAAGTCGGCGGATCCGCGCGAGGGACACCGCGACATCACCGTGGCCGAGCTGCTGGACACGGCCAGCCGACAGCTGGAAGAGCGCGCCGCCGCCGAGCCGCTGGTAACGGCCTCGATGTTGGGGCTCATCGTCGACACGGAGACGGCGCTCGGTCGCTACCCGCAGGGTCTGGCCGCCAGCGACCGGCAGCTGGCGCTGCTGCGCGACCATGAAGGCACCGCGCTGGATACCGCGCGTGCGCTCATCTCCCGCGGCACCCTGCTGCGCACCAATGCCCGCTACGCCGACAGCGTTACGGTATTGAGGCAAGCGCAGCAGCTGCTCGCACCGCTGAAGCATGTGGACGACGAGCGCGAATCATTGCTGCACGAGCTGGGCGGCGCGCTGGCGTATACGGGAGCCGAGCGCGAGGCGGAATCGATGATGCGCCAGGCAATTGCCCTGTGCCCGCGAGTGACCGTCGACCGCGTTGCCAGGCTGGCAGTGGCGCAGAATGACCTGGCCGTGCTGCTGGGCAACGAAGCCCGCTTTGCCGAATCCGTCCGGATGGCGCGCGCCGCACTGGCCACTGCCCGCGCGGGGCTGAGTCCTGAGCACCCCTACCAACTGGTCGCAGAACAGACGACGGCCATGGCGCTCCTGAACCTTCATCACCCCGAGGAATCCGAACCGTTGCTGCGTGACATCATTGTGCGCAGTGGCCGCGTCAACGGTCCGGAGGGGCGTGACACTTTGATCGCCAGGGTGCAGCTGGGCGAAACCCTGATTGACTTGCGCCGCTATCGCGAAGCGCAGGCACAGATCCGGCCCGCCGCGGAAATCCTGCAGCGGGTCGAAGGTCCGGACAACCGGTATACCAACTCGGCGTGGAGCGATTATGCCCAGGCGGCCTGCCTGGGCGAGGATTCCGCAGCGGGGCTGCCGATAGCAGAGCGTGTGCTGGCGACCCGGACCCGAACTCTCACGGCGACCGACTGGCGCATCATGGGCTCGAGGGCTGTCCTGGGTCTGTGCCTCACTGGCCTCGGGCGCTACCACGAAGCGGAGCCACTGCTGTCGAAGGCAGCCGCGGATCTCGAAGTAGCGCGCGGCGCGGGCTTCTATGCCACGCAATTGGCATACAGGGCCTTGCGGCGCCTGTATCTGCGGCAGGGACGCGCCGACGATGCGGCGCAACTGGAAAGCCGAATCCAGCGCTGACGGAAGTTTTACTGCTACGAAATCCGGCGCATTTACGCCATTACTCCTAGAAGCGACTTTGCACGCTGACCGCTGCCTGATCCGGGCGCGGCGGCACGAAGAGCAGGAGCAAGGCAATGCTGCGCGAATACCGACGGCTGGGGTTGTTTGGCGGACTGATACTGGCGTGCCTGGGCGCGACCGAGGCACAGGCCCTCGAGCGGCGAATCGAGCTCAATCACCGGCCGCTGCACTTCGAGCAGAACGTGGGACAGGCGCCTGCCGGCGTGGACTATCTGGCCCATGGCAGCGGCTATGCCATCACCCTGTCCCAAGGGCGCGCGGCTGTCGTCTGGGGTCCAGGCGGCGCCATCGCCCTGGATCCCGTCGGTACGAGCGGAGCGCGCGCGCCGGCCGCGGAGCTGCCGCTCACCGGTGAGGTGAACTATCTGATCGGCAACGATCCGCGCCGCTGGCTGACCGGCATCGACACCTATGGCCGGGTGCGCTACGGGCAGCTCTACCCTGGCGTGGATCTGCTGTATTACGGCACGGAAGGCCGGCTGGAATACGATTTCGTGGTGGCGGCTCATGCCCGCGCCGAACGCATCGGCCTGCGCTTTTCAGGTGCCGACACCGTGCGTGTGCAGCCCGACGGCACTCTGACCGTAGGACAGGGATCGCACACACTCAGCTTCGAGCAGCCGGTGGCGTACCAACGCGCGCGCGGGCAGCGAGTCGCCGTGCGCGCCGCCTATCGCCTCGATGGCGACACCGTGCGCTTCGCAGTCGGCCGCTACGATCACTCGCGCAAGTTGATCATCGATCCGGTGCTGAGCTACTTCAGCTACCTGGGCGGCAACAGCACCGACGTGATCGGTGGCACGCCGCCGTCGGTGGCACAAATCTCGGGTCAGGCGGCGGCGGTCGATGCGGCGGGCGATCTGTACGTCGCGGGTTATACGACCTCGCCCAACTTTCCGACCCAGAGCCCCTTCGCCGGCGCACCGGCCAAGATCAACAGCAACCTGGCCTCGGCTTTCGTGACCAAGTTTGCGCCCGACGGCAAGACGCTGATCTTCTCCACCTACTTCGGCGGCACGGATGGCAGCGACTACGGCTACGGCATTGCGGTCGATGGCACCGGCAACGCCTTCGTCGTCGGGCAGGCGGGCTCGAGCGATTTTCCTTCCACGGCGGGGGCGTACCTGCGCATCTGCTCGCCGACCTACGTGAATTCCCAGAACAATCCCTACAGCGGATGCGGCAACAACAACGGCAATGAGTCCTTCATCGTGAAGCTCTCGTCCGCCGGTTCGTTGATGGCTGCGACTTTCATCGGCGGCACGCACACGCTGTCCGCCGCCACTGCGGTGGCGGTGGACTCGGCCGGCCGGCCCCATGTGGCGGGCACGACGCTGCCCGGTGAGGACATTCCCGCGGGCCTCCTGGGAATCGGTATCAATCAGGCGGTGGGCTTCCAGACCACCGCCGGCGCGGTGCTGCGCGCCTATCCGTATATCGCGAACCAACCTATCAACGGGGCTCTGCAGTACGACGCTTACCTCAGCGTGTTCGACGCCTCACTGACGACGCTCCTGTACTCGACCCTGATCGGCGACGATCGGCCGCAGGACGGAAGCGTGCCGTTCACCAGTCAGGCGAGCACCGCAGGCCTCGCGGTGTCGGTCGACGGCAGCGGCAACAGCTATCTCGGCGGCTGGACGGTGGACAGTTACCTGCCCACGACCGCCGGTGCGCTGGTGCCGACGCCCGCCGGCTGCGGCCCGACAACCTCCGGCAATCCGAACAGCCTGGCCGGTCGCTGCGGCTTTGTGGCGAAATTCTCGTCCGTGAGCGGCACCAACGGGCCGGCGCTCAGCTATGCCACTTATCTGGGCGGCTACCCCGCCGGCGGCAGCAGCAGTTGGGAAGAAATGGTGACCGGGATTGCCGCCGATGCGGCCGGCGATGCCTATGTGGTGGGCTATTCCAACATTGCCGGCTATCCAACCACCAGCGGCGCATACCAGACGACCTGCAATGGATTTACCGGCAGCAATTTCGGAAATCTGAACTGCAACAGCATCTTTGTTTCGGAGCTCAACCCCGCCGGCAGCATGCTGCTCGCCAGCAGCTATTTCGGTTGCGTCACCTGCAGCGGCGATGGGGTGAGCACCAGCGGCGCGATTGGTTTCGATAGCGCCGGCAACGTGTACATCAGCGGCTTCGGCGGCAACGGCTTGCCCGTGGTGAATGGTTTCAACAGCAACAACAGCACCGGCGGCCAGGCCCCATTCGTGGCGGAATTCAATGCCGCGCTGACGACGCTGAAGTTCTCCAGCTTCATCAACGTGGGCAATGCGGGCCAGATCAGCCCCGGCGGCCTGGCGCTTGACTCGAACAACGCGATCTACTTCGCCGGCAGCGTCAATTCGCCCGCCAGTACGGCCGCGACCAGCGGGGCATTCCAGTCCGCCTATGGCGGCGGCAGTTCCGATGGCTTCGTCGCCAAGCTGGTGGTGACCGATGCCACCTCGACGGCGCTCAAGGTGGCGCCGACCGCGGTCAATACGGGTGCCGCGGTCACATTCACCGCCACGGTGACCGATGGTTCCGGCGGTACCACGCCGACCGGTACCGTGACCTTCAACGATGGTTCCACGGCGCTCGGTAGCGCCACGCTCGACAGCTCCGGTGTCGCCAGCTTCACGACCTCCACGCTGGCCGCCGGGAACTATGCGGTCGCCGCCAGCTACGGCGGCGATGCCGGGCACAGTGCTTCGGCCTCCAGTGTCGTGAACCTCAGCGTGTCGACGCCGCCGCCTCAGCCGACGGTCACGCTCAGCGTTTCGCCGACCAGCATCACGCTGGGCCAGAGCACCACGCTCACCTGGTCATCGACAAACGCCACCAGTTGCACGGCGAGCGGCTCGTGGAGCGGTACGCAGGCCACCAGCGGCACATCCAGCCAGACGCCCGCGTCCACCGGCAGCCTCAGCTACTCGTTGGCCTGCACCGGTGCTGGCGGTACAACCAGCAGCTCCGCGACTCTTACCGTCAACGCCGCGAGCGGCGGCGGAGGTGGCTCGAGTGGTAGCCATGGCGGCGGTGGCGCATTCGGATGGTGGACGCTGCTGGTCCTGGCGCTGGTGACTGCCCGCACAACCCTCGCCAGAGGACGGTTACGGGCCGACGGAGGACTGGTCGCCTTGATCGATACCGCTAGCTGAAACCGGTGCTTGCCAGATTCCGGGCGACACTCGCATCCGGCTGATTCGTACTGCCGGCGCCCCAGCCGAGCGCCGTGCAGATGGCCCACGGCAGCTCGGCCCGATTGAGCGTATACAGGTGGAAATCTCCCACGCCTTCACGCCACAAGCGCTCGAGCAGAGCGATTGCAGTGGCCGTGGCCACTTCGCGGTACGCCGGGCTGTCCGCTTCCACGCCGACAAACCGCTCGGCTACCCATGCGGGCAGCGAAGCGCCACAGCGCCTGGCGAAACGCGCCGTCTGCGCCAGATCGTTGATCGGCAGAATTCCCGGAACGATCGGCTGCCGGATGCCGCGCGCCGCGCAGCGGTCACGGAAGCGCAGATACACCTCCGCATCGAAGAAGAACTGGGTCAGCGCGCGACTCGCGCCCGCCTCCAGCTTGCGCTGCAGGTGCTCGAGATCGGCCGCGCCCGATGCCGCTTCGGGATGGGATTCAGGGTAGGCCGCCACCGAGATATCGAACGGCGCCACAGCGCGGATCAGTTCCACGAGCTCAATGGCCGATACCAGGCCACGCGGATGGGGAACGAAGCGGTCGCCATTCAGGCCGTCGCCACGCAAAGCCACGACCCGGCGTACGCCGTGATCCCAGTAGGCGCGCACCAGCTCGCGCAGGCTCTCCCGGTCCACGCCGGCACAGGACAGATGCGGCGCGACCGGCAAGCCACTGCGGCTCATCAGTTCGACGACGCATTGCCGCGTGCGCTCGAGCGACGAACCGGCCGCGCCATAGGTCACAGAAAAGAATCGCGGCTCCAGCGCACCCAGCCTCGTGGCGGTATCCCACAGGCGGCGGGCCGCAAGCGGCTCGCTTGGCGGAAATACTTCAAATGATACGCCGGGTGGCGGGCGCGGATCCGCACGAGGGGTAGCCATTGCGCCGATCCTGTGGATCCGGCGGGCGGCGGTCAACCACCACAGTTGATATCAGGTGTTAACGCCGGTGCGCACACCTGCGCCTGCATCCTGCGCAGTCTTGAGCACACCAAGAGTCAACCAGGTCTCCGGTGCGAAACGCCAGCGATGTGAACAGATGGCTCGGCCACAGCCAGTCACCTCAGCTGTGCTGCAATCTGGCATTCCAATTGCTGGATTTGACCCTGGCGCCGCCGGTACATCGAGCGTTTTCGACTGGGGATGCTCTCGGGTTCCCGTGCAGCATGTTCCAGGGGTACGTGCCAGTTACCGCATATGCTGGGTCGGGCCCCGGCTTCCAGAAAGTAGCCGTCATAGGAAAATGTAATCGACGCGCGTGAACCTCGTTCCGATCGGAGCGTTACTTGCTGCTTGTCGGACACGCCAACAATGGTCCTGATCCGCCATGCGCTCGCGATACAGCGCAACACCTGGAGTAACAGGCATTGTGGGCGAAGGCCCGAGAAATGCTTCGTCGCTGCCCGCACCGAAGCACGCGGATCCGTGCCCTCGATTACGTTCCCACCCTGCATCGCCCCGATGAACATCACGGCGTCCGGCAGCACCGAGAAACTGGCCGTGAACACACGATGGTCGCTGCCGTCCTTCAAGTCAATGCGCCACAAGCCTTCTTGCGGGCTGTCGACGTTCAATGCCAGTTCAATGGCGTAGCCGCATTCGGACCACAACAGTTGTTTGGAACTCCCCATCAGGAAATCTGGGAATGACCGATGAATGCGCGTCGCGGTGAAGGCCAGATCGTGCGCAAACGCATGAAACCGGTCCTGCAGAGTGGAGTCTGCGGTCAGGAAGCGCGTCACGAGGGGCCGGAAAATAACGGGGTGCCTCTTCAGGGCAACACTGATTGCCGGGCATTCTCCGACCGCGGCGTCGACCAGCAGGCGCCAGTGCCTCGAGCGAAGAGCGACCCAATGGAAGCGGCATCGACGGCCGACGTTGAACCACCGGGTGTGCCTCAGCGCCAGGAATTCTCCCACGGAAGGCCAGGGGGAGCTGAGGCGCGGCCGCGTTTCAGCCGGTCGCAGCCCATACGGTGGATCGAGTAAGGAAGCGAGAGATTCCATGATCTGCAAAGGCCCTGAATCATTACCGGCGCAAGGTCAATTCATTAGACGCAATCGCAATCACCGATCAATCGGATCATTGGCTGAAGCTGCGTTCGAATGCCAGGCCGCCCATCCAGGTTGGCGATCCAGTGGTCAGCCCATGCGCGGCATAGGCGTCGATGTGCCAGCGTGCATTGGCAGCGTAGCGACCGAACAGCGCCACCTGCTCGTTGCTTGTGCGCCCCGTCAGTACCGGGGCCCGCCAGGAAGCATAGCCACCCGCGCTCCACTGGCGCGTGACGCGGTAGCTCAGGCCGGCGCTGGCGAACGGACAATCCCGCAGCGCGACGTTGGCGGGCCTGCCGTTGAATCGATAACCCGCATCGAGGAAGGGCGTCCATCGGCCAACGAGCCGCAGATAGCGCGCCTCCATCCAATAGTCGTTGCGTCCGGTGCCCAGACCGCGCGCAGCGCTGGTCATGGCCAGCTTGGCCGAAGCCCTCAATTCAAGGATCTGTTGCCGGCTGCGAATCAGCTCGTAGCCAACGGTCATGGCGGGATCGCCCATGCCGGAACGCGTAACGGTGCCGGCTGCGCCAGCCGAAGAATTGCCGACTGGCAGGCCGTCGGGCCCGATGGCCACGGCGGCAGGACCGGAGATGGAATAGGCCGGCAGCCGCAGCTGCCAGAGCAAGCGTTGCCCGCGATACCGCAGCGTCGTCGTCGCGGCGGACAGGTCCGTGGTTGAAGTGCGGCCGTAATTGCCGGTCGATTGCGCCAGGGAGATTCCGACTTGCCATGCGTCAGCGGCTGACACAGCCGCAGCCCGCAGGCTCCCCAGCATCACAACCACCACGATCGCAAAACCAGGTCGATGAGGCGACCAGTCGCTCCCGATGCTCATGCTGCGGTGGCCCAGGTGTGGCACTGGCGGCGCGATCCGGCGATCGCGCCGCCAGCTGCGCACCGGTCCTAGCCTTGCGGTCCGTCCTGAACCGTGTCCAGGTCCATGCCCGTCTGGGTGTCGGCAACATCGTCAGGGCCAGCGACGTCATTGACTCCCTGCACATCGTTGACGTCCACGGTGTCCGTGTCCGCACCGGTTGCCGTCACGGCATCCGGCGTGTCACCCGGTTCGGGATTGTCGCCCGCCAGCGCGAGCCCCAGCGGTGCGATTGCCAAAACACTGGCCGCGGCCGCAACGCGAAGTTTTCTGCTCAACATGTCCAACCTCCATTCACTACCTGCGATCGGGCAGGCGCTTGCTGTGCAGTTCCTTGGACGCGGGCGGCAGGTCGAATCAATCGCTGGCTCGAAGCCCGGGCCGTCGGCATTCCGCGACAATTTGCCTCGCCGGAGTCGCGACCTGATCAACAAATATCAGGCCGCTGCCGCGATGCTGCCAGCTCGGGAAACCTGCCGTCGCGGCTTGTAAAGTCGCAGGAACGCCGCATTGCCGCTCGGTCCTGCCAAGGCGTGACTAAACATGGCGACATAAGCACTGCCTCATGGTTATGGCATTACCGCAGCATCATGCGTGACGCTCCGCGAACCCGAGCTCTCAATTGCGAATCAATGCATAGTTTTGAGCCGCTATCCCCGGATAGTCGATAGGAGTCACGGCGAATCGACCGGGGTGCGTCGCGAACTCACCGTTGTGAAGATCGTCCTTTTCGATCAACAGAGCCGCAGGTCGGTTGTTGCCCAGAAAATCAGTGGCGGCCTGGAAAGTCTCGTGGACCGGCAGCTTGCTTTGCAGATAGAACGTCATGCACCCGGTGACGTGCGGAGCATCGGTGCCCAAGGCAATCTGCCGACCTTTTCGCATTTGTTGCAACAGGCTATCGGCCACGGGCTTGCACGAACGCTGCGGGTCATAGCATTGCGTGAAGAACACCAAGCCAATCATCAGCAGCAACGTAATCGTACCGGGGAAAGCATCGGCCAGACGTTCTCGTCTCTCGGTGCGCAATTGAGAGCCTGCATACCCGACGACACCAACGATCATTCCGGTCAAGGCTACGCCGGCGAGAAGGTACATCGCGCCAGCTCGAGGTGCGGCTACACGGATGATGTCGATGCCGCCAGTGTAGCGAGTAAGCAAGCCTTGCGGTGCAAGATAGAGGCTGATGATGATTAGCGGCGGCAGCAACGCGACGATGCCCGCGCAAAGACCCGCTAGCACGATTGTCCACTTGTCGAAGGGCGAGTTCCAGCGCGTCAGAGCTGTGTCCAACCAGACGGCGGTGAGATAGAAGAGAATCGGCAACATCGGCAAGGCGTACTCGGAGACCTTCGCGGAGGAAGCATGCAAGATCAGCAACATGACGACGAGCGCGAATTTCAGGTAAACGGAAAAATCCGAGTGCGCCGGCGCGCTGCGTCGAAACCAGTAGTAGAGCGCGGCAGGCACCAAGACTACCCACGGCAATATGCGTGGCGGCAAGTCCCACAAATAGTAGAAGAGTCCCTCCTTGTGGACAAAATAGGGATCAACCGGAAGACTGGCATCCGAAAAGGTGAAGAAGCGTCCAAGTTGGTTGTCTACGAAGATAATCCGCAAATACTCTTCGCCACCGACAAGCCAAACGCGGTACGCCCAGATGCCGACCAGCAGGGAAAATACCGGTAAGTAGAGCGTCGGCAACAGGAAGAACCATCGCCACTGCCGACGGTATGCCAGGAAGGCCATGATGGGTATCCACACGAACACCACACCTACGAGTCCCTTGGCAAAAAAGGCCACGGATGAGGCGAGAAGAAACGGGGCAAATTCCAACGTGCGGTTCCGGTGCCGCGAATAGGCCCACCAGAAGAGCTGCATGCTGAGAATGACCACGAATACGAGCGTGGCATCGGTGAGTACGCTTTTCGAGTACTCGAGGTAGAGAAGCGACCCCGTGCAAAGAAAGGCGGCGCACAGTCCGACTCGCGGGCTGTGCTCTCGGCGCCCCCAATAATAGACGATGAGCACGGCGCCCCAGCCATAGAGGGCAGAGGGCATGCGAATGAGTGCTTCGTTGAGGCGGCCCGTCACGCGAATGAGCACCAGGGCGGTCCAGTGCATCAACGGCGGTTTCTCCAGGTATGGCTGCCCATTGAGCAGTGGGACTGCCCAGGACCCAGCATCGTGCATCCCCCATATCATCCCGGCGCCCACTGTATCCATGGGTGCCCACAGGCCATGGTCAAAGATGCCCAGGAAATAGACCAGGCTGAGGATCAACAGGAGTCTCGTCGAGTTCGTGATCATGAGCTCTGGTGGCGCATTCCCGGTGTGCCCGCTGGTCCGTCGCTGAAGACAGCAAGGCCGCTGTGCGATGTGAAGCTCCGGTTGGCCCCGTCACTTCCTGCCAACTCAACGGCGCAAACTTCAAGGAGAGCTGCGCCGATCACACTGGGCTCATGGCCTTGAGGCGAATCTGTGGGGTGGCCCGCTTTTGGCCAGGCACCGGCAATACGACGCTGTTCGCGGGATTCGCATGTACAGCGGGTGTTGCGGCAAATGGGCTTTCGGCTGCGTAGGCCATGCCCGCAGGAGGCCAGTCGGATCCACTGCAAGTCGCCACAGGCAAGAATGAAACTGCGGCGCTTGGCAGGCCGTGCCGGGACTGAACTAGGGCGTCTGGACGAACGCCACTCCCAGCAACACGGCGCCCGTTACCGCATGAGGGTGGCCCCCCGAGATCAAGGACCCGCCTCGCCACGAACCACTGCCGCCGGGAGATGGGTCATCAGTCCGGCAACGCGACCCAGACATCGCGGATCGCCTTGATGGCGAGTGCCTGCATGGAGGGTGCCTCGGCGCCTTGCCGGATCCGCCGCATCACATCGTCCGCGAGCGCCAACGCCTCGCCATTCACGGTGTTCTGCAGCAGCAGGTCCGAAAAATCCTTGACTTCGAGGCTGCCCATCGACCGATTTTCGAGCCGCTCGGATCGCGGCGGCAGCCAGTCGCAACTCGCTGCGGGCGTGTGCTGGCGGATGACCTCTCCTACATAGAACGTGGTGGCTATGACGGTCGTCAGCAGCGAGGCGACCGCCACTGCGCTGAATTGGGCATGTATTGCCAGCAGGTAATCATCCAGATGACGCAGACTGCCCACGCTAAGGTCGAGCTGCTTCCGGTCCAGTACCTCGGGACAGGCGATGCGGTATTCGACGCGGTTGCCGACATTGCCGCGCAGCAGGCCCATGTAGAAGCTGGTCAATGCCGACAGATCGGGGTCAAGGTCGCGCTTCATGAAGCGTACATCCACAAGGTTCCGGTTCGAAACGACGGCATGCGACCGTTTAGACGAACGCCGCCGGGCCAATCATTCGATGGATTCCCGGGTCCGAATACGTCTAATCTGGAGCCCTGCAGAGCTACAGGGCGGTAGAGCGGGTGTACGAAGAAGACCAGGCGCTGGTCAGGCTGCTCTGCCAGGGCGACGAGGCGGCGTATCGACGGTTTTTCGACGCCTATGCTCGGCGGTTGGCGGCGTTCGTCCAGCGCCGCATGGGCGGCGACCAGTTTGCGGTGGAGGATGTGGTCCAGAACGCGTTCATTCGTGCCGTCCGCGGCCTGCCCCAATATCGCGGCCAGGCCAGCCTGTATACGTGGCTGTGTGCCGTGGCGCGCAGCGAAATCGTGGACGAGCTGCGCCGGCGCGGCCGTAGTCCCAGGACCCTCAGTCTGGATGGGAGCACCGGAGTGGCCGCTTTGGTGGAAACTCTTCATCCAGTAGACGATCCGCAAGGACCACGCCATGCCGAAAGCGCCGATTCCCTCGAGAGAGTCGCGCGGGTACTGGCGCAATTGCCGGCCCGATTTGCGGTTGCACTGGAAGGCAAATACGGTGACGAGTTGAGCGTGCGCGAGCTGAGCCGGCAACTTGGCCAGTCGGAAGCCGCGACGCAATCCCTGCTCGCCAGGGCGCGCGACGCGTTCATCAAAGCATGGGAGGCTGACGGTCAGGTTCCCCCAGTCGAATCAGCCGGATTCGACGCTGGCCCGACGGACACGTGACCACCAAGGCGCCTGATCGTGGTGAATCGCGCGGCGAAATGCGCCTGCGCGAATATCTGCGCACGCGTCCGTTGGCCGAGGATTCCCTGGCTCGCATGCGCGATGCCGTGGCCGCGGAATGGCGTTCGTCCACGCAGCGCAGGCGGATGCAGCGACGGGTCGCACTGTGGGCAATGACGGGGGCAGCGGCTGCCATCAGCGCAGTCTGGATTGCCAGTCCCTGGTTCGCGCCGGCGCCCGGATTGCCGCTGGGCACCGTGTCTGGGGTCACCGCGGACAGCCTGTACGAACTTCGAGCATGGCGGCGGGATTCCGCATTGACCGCCGGTCAGCCAGTGCGGGCGGGTATGAAGCTGGAGGCGCGCCAGACGGCGGACATAAGCCTGCAGGGTGGTGGCACGCTGCTGCTGCGGGCAGGCACGCGTGCCCGCGGCGTGGACGGCCACACGCTCTATCTGGAATCCGGCACCGTCTACGTCGACATCGACCCCGCGTACGAGCGGGGTACGCTGGAAATTTTGACGCCGCGGGGCTCGGTCAGACATACCGCGACCGAATTCGAGGTGGCCGTAGGCACGAGCGGGGAGCGCGTACGGGTTCGCGAGGGCGCGGTGCTGGTTGGCAGCGCCAGGGCGACCCGGTCGCTGACCGCGGGCGACGAGTTGACTCAGGCGGCTGACGGTACGACTCAACTGCGGCGCATCGACAGCACGGACCCCGCATGGAAATGGGTCGAGGAAAGCAGCACGGTTCCGGATGCCGATGGCAAGCCAGTCGCCTTCCTGCTGGCCTGGGTGGCGAGGCGCTCGGGCCGCTCCGTACAATATGCCGATGCGCACGCACGTGAGATGGCCGAGAAGACCATCCTGCATGGATCGGTTCGTGGCCTCGACGCCGCCGCCGCCTTGCGCACCGCCGTCTCCACCACGACGCTGCGATGCGAGTTCCGCCCGAAAGTCCTGTGGGTCGCGGCGGCTGGAACCCGGTAGCTGGAAGTTTGCCGGCTGGATCGCCTGCTGGCTGCCGCTGCTCGCTCCGGGCCTGTCGCAGGCTGCCGCCAGTCAACCCGTCAGCGCGCTGATCGATGCCTTGCGGCGAGATGGCATCGAAATTCTGTACAGCTCCGAACAGGTACCCGATGACTGGTTGATCGCGACCGACGGCGAAAAGTCCAGCGGGCTGGAACGGCTGGCAACCGTGCTGGCGACGCGTCAGCTCCGTTTGAGCCTCATCGCGCCAAATCATTATGTGATCGAATGGATGGCCGCGCAGCCTGCGCATCCGACAGCAGCGCCGGCAAGCACGGATGAGCCGCGCGTGGACAGACTGGATGAGATCCTGGTCCGCGCGAGCCGCTACTCCCTGAATCAGGCCGCCGATCGCAATGCTGCGACCCTCAATGAGCGACGCATCGCCGATGCGCCGGGCACCGCCAATGATGTGCTGCAGGCGGTGCAACTGCTGCCGGGAATCGCCGCCATCGATTCCTCGCAACCCCACGTGCGCGGCTCCGCCCCCGATGACGTGCTGATCCTCTACGATCATGTCCCGGTGTCCGATCCCTATCATTTGCGGGGATTCCCCAACATGGCGGGCATGTTTGACGCATTGACGGTGGACCGGATAGACGTCTACACCGGCGCGTTCCCGGCACGCTACGGCGATCGCAGCGGGGGCGTGATTGACATTGCCGCGCGCCAGCCGGCACGCGGCCTGGAGAACATACTGCAGGTCAGCACCACGACCCAGCTGCTGGCCAGCTCCGGGCTCAGCGGGCGCGGCAGCTCGTGGAATCTGGCCATCCGGCGCCTGCATCCGAATGTCGCGGTCGAGACGGCAGCCGGTGAAGTGGACCAGCCTGCGCTGCTCGACGGGCTGGCGCGGGTCCAATGGCCGTGCGGCGAGGGCAACCGATGCACGGCGGGTGCACTGTTGATGCAGGATGAGATCAGCCTCAGTGGCGAGCTCAGTGCGGCCAGCGCCCATGCACTCTATCGCGACGAACATGCCTGGGTAGCGGTGGAGGCCGCGACCGAGGCGGCGTCGCTCCGCCGCGCAACGCTCAGCGTGGCGCATTCGGAGCGGCGGCGCGACGGGAGCCTTGCTTACCCAAGCGTCGTCACGGGCCGCGTCAGTGAGGACCGGGACATTCGCAGCGTGTCATATTCCGCTGAATGGCGCCTGCGGACCGCGGCCGATCAATCCTGGTCCATCGGCACCGACGGCGGATATGCGGACGGCGAGAGCCACTACGAAAGGACGGCCGCCTTCGCCCCCGCTGCCGCCGCAGCCTTTGGCAGATCGGCCTCGGCACAGCAGCTCGCTGACGCGGCGCCGATCGCCGTACGCACCGCCGCGTTTGGAGATTATCACGCGAGCATGGGGCCGCACGGCGACTGGGAAATCGGCGGCCGTCTCGACTGGCGGCGCTTCAGCATGAGCCCGTCGATTCTGAGCTGGAGTCCACGCCTGCATGCCCGCGTGCAGCTGTCGCCGCAGTGGCAGGCATTTGGCGGCTGGGGCGTGTACCGCCAGTCGCAGCGACCGGATGAATGGCGGCTCGAGGAGGGCCAGCAGACTGTGGATCCCCTGCAAACGGTGGAGCAGGCCATCGTGGGTCTGAACGGCTCAGCATCCCCATCGCTGCAATGGCGGGTTGAGGCCTATGACAAGCGCTGGGACCATCCGGCGCCTTACCTGGAGAATCTGCTGGGCGGCCAGACGCTGCTGCCGGACCTGTCGCCCGATCGTGTGGCCATCCGGCCGACCAGCGCGCGCGCTTGGGGAGTCGAGTTCAGCGGTCACGCCGCATTGGGTCGCTGGACGATTGACGGCAATATCACCCGCTCCAGTGCGCAGGATCTGGTCGGCGATGTCTGGACTGACCGAAGCTGGCAGCAAGGACTGGCGCTGGCCGCGGACATCAGCTGGCGGATTCCGAGCTGGACGCTGGGCGCCACCATTCATTGGCACAGCGGCTGGCCGCGCACTCCCCTGCTCCCGGCAAGCGCAGCCGCCGGTGGCGCCGGGTGGGCGGTCGGGCCGCGCAACTCCGGGTCGTGGCCGCCGTTCTTCTCCGCAAACATCCGCGCCGCCTGGCACCGGGCGTGGGCGCGCACGGAACTGGAGGTATTCGCGGAAGTGGGCAACGCGACCAATCACCCCAACCCCTGCTGCGTGGCGCTCATCGGTGGCGAGGCCACCCCGAGCGCAGACCTGCTGGGCTATTGGCGGCCGCGCACCCTGGGCGCCGGCTTTACCCTGCGGCGACGCTGAGCCCGGGGACGCCAGTCGCGCTACCGCGACTCGGATGCCCGCACCTCGATCGCCACGCGGGGTGCCGGCTCATTTTTCACTCGCAGATTCCAAAGGTACGGTCCAGTCGCCCTCCGCACTGACACGTGTGCCTGCACTGTCCGTAAAGTGGACGATATATCCCCCCTTCGAGGCGAAGCGCTGGCCCGGCGCCAACGCGAGCCGCGGATAGTAGCCCGTGACCAGCCGATGCTCGAGCATCTCCTCCACCCGCTCGACCAGGTAGTCGCGCACGAATGTGTCGACCATATGATTGATCGTTTCCGAAACAATTGCGCACACTAAGTAGGTGTCGGTCTGCGCCTGTTCGGCCACGATCGGAATCTGCCGCATGCGAAACCAGCCCAATGGGTAATCCATCTGCACGCGCCGCCGGTCGGGCAGATTGAACGGGTAGCTCATGTGGGTCGCGGCGCGCCACGCTGCCGGGAGCGGAGCGTGCTCGAGCCCACCCATGCGGCCGGACATATATGCCGCCACATCATGTGGGGGTACCAGCGCGAGTGCCGCCAGGTCCGGCGCACGCAACCACAACACCAGCAGCTCACCGGGCCCCGTCTGGCCTACACGTTCACGCAGTTCGCTTTGCGTGGCCCTGGCGCCCAGGCTGCGATTGACGACCCGCAGCCCGGATTGGTGCAATTCCTTGTCCAGCGCGGCGGCTGCTTCGACCCCGACGTCGCCCGCGCGAAAAATCTGCACCACGCGTGACACCGGCACCGCCCGCTGGCGATCGCGAATCGCCTGAGCTAGCAGTTGCGCTTCCAGCAACACACCCTTGGAAAGATAAAGCGTATCGAAGTCGCTTTCGCGGTCGACTGGCAAGTCGACATTCGGGAACAGGCAGGGCAGCTCGGCAGCCTCGCAGAAATGATGCACCGGCGCCCAGCTGTGACCACCGACGCCCGAGATCACGGCGAACACCGGGGTTGCCGCAAGCTTCGCGCGCAGCTGTGCCTCCCAGGTCTCGGGCGCACCGGTGAGCTGCCAGACGTTCAGCGCCCAGCGCCGATTGACCTTGAACATCATGCGTCGCGAAGAATGCAGCCGCGGACTCTCGGCCCGGGTGTAATGGTTCTTGTCGTCGAAGAACTTCTCCAGCACCTCGATCACGCCCTTCGCCACAGCCGGGTCGGCCTCCGGCGTGATGATGGTCGCGAAATGCAGCGCCGAGGGCGTTACACCGGGGACCTCGGCAGGCGCGAGCCGCCGCAGGTAGGCAATCAGCGAGCTCATCTGCGCGTCGTCGAGCTGGAAGTGCGGCATGAGGTAGCTGAGTGGCCGACCGTCGGCATCGATCCCCGTGCGTATCGCGCGTGCCAGGGTCTCGTCGGTGTAGGGTTCGCGATCGGCCCGCATGCCCTCGACGTACGGCAGGTCCAGTTCATCGGCTGCCGCAGCGCGCGGATGAAACAGGTATCTGCCGGCGATCGGGGGAATCGTCCGCCGGCCTTCCTTCATCCCCAGACCGCTGCGGCGATGACAGTTGACACACGCCGCAACCGCGCCCTCGACGCCCATGCCGGCCTCGCGCTCGGCTCGCAACGGTTCGCCGGAGGGCAACAGACCCAGGCGGTAAATCCTCTCGCCCGCCTCGTCGGCGTGCGCCCCGGCAGCGGTCATTGTGCCCCCGAGCATGACGAGCACGGCAAGCGGCGCGATGCGCGATCGCCACCCGAGCAACGCGGGAATCATTCTGTCGCGAGCAACAGACGATACTGGCGCAGCAGTTCCGCCGGGCTCGCGAAACCGTCAATGCGCAACCACGGTTGGCTCGGGGCGATCCGCATCAGCGTCACGGGCGCGTGGCTCATCTTGTCGCCGCGATACACATCGAAGGCCCGCTGCGCGCTCTGGCTCTGCGCCAGTGTGCCGGTGTATTGATTCCAGCCGGCCCGGGCACCAAATTGCTTTGCGTACGCGCGTAAGCGCGCCGGCGAATCCTGCTCCGGATCGGTCGATATGGACATCAGGTGCACGCGTGCACTGTCAGTGCCCAGCTGGCGCTGGAAATCGGCGAACACCTGGCTCATCAGCGGACAGATAGAGCTGCAGCTGGTGAAGATGAAATTGAGCACCACCGGGCGCCCATCGTCCATTTCCCGCGCCAGCGACACGCGGCCTCCGTCCTGGCGCACCAGCGAAATGGCGGGCACCGCATAGTTGACGGTCGAAATGGTGGGCTGCGTCGCAGCCTGGGTCGCCAGCCCAAAGGTCATGAGCACCGTGACGTAGCAATAGGCGCGGCAGGTCATGCGCTGGCTGCCAGTGGTTATGGGCGAATTCAAGTCGGCTTGGCGAAGCGCTGCGCGTCGAGGTGCACATTCACGCCCACGTGCTCGAGCGCGATGCGCTCACTGCGCGCCACCCCCTGCACGCTGGTCTCGATCAAGTGCGCTATGACCAGCCCGTCGACCTTGCGGTAGTCGCGCAAGTACACCACCACACCATGCATCCGGCCGTCGAGCCGGCGCGGTGTGCCCTCCATTTTTACCTCGAGGAACGACTGCGCGTCGATCCAGTCGTGCAGCGTGCGCCCGTTCCTGAGCGTGAGTTTGAGCTTGTAAGCCGGATTCCCGTCGACAGCATCGATGCCCTCGAATTCGATCCGGGTGCCCTTGGCCGCGTAGTCGACCAGCAGGCCATCGAGGTCCGGCTGGCCGGCCGCGAGCTTGGCTTCCTCGGCGGTGTAAGGCTCGACTTCATGCCGGTTCAGGAACGGACGCAGCTTCCAGCCCTGGGTACCGTCGTACACCTGCACGGCGGTCTGGCCATTGAACTGCAGCTCCAGGCGCGACTTGCGGCCGCGCTGCATATCGAGCGTAAACGGCAACTTCACCTGGGCGGTCGGGTCCAGGTTGGGCGGTGGCGCCGGCATGCCCGGTGCTTTGATGTAGTGCTGGCTGTTGCCGCCGGCGTCCATCTTGCCCGCCCAGCTCATGGTCTGCAGCGCGTGCCAGGCGGACAGCCCACCGCGCGCGGCAATGTTGCGCTCGACGATCGCTTCCGCGCTGAGCTTGGGCGGCGGGGCCGTGGCGCCGCTTGCCAGCGCCGGCGCCACCGCCAGCACCATCCATACGAGTGGTCTTGCTCGGAACATATGCGGGCTCCCGCACGCTCACGCGCGCTCTAATTCGCCACAATCAGGCCGTCAACGCGGAACGAGCCGATGACCACGCTGACGCGATCGCCGGCCGTGACCACGCCACCTTTGTTCGAGAACAGCACCCAGTAGGTCTTGCCCGCTTCGGCGGCGCCGGATTGGCGCAGCGGCCCTACCTTCTCCATGGTGGGCACGGACAGTACCGCGCCGGCGCGCTCGTCGAGCAGGCTGGGATTGGACACCTTGTCGAGCAACGGCTTGGCCAGGCGTGCGTCAACGATGCGGTAGCTGAAGCGCACCAGCTGGCCAGACTCTGCGAGCTGCGCTCTGAGCTGATCCACGCCCCAGGTGGCGCTGTAGTAGCTGCGCGCACTGGCCGGCATTTCCCCGGCCGCGTAACGCGAGGCGTGCCTTAGGCGCGTGGCCGGCGCGGAGGCCGCCATCCCGACCGAGGCCAGGCAGAGCCCAAGCACCAGCCAAATGCCCGCCGGCCTGCGCATCGGCACCCTACCCCGCCTGCTGGTGACTGGCCGCGTCCAGCCAGTCCTGGACGCTGGGCGCGGTTGGGTCGTGCGCCGGACGTTGTGGCCGCGGCGGATTGAATTGCTTGCGCTGTTCGGGGGTCAACAACGCGCGCATGCGATCGGCCGCGGCGACGCCGATGGCACGCGTGGCGTGGATGCGATTCGCGGCATCGATCCCCGGATCACGCCACACCTGCCGCACCTGCTCGCGCTGCCACGCCAGCAGCGCCCGCAGTTGCGCTTGCTGACGGGCATCGAGGTGCAGCTGCCGCGCGTACAGCTCGACGCGCCTTTCGAGCCCGTCGCCGTGATCGCGCGAAATTGGCGCCTGCGCTGCAGCCGACACCACGGGGCCCGTGGCGGCCGCAGCGTCCATGCATACGCCAGCCATGGTCATCAGCGCCCCGAGCGCAAGCGCGCACTGCCCGCGGTTGGTGCCGCGGGCAGTGCCGATCTTCGTGGCCGCCTGCAGCCTACGGTGTCGCATACCCGGTGAGATTGGCGGTTTGCGGGCTGCCGGCTCCGTTGTCGGTGAATACCGCCGTGCCGCTGCGGTTGGTGCCGCGGGCCGAAAGCACGTTGGTGAATCTCACGGTCGCCGTGCAGGTCTGTCCGGGCGCCACCGCGGCGCCGATACAGGTGTTCGCGTCGAGACTGAAGAACCAGGAGAGAAACCCACTACCCGCACCGCTGTTCACTGCCACATTGGTAATGGCGATCTGGGCACCGCCCGCGCCGGCCGTGTTGGTGAACGTCACCGTACCGGTACCCGAACAAGCGGCCGTATTGCCGGACAGGCAAGAGGGAACGGGGCTCGCCAGCGTGATGGTCAAGGGTGTGACCGACACGGTCGCGCGAGAGGCGACGCCGGCTCCGCTCAGCACAACCGGCACGGGAGTCACGGTCGCACCGGGCGCGGCGACCGTCACAGACCCGTTGTAGGACTGCGCCGCGGTCGGTGCAAACCGGATCTTGATGGTGCAGGCGGCGCCGATGGCGAGGTTGGCGCCGCAGTTCGGTTGCCCTGCCGGGAAGGTACCGGTCGTGACCCGGGTGAATGGTGCCCCGATACCGGTGTAGGTCAGGTTCGCCAAGGCCGTGTTGCCGGTATTGGTCACGGTCAGGTTCTTCACGGCGCTGGTCGTGCCGGTGGCCCAATTACCGAAATCCAGCGGGCTCGGGCTCACCGCGGCGCTCAGCCGCTGCACGAACACGGTTTCGACGGCACCGATATCGGCCGGATTAACCGCGTTGTGCGGCCGCAGGCTGCCAAAGTAGTCGGTATCCGGCGCGGGCTCGTTGGCCCCAGTGTTGACGGCGATCGAAGCCGGATCGGTTGAGTAGGCGCCGAGGGTCGGCCCGTCCAGTGCCCCGCCGATCAGGCTCTGACCCGCGCTCGAGAACAATGCGAGCGGTCCGTAGCTCAGGTTGATCCAGTTGCTGCCCTCGTCGACCGTGGCGGCCGGCTGAATGTTGTTGAACACGAACACCGGGCTTAACCCCGTAGTCTCGGAGCGACCCGCGGGTACGTTGTAGCCCATGCCGCCGTTCTCCGGAGGCACGCGTGAGCCGTTGCAGTATTGACTGATCAGCGGTGAAGTGGCCGGAACCTGGTTACCCGTGCCATTCACGTAACCGACCGGATTGGCGGTGAGGATCGAGTTGTTTACCACCAGCGTCGGATTGACCGAAGGCGCACCGAGAATCGGCGTGAAGCCAATCACCGCGTGGTTGGTTGGCGAAGTGTCGCCGCGCACACCGACGTCCCAATAGTTCGCGCCGCTCATGCAATCTCCAGTCGCGTGCTGGTTCAGGGCGGGGAACAAGCCCACCAGATTCTGCTGTGACTGGTTGCCGCTGCCCTTGAACGGATCTTTGACTTCCGCACCGGTCGCGTCCGCGTAGGCCACGTGGAACGCTCTGTTCTGCCAGAACAAGTCGTTCGCGACGGCGGGCATCGAGAGCGTGCGGCAGCGGCCGTTGGTGCGTGAGAGCTGTGAATCGGCGGCATTGCCGTAGTTGTAACCCGCCGGGCAAACCACCAGCAGCGGCAGGCTCGCGATCAGGTTGGGTGTATTGACCGTGGTCACCAATCCCGCCGGCTGCGGAATATGTGGTGCGTCCGTCGCCAGGCACCCGGGCGCCTGCGGCATGCCGGGGTCCGGCTGCAGGCAACCCGGCGCGGGTGAGGCGGCCATGCCGGCGCCCAGGGCCTTGAACAGCACGCCGGCCGAAGCGGTCGTATCGTTCGATGCGATGGTGTTGTTGATCAGCCGCACCTTCAGTGCGTCTTCGAGCGACACGCCCGCGCCGTCCCAGCCCGCCACGTTGTTGGCGATGATGTTATTGGTCACGGTCACGTCGTGCCAGCGGTTTGGATTGGTCGGGAAGGCGCTCACTTCGGTGCCGTTGACCTGCTGCAGACGCAATCCGCCGCCGCTGCCGCTCTCGGCACTGTTGCCGAGGATCAGGTTGGCATCGATCCGCAACCCGGAGCCGGTGCCGTCGCCGATACCCGGCACGCAGTCGTTGTCCGTGAAGCTGCCGCATTCATTGCCATCGGCCAGCACGCGATCCGAGTTGGCGCCCACGATCGCCAGGCCACCACCGTTGGTGGGCAAGGTCGGGTTGACGCTCTGGTTGAACAGGATCCAGTTGTTGTGGATCCGGCCATTGACGCTAAGGCCCAGGTGCTCCATGCCGCCGCCGTCGCCAGTGCTCAGGTTGCCGGCAATCCAGTTGTGATCTATCTCATAGTTGTCGGCGCCGGCGCTCACGGTGAGGCCGCCGCCTCCGGACGGAGTGCCGGAGAACAGCGCGTCGCCGAGCGATGCATTGTTGTAGATATCGTTGTGGTGCACGTGCACGCCGACATTCAGCTGGAACGGGATCGCGCCATTGACCGGCGTGCCCGACAGTGGCGGGCACAGCGGCGCCGGCGTCGGCACGCCCGGACCACAGATCGTGCCGTCGTTGATGTAAGCCGGTGGCGTCTCGCCATTGCCCAGGTTGATGCCACCCGAGAGCGTGCCGTGATTCGCCGACAGGCGGTTGTTGGCCACATCAAGATTGTGGTTCCAACCGTGGATGAATATGCCGCCACCGCCTTGCGAACTGTTGATGATGCTCAGGCCGTCGATGCGCGACGGGTTGCAATGGAAGTTGCTGGTGCCGTAGTCGTACATGGTCCGCGCGGTGGTGGATGAGTTGCAGTCGGTGTTGCGGCCATCCAGATAGCGGCTGCCATCGGGGAAAGCGCCCGCCACGCCGGGCGTCGCCTGGCCCCACAGGTCGGTACTGCCGTTGGGAACGCGCACACCGCGCCCCAGCACCGTCACACCGGCACCTTCGTAGGCGCCCATCAGCGTCGGCTCCTGCAATACCTGCGCCAGGTTGCCGTTGCTCGAGGCATCCCAGCCCACGAAGCCCTCGAAGGGAATGCGGTCGACGCGCAGATACATGTCGTCCGGGCAGACAAAGCCGGTCTTGGCGTCAAACTGCGCATTGTTGAGATTCGGCACGCCATCGATGGTCAGGCCGAAGAGGCAATTCACCTGCCGCCGCCAGGCATCCATCTTGCCCGCGGGGTGCGCGTCGGCATTGATGGTTACGGCACCGGAGCCGACGCCTTGCAGTCGCACCGGTTTCCACATCAGGAGGTTTTCCTTGTAGGTGCCGGGGCCGACGATGATCAGATCGCCAGGCTTGGCGGCATCGATCGCATGCTGAATCGCATGGCCGGTGAGATCCTGGCCGGCCACGTAGATCGGCTTGCTGCCGCCCGCCGTGACCGTAATCGCATCGATAGAGCGCTTGCCAGTGTCAGCCGTGATGACCAGCTGGCCGCACAAGGCGGCACCGGCCGCGACACCTCGCTGCGCCGGCGCGCAGGCCGGCAGCGCGGGCGGTACGGTGACCGTGATGGCCGTGTCGCTCCATGCGCTCACCGGCGCATTTAGGCCACCGATGGTGACCGTGCCCGTGCCCTGCGCAGCGCCAAACCCATAGTGGCGCGTGATGGTCTTGAGGTTGAAAGGCGCGGTTGCGGCGTTGGGTCCGGAGAAGGCCGGATTTTGCACTACCTTGTCGCCCAGCGCCGTGATGATGAGCGAACCGCTCGCCCCCAGCGACAGGCTCGCGCTCGCCGCGGCACCGCTTCCGCCGCCTCCCGCGAAGCTGACGAGCGGAGCGGCGTCGTAACCCGCGCCGCCGCTTTGCAGCGCTACGGCCCTGACCGTAAGGCGCGCCGTGGCGGTGGCCGGCCCGGTGCTGAAAGAGATGCCGGGCGCTGCCGTATAGCCGCTGCCGCGGTTGCTCATGTCGATCCCGGTGACCCGACGGTTCTGATTGGTGGGGTTGTTGCTCGACATCTGCGCGCTGCCGGTGGCGCGCACGCAGGTGGTGGTGTTGATGACGCAGGGCGGCGCGTCGAAAATGACCGTGGGAGTTGCCACGTTGCGATAGGAGCCGTTGGGGCTGTTGGCGACGCTCACCGAGCCCACGCCCATCAGCGCGAGAGCGCCGGCACCGGCTCCGCTCGCGCCGGCCGGCGGCGTGAAGTCGACGGTCGGCACGGACGTGTAGTTGGCGCCGCCGTTGGTCAGCTGCACCGCGCTCACCGGACCAGTCGCGCTGACCCACGGACCCTGCACGGCATTGGGATCGGCGTTGACGACCTGGCGGATTGCCGGCGTGCCGTCCGGATATTCCGCATCAGGCAGGTTGTAGCCTTCCGCAAAGGCCTGCGTTGGCACCACTGGTGTATCCATGTAGGTGGTGAAGCCGGGCATGAACGGCTGTTCGTAGCAGAAGTTGCTGTAGGCCGGGTTGTAGTTCGGATCCGTGACGGTCTGCCCGGGGTGGGCGGCGTCGGCCACCGGACCCGGATCGTTCATGCAGGCGATCATCATCGTCGGGATGTACCCGGTCGGATTGGGCGGATTGACCGCGTAGCTCGAGTAGTTGAGGCCGTTGTACAGACCCCATTGGTCGGAGTACACGCGCGCAATCTCCTTGCCGGTGTAGTCGCGGATGCCGACCGGCAGATTGGGCGGACCGAACTTCTCGCCAAATTGCGGCGAGAACGGATCGAACTCCGAGGCGAAGTCGTTGGTGATCGTGCCGGTGAAGTGCCCGGCGATGTGCGCCGAGGTGAACACGTAAAACTTCACCAGCGCCGTGGCCTGGTTCTCGAGGATCACGGCCTTGCGATCGCACAGGTGGCGCGTGGCGCCGGCAAACGGCGCGTTCTGGCCGGCCGTCGGGAACAGGCTGTTGTAATCGGGCACGATGCGCGCGGCACCGACGCAAGGCCAGAACGACTCGATGCTGCCTGTGTCGCCCTCGTGGCGCGGGGTGGCGCCGAGGTTGGTGGTGGCATTGAGGCCGTTGTTCTGGTTGTAGTAGGCATTCACCGCGGCCTGGTCGGGCATGATGAAGACATTGCCGAAGCCCGCCGGAAATTGCTGTGAGACGGGCGCAATGTAGGTATCGCCGAGGAAAATGTTCTTGTCTTCCTCCTTCACGAGCTCGAAGCCCGGCGGCACGATGACCTCCACCACGTACTTGCCGGCCGGTAGCATCGGATTGCCGTCATCCGGGTTGGCGCCACAAATCGAGCAGTTGGTACCCGCAGGCCGGCCACTGACCGCATCGCGCCCTGTGACGCTCGGGAACCTGTACATGCCGTCGTACGGTGCCGGCTGAATCTGGTTCAGCATCGACCACCCGTCGTAGCACTTGAACTGCGCATTGTTCGGAAGCGCGGTGCGGTTCGGATCGAGCCATTGCGTGCTGTCCTTCAAGGTCGCAAAGAACGGGCTCGCCGGGTCCTGGCCCGGGCAATTCATGTTCGGAACGCCGTCCGAGCGGAAGCCCTGCGCAAAATCATCCCAGCTGCTGGTGGTGGTCCGATCGACCAGTTTCAGCCCGCTGGTGCCGTCCGGCGCGGTGACTTCCTGGTACAGATTGACCTTGACGCGCGGTACGCCCGGCTCCCAGCTCAGCTGCAGGAGCAAGGCCGGATCATCGAACGGGCGCGTCGAGGCATAGATCACGTGGCCCTTGATGCCGCCGTTCTCGTTGGGCAGGAAGGGCTTCATCGCAAATTCCGCGTAGTCGTTCAGACCCAGCAGTCCCTGCCAGCCTTCGGTGGTGGTCCCCGGCGGATCGATGCGGGCGGTGGAAAGGCCGGTCACGCCGGCACCGGAAGTGCCGTTGTAATAGGGACCATTGGCAATCGAGAAGCCGGCGCAATCG
>JAGWPD010000096.1 GCA_028870705.1 Gammaproteobacteria bacterium
AGCAGGCGCATCGCCAGCGGCAGCACGTCGGTGCGCCGGCCGCGCAGCGGCGCCAGCGCGAGCGGGAATACGTTGAGGCGGTAGTAGAGGTCCTCGCGAAAGCGGCCGGCCGCGACATCCTCGCGCAGCCGCCGGTTCGTCGTCGCCAGCACGCGCACGTCCAGCGCCACCGGCAGGCGCGCGCCGAGCCGCTCGACTTCGTGTTCCTGCAGCACGCGCAGCAGCTTCGCCTGCAGCGCCAGCGGCAGCTCGGAAATCTCGTCCAGCAGCAGCGTGCCGCCCTGGGCCTGCTCGAACTTGCCTGGGTGGGCGGCATGCGCGCCGGTGAATGCGCCGCGTTCCCAGCCAAACAGGATCGCCTCGAGCATGTGCTCGGGGATCGCCGCGCAATTGACCGCCACGAATTCGCCGTGGCGACGCTGCGAATGGCGATGGATGTAGCGCGCGACGACTTCCTTGCCGGTGCCGGATTCACCGCTGACGAGCACCGTGCAATCGCTCGCGGCGACGCGCCGCGCCAGCGCGAGCAGCTGCACCGACTGCGGATCGCAGGCGACCGGATCGGCGGGCTCGCCATGGCCGCCCTCGCCGCGCGCGGCGGCGAATCGGGTCTCGGTCGGATTCTGCATCATGGGCTCGGCTGCTCCGCTGGTCGGTCCTGCAGGAGAGAGAGCAATTTGCGTGCCGGGCGCATTTGTGTGAGCCGCGTCCCAGCGGCAGCGGCTTGCCGCCCGCCCGGCGGCTGCCGGCGTCAAGTTCCCGTCGCGGACAGGTCGGCGGCGGTCAGCTCGTACTTGCGCAGCTTCTCCACCAGCGTGGTGCGGCGCAGCCCCAGCAGGCGCGCTGCCTGCGCCACGGTGCCGCCTGCGCTGGTGAGCGCCTGCGTGATCAGCCGGCGCTCCAGGTTCTCGAGGTAGGCACGCAGGTCGATGCCGCCGGCCGGCAGTCCGGCGTCGGCATCCATGGTGAAGGCCACGGGCGCCGGTGCATCCATCACCGCCACGCTCTCGAGGAGTTTCAATTCGGCGAGCGGATCGAGCGGCGCCGCCACGGCCGTCGGGACCCAGCCGGCGGGCTGGTAGCGCGCCGGCAGGTCGGCGATGGCCGCGGCCCGTCCAGCGCACTGGATCGCGATTCTCTCGAGCAGGTTCGCCAGCTCGCGCACGTTGCCCGGCCAGCGGTACTGCTGCAGCGCCTCGAGCGTCTCGGGCAGCAGGCGCACGGGTGCGCCACCGGCGGCCTCGATGCGCGCCGCGAGCGTGTCGACCAGCAGCGGCAGGTCGGCGCCGCGCTCGCGCAGCGGCGGCATTTCCACCGGCACCACGTTCAGGCGGTAATAGAGATCCTCGCGGAACGAGCCCTGCGCGATGCGTTCCTCGAGGTTGCGATGGGTCGCGGCGCTGATGCGCACGTTGCAGGTCTGCGAGCTGCAGCTGCCGACGCGCTCGTAGACGCGCTCCTGCAGCACCCGCAGCAGTTTCACCTGCATGAGCGGATTCATGTCGCCGATCTCGTCGAGGAAGATGGTGCCGCCTTCGGCCAGCTCGAAACGTCCCTTGCGGGCATTGAGCGCGCCGGTGAACGCGCCCTTCTCGTGGCCGAACAGCTCGCTCTCGAGCAATTCGCCGGGGATCGCGCCGCAGTTGATCGGCACGAACGGGCGCAGGCGCCGCGCCGAGCTGGCATGGATCGCGCGCGCGACGACTTCCTTGCCGGTGCCCGATTCGCCCAGGATCAGCACGTTGCTGTCGTAGGCCGCGACCTGCTGGATGAGGCGATTGACCCGGCTGATGGCAGCCGACTGGCCGGTCGGCAATGCCGCCGCGCCTGGCACCATCGGATCCTGGTTGATCATCGTTCCTCCCTCGCCAGCCGGTTCCGGCCGTGGAGAGAGATTATTCCGGCGTTATGGAAAACACTGCGGATTACGTCACGTCGGAATCGTGCCGCAGCTCACATTTCCGCTACTTGTTGCGGGATTTACGCGATCCGGCCACCTGCTTGCGATGGCGCAGGAAGCACAGCTGCTGGATCAGCTCGGCGGCCGGCGGCGGCAGCTGCAGGAATCTGGCGCTCGCCGCCCCGGCCTCGCACTCGGTGATCTCGCCATACAGGTCGAGCGTCTGCACCAGCGCGCCGCGCAGCCGGATGTGCAGCAGGCCCTGCGCGCCGACGCGCGGCGGCACGCCGCGCGCCTGCCAGGAAGCGCCCAGCGCGTTGAACTGCACCGGCACCGCTGCCATCGCCGGCGCCTGGTTAACCAGCGTGCCGACCATCTGCAGCAGCAGGTTCAGCTTGAAGTCGAGGCGCGCCAGCTCGCTCGCGAGCGGATGCAGCTCCTCGCCCTTGTCGCGCAGCGGATGTTCCTCCACCGCGACGCAGGCCTGCAGCAGCGAGACGTTCGCTTCCTCGAGCGTGCCGAGGCGGAACGGGTCGAGTGGCCGTTCGAGCGGTTCCCAGCGCACCGGCAGGGTATCGTGATACGCGAGCTCGTTGCGCAGGACTACGGTGTCGACGCCTTCGAACATGCCTCACCTCGATCGGCCGCTGCGGCCGTGCGCCGCTGGTCGCGGCCATTCTAGTACGAACGGCCGCCGTGCAGTCAGCGTTCGCGCCGTGGCGGCGCCGCGCCCTGCGCCACCTGCGGGCCGATCGCGACCCAGGCGCCGCGGATCTCGCCGAGGAGCGAGCTCACCTCGCGCACGCACTCGCCGTTGTCCTCGGCGATCGCGCGCAGCAGCTGGCGCATCATGTATTCGTAGAGTTCGCTCAGGTTGTGCGCCAGCGGCCCGCCCTGCGCGAAATTGAGGCTCCCGCGCAGTTCGGTGATGATGGTGATGCAGCTGTGCAGCAGCTGGGATTTGCGCGCCTGCTCGCCGCGCTCGAGGAAGCCGCGCGCCAGCGCCAGCCGGTCGAGCACGCCATCCATCAGCATCAGTACGAGCCGGTGCGGATCCTCGCCGGCCACGCCGCCGTGGGCCGAGACGCTCTGGTAAGCCGCAAGCTTTGAGTTTCTGGCGTAGCCGCTCACCGCGCTGCTCCATCGGTGCCCGATAGGCGGGATAACGGCGCGGCGCCGGCGAACTTGAGCCGACGCGGCTGGGCCGCGCCGCGGCGCGCCGTTCAGGCGTTCGGTCTGCCCTGCACGCTCGGCAGGCCGTTGATCGCCTGCGTGAGGTAGGCCGAGGTGGTCTGGAGGGAGGACAGCAGCACGTTGAGCGCCGAGTATTGCTGCGTGAGGCTCGCGGTCAGCGCGTCCATCTGGGTGTTCAGGGCATCGGTCTGCTTGCCGAGCGCATTGCTCTGCTTCACCAGTGTCTGGCTGCGGCTGTCGATCGAGCCGCCCTTGGTCAGCTGCTGCGTCAGCAGGCTGTCGAGCTGGCCGGCGATGCCGGTGGTGCCGCTGAACAGCTGGCTGACCGCGCCGAAGTTGCCGCTGAGCGCAGCCTGCAGGCGGCTGCTGTCGACCGCCAGCGTGCCATCCTTCTGCGTGGTGATGCCGAGGCTCGCGAGCGAATTGTAGGCGGAGCTGCCGACCAGGCTCTGCAGCACGTGGCGCAGCTGCGTCTGCACGCCGGTGAGCAGCGGGTCGCCCAGCATTGGCCCGGCGCTGTGGCTGCTGGCATCGTAGCTGCCGAGGCTGGCGATCGAACCCTGCAGGGTGTTGTACGCGGCCACGAAGCCCTGGATGTTGGCGCTGACCGTGTGGGTGTCGTTGCTGATGCTGAGCGTCGCGCCGCCGCCCGTGGAAGTGCCCGTGAGCGTGAGCGAGACGCCGCTGATCGCGCCGCTGACCGTGTTGCTGGCGCTGGTGTACGCGACGCCGGCGATGCTGAAGCTCGCGTCCTGGGCCGCGGCATTCTGCGTGTAGTGCGTGGTGTTGCCGCTGCCGTAAGTCAGCGCCGCCAGGCCGGTGCCGGCATCGGTCTCGGTAATGGCGATCGTGTTGGCCGCGCCGGCCAGGCTCGAGGACAGCAGCAGGTGCGCGCCATCGGTCCCCTGGATCACCGTCGCGTTGATGCCGGGGTTGCCGCTGGCGGAGTTGATTGCCGCGGCCAGCCCGGAAACCGTGTTGTTGCTGGCATCCACGGCGAGCGTGAAGCTGCTGCCGCCGAGCTGCAGCTGCAGCGTGCCGGTGCCCACGGTGGCGCTGCTCCCCCCAGCGAACGCGCCCGAGAGCAGTTGCTGCGCCGAGGCGAGCGCAGTGACCGTGACGCTGTAGCTGCCGGGTTGCGAGCCCGAGGCGGCGCTCGCCTGGAATACGCCCGGATTGGAACTGCTGGCCGCGACGGCGGCGAAAGCCCCGGGCGTGCTCAGCGAAGCGAGCGAGGCCTGGAAGGTGCTGAGCGCGCCCTTGAGCGTGCCGACCGCCGAGATCTCGCTCGTGACCGCGGCAGTCTGGTTGGCGATGCGCGCATCCTGCGGCGCGCGGGTCGCGGCGACCAGCTGCGAGACCAGGCTCGCGACATTGATGACCGAACCGCCCGCGGCGGCGGCATTGCCGCTGGCGGCGACCGAAACGACCGAGGAGCCGGTGGCCATGGTGGCGCGCCGCCCTCAGTCCGCGACCGCAGCGGCGGCGGCGCGGCCCGCGCAAAGCAAGGGGCGGGAACCTTGCGGTCCCCGCCCTTGCCGGTAGCGTGTGCTGCCCATCATCGGATCATTACGGGAGCTTCTGCAGCAACGTCAGCACGTTCTGCGGCACCGTATTCGCCTGTGCCACCATCGCCGTACCCGCCTGCTGCAGGATCTGCGCCTTCGACAGGTCCGAGGTCGCCTGGGCGTAGTTGGTATCCTGGATCTGGCTGCGCGCGGCGCTCAGGTTGGTCGCGTTGGTGTTGATGCCCGTGATCGCGGCCTGGAAACGGTTCTGGTAGGCGCCCAGCTGCGCGCCCGAGGCCACCACCTGCTGCAATGCGCTGTCGATCTGCGCCAGCACCAGGTTCGAGCTGTCCACCGAAGTGACCGCGGCGCTGTCGAGGAATTTCCCGGCCGTGGTCACGGCGATGGCCGTGGCGGCCGAGATGCCGAAGTCCGTCATCGCCGCAGCGCCGGCACCCGTGGCCTTGCTGTTGTTGGCGTTGGCGACGTAAGCAAAGGTGCCGGTCGTCGTCTGGCTGGTCGTGCTGCTGAGCACGATGCCGGTGCCGCCCGTATTGACCGTCGCCACCAGGCCGCCGTCCGAGCTCGACAGCTGGTTGACCGCGGCTGCGATCGTCTTCAGGTCGGTGGCCGCATTGCCCGTCATCGTGAATTCCGACGAGCTGAACTTGTTGCTGGCCGCGTCGGTGTAGTTGAACGTGTACTTGTCGCCGGCCACCCACTTCCCGGCGGTCGCGGACAAGGTGCCACCCGCATCGCTGTAGAGCTTGCCGAGGTTGGAGGCGCGCGCATCGGCCACCGAGCCCACCGAGATCGTGTTGCCGGCGTTGGCGCCGACCTGGAAGGTCGCGCCCTGGAACGAGCCGTCGAGCAGCCGCACGCCGTTGAACGAGGCGGTTTGCGCCACGTTGCTGATGTCGGCCTTGAGCTGCTGGAACTGCTGGTCGAGGTTGATCCGATCCTGCGCGCTGTTGGTCGCGTTCAGCGACTGCACCGCCAGGTCACGCATGGTCTGCAGGTCGCTGATGATCTCGGAGAGCGAACCGGAAGCGGTCTGGCTGAGCGACACGCCGTCGGCGGCGTTGCGCGCGGCCTGGTTCAGGCCGTTGATCTGCGAAGTCATGCCCTGCACGATCGCATAGCCGGCCGAGTCGTCGGCGGCCGTGTTGATGCGCAGGCCCGAAGAGAGCTGCTGCAGCGCCGTGGCCAGCTTGCCGCCCGACGAGGCCAGGCCGTTCTGCGCATTCAGCGAGTTGAGGTTCGTATTGAGGACCAGTGACATTGCCTTTGCTCCTGATGTTGAGTTCAGGCGCCGGACACCAGTCCGTCGCTCTGTAAGAACGGTCGCGGCCCATGCCGCTTCCCGTTCACTGCCCTTATCGGAGCGGCCGGCGTGAACTTGACCGTCGCCGGGGCGGGACCGGCCCGGAATGCGCAATACGTCACACTTGCCCCGCTACAGGTACTTGAAGAGTGACAGCTGCCCGATCTGGGCATACGAGGCCTGCGCGGCCTGCAGGGCCAGGTACTGCTGGCTGTACAGGGCGGTCGCGCGCACGTAGTCCACATCGCGCAGATTCGAGACCTGCGTCGCAACCGCGGTGCTCTGGTTGTTGAGCGCCGTGGCGGTGCTGCTGATCAGCGCCAGGCGCGCGCCGACGTTGGAGGTGACCGTCGATACCTGGCTGCTCGCCCGGTCGAGCTGTTGCAGCACGCCGCCGAGCGCCGAGCTGAGCCTGGCGCTCGCCGCCGAACCGCCCGCCGCGCTGGCGAGGCCGGCCACCAGCTTGTCGAGCGTGTCGAAGACGCTGGCGCGCCCGGACGGCACGACCGTGAAGCTGTCGCCGGCCGCAGGCGCGCCGCTGATGCCGACCTGGATGCCATTGAACGAGACGCTCCCGCTGCTGCCGTTGTAGGTGCCCGCCACGGGGTTGCCGCCCGCATCGGTGACCGGGTTGCCGGCGGCATCGTTCACCTGCCAGTGCGTGGCATCGGTGAAGCGGATCGTGTACTGGCCGGCGACCCATGTGGACGGGTTGGTGACGCTGCCGGTATCGATGACGCCGGTGCCGGTGTTGCCGGCGCCCGCGGCGGTGCCGAAGGTGCCGTTGCCGGTGGTGACGCCCATGAAGATCGCCGAGCCGGGATCGCCCATCTGCACCGCGGTGCCGCTGTCGAGCTGGATGCTGCGCGCGCCGCTGTCGCCGACGTAGGCCATCGAGCCTCCGGCGCTGCGCACAAATGGCTGCACGCCGGCGGAATAACCGGAGAACAGGAAATCGCCCTGCGCGTCCTGGCGATTGCCGATGCTCTGCAGTTGCTGCTCGAGCGAGCCGATCCGGGTGGCGATCGCCTTCAGGTCGGCTGGATTGTTGGTGCCGCCGTTGGCCTGCACCACCAGGTCGCGGATCGACTGCAGCGTCGTGGTCGCATCCGCCAGCGCCTGCTCCTGCAGCGTCAGGCGCGTCTTCGCGCTCTGCCCGTTCGCCAGGTACTGCTGGTACTGGGCGCCCGCGTTGTCCAGTCCGAGGATCTGCACCGCGGCGACCGGATCGTCGGCCGGCGAGTTGACGCGCTGGCCGGAGGCGAGCTGGTTCTGCGTCCTGGCCAGCAGTGACTGGTCCTGCAGCATGGCGTTGACCGCGGCATCGTTGAGCATGGAGCTGGACATGCGCATGAACAGATCCTTCAAATGACCTTGAGCAACGACTGAAACAGCGTGTCGGCGACCTTGATGGTCTGCGCAGCGGCCTGGTAGGCCTGCTCGAACTTGAGCATGCGGGCCGCCTCCTCGTCGAGATTGACGCCCGCGACGCTCGATTGCGCCGCTTGGGCGCTCGCGAGCACGCGCTGCTGCGCCGTAGCGCCGTTCTGCGCCTGGCTGGTCTGCAGACCCACGGTGCCGACGTAGGCGTTGACGACGCCGGCCAGCGAGAGCGTGCCGCTGCCGAGCACCTTGTTGTTCATGAGTCCCGCGAGCAGCAGTGCGTTGCGGTTGTCGCCGCTGCCGGCCGCGTTGTCGTTGATGCTGAAGCTGTCACCGCTCGCCGGCGTGCCGCTCAGATTCACGGTGAAGCCGTTGAAGCTGATCGGCGTACCCGGGGTGTAGGTGCCCGCAGTGCTGCTGCCGTTCGAGCCGGTGATCGTGTACGCGGTGGCGCTGGTGAACGCCAGCGTGTAATTGGCGCGCACCCACGATCCCATCGAGGGCACACTGCCAGCGTCGATCGTCGCGCCGCCGGTATTGCCCGCGGCCGCCGCCGTGACCAGCGGCGCCGCGGCGGCGATGCGGGAAGGATCGCTGGTCAGCAGGCTGAACCCCGCTACCGCCTGGCGAAACGGCTCGATCAGGAACTGGTCGCCCGCCCGCGCGGTGCCGCTGACGGTGAGCGTCAGGCCCGCGCCGGTGAGCGTGACCGGGCCGCTGCCGCTGGCGCTGAGCGCCGCGGGCACACCGCTCGCGGCATCGACCAGGCTCCAGCTGCTGCCGTCATACCTGAGATAGTAGTCGCTGGCGCTCAGGCCGCCGAGGTCGGCGGCATTGCCGCTCTGCCCCGCCGTCACCGCGGCCGTGACGGTGGCGGTGCCGCTGTTGGCGCTGTTGGCCAGTGCGAGCGGCGCGCCGACGGCGAGCAGCGCTCCGCCGGGCCTGCCGCCCTGGTCGAGTCCCGACTGGTTCTGGATGTTGACGAGGTTCGCGAGCGTGACCGCCGCCTGGCCCAGCGCATTGTGCGACGGCACCAGCATCTGCTGCTGGAACTGCAGCAATCCGCCGATCGCGCCGCCCGACAGCGCCGCGGTGATGTCGACGTTGCCGTTCGCGTTCTGCAGGTAGACGCGCTGCTGGCCGGAATTGAACGGATCGGGGCCGCTGGTCAGCGCGGTGGCACTGGTTCCGACGACCAGCGGCTGGCCGTTGCCGATGAACACGCTGACGGTGCCGTCGCCCTGGCTCAGGGTGCGCACGCCAACGAGTTGCGAGAGCTGGCTGATGAGCTGGTCGCGCTGGTCGAGCAGGTCATTCGGCGACTGCTGGCTCTGCGCCTTGGCGGCGAGGATCTGCTGGTTCAGGCCCGCGATATTGCCCGCGAGCGAACTGATGTTGCCGGCCTCGCCCGCCAGCTGCGAACTCACCTGGCTGTCGAGCTGGCCGAGGCTCGCCTCGTAGCCCTTGAACCGGCTGACCAGGGCCTGCGCCTGGTTGAGCACAGCCTGCCGCAGCGTCGATTGCGATGGCGCATTCGCCATCGCCTGCACCGACTGGCTGAAGCTCTGCAGGCTCGCCGACAACCCGGTGCTGCTGTCGGCGAACATGTTGTTGATCGAGCCGGCGAGGTTGCTGACGGTGTTGAGCTGGTTGTAGCCGCTGCTGGCGCTCAGTGTCTGCTGCGCCAGGAAGTTGTCGTATGCACGCGTGATGCCGGCAACCGACACGCCATTGCCGATCCAGCCGTTGGCAGTCGGATCGGCGGCGTTGGTCACCAGATTGGCGCCCTGGCGGCTGTAGCCGGGCGTACTGGCGTTGGCGATGTTGTGGCTGATCGTGCTGAGCGATTGCTGGAAGGCAATCAGGCCCGATACGCCAGTGGAAAGCATGTCAGACATCAGCCCGCCTCGTCATTCATACCGGTTCTCCGCCTGAGGTTGTCGGCTGGCCGGCGAGCAGCTTGAGGTCCGCATTGGCCGCCGCATCGCGCAGGCTCCGCACCTGCGTGGCGACTGCGGCGAGCTTGTGGACATAGGCGGGGTCGGTGGCGTAGCCGCCGCGCCGCAGGCCGGTGGCGAAGGCCGTCACGTCGCTCCCGGAGCCGAGCGCCTGCCGGTAGCGGTCGCTGCTGCGCAGCAGCTTCACATAATCGTCCACGCCCTGTTCGATCGAGGCGTAGCCGCGAAAGGCTTGCGCGAGGCTGTGCGGCACGCCCGCGCTGTATTCCACGGTCTGCGCGCTGGCCACCGGACCGGTCCAGGCGCCGCCGCCCTTGACGCCGAACAGGTTGAAGCCGGGGCCGCCCGCGGCTCCGGAAGGCAGGTGCCGGCCCCAGCCGGTCTCGAGCGCCGCCTGCGCGATCAGTGCATCGGCGCTGACGCCGAGCTGGTGCGCCGCCCGCTCGGCGAGCGGGGCCACTCTATTAATGAAGCGGGTCTGCTCGGCGGCCGGAGCCGGCGGCGGCAATTGCATTGGCCTCGGCGTTGGCATCGGCATCGGCGTTGGCGTGGACAGTGGCGCTGGCGCGGGCGCCGAGCCCTGCGTGGGTGTCGCCGGTTTCACCAGGCCGCTGCGCGTGAGCTGCTGCACCAGCATGTCGGCCAGGCCCATGCCCTTGCCCGAGGAAAGCTGCACGGCCAGCTGCTGGTCGAACATGTCCTGGTAGAACTGCGTCTCCTGGCTGTCGCCCGGGCTCTCGCTGAAGCGCGCTTCGCGCATCGTCTTGAGCATCATCGCGGTCAGCAGGCTCTCGAACTGGCGGGCCGCGGCCCGCACGGCCTTGGGATCCTCGGCCTTCGCGGATTTCTTCAACGCCTCGAGGCCGCTGAAATCCGCGTAGTAGGCCGCGTTGACGACGCCGTTGCCCATGGCCTGCTAAATGACGATCAGCTGCGCGTGCAGCGCGCCTGCCTGCTGCAGCGCTTCGAGAATGGCCACCAGATCGCCGGGCGCGGCGCCGACCTGGTTCACTGCGCGGACGATCTCGTCGAGGTCGACGCCGGCATTGAACAGGAACATGCGCACGTCGGCGGGCTGCGAGATCGAGATCTCGGAGCGCGGCGTCGCCACGGTGGTCCCGCCGCGCGAGAATTCCCTGGGCTGGCTCACGTCGGTCCGTTCAGTGATAGTGACGGACAGCGAGCCGTGCGCGACCGCGGCCGGCATCACGCGCACGTGCGAACCGATCACCACCGTGCCGGTGCGCGAGTTGATGATCACGCGCGCCGGCGCATCGCCCGGATTGACCTCGAGCTCCTGCAGCGCGCCGACGAAGGCGACGCGCGAGTTGGGGTCGACCGGGCCCTTCACCCGCACCGAGACCGCGTCGAGCGCCTGCGCGCTGCCCTCGCCGAGCAGCTTGTTGATCGCATCGCCGAGACGGGCCGCGGTGGTGAAATCCGGGGTATTCAGGTTCAGCATCACGTAGCCGTCGCTGGCGTAGTGGCTGGGCACCTCGCGCTCGACGGTCGCGCCGTTGGGCACGCGGCCGCTGCTGGGCACATTGATGCTGACGCGCGAACCATCCTTGCCGGAAATGCCGAAGCCGCTGACGACCATGCTGCCCTGGGCCATTGCATAGACCTCTCCGTCTGCACCACGCAATGGAGTAAGCAGCAGCGCTCCACCGCGCAGGCTGCTGGCATTGCCGATCGAGGCGACGGTGACATCGATGGTCTGGCCCGACTTGGCGAAGGCGGGCAGGTCGGCGGTCACGGTGACTGCCGCGACATTCTTGAGCTGCGGATTCACGTTCGCCGGGATGGTCACGCCGAACTTGGCCAGCATGTTGACGATGCTCTGCACCGTGAACGGGGCCTGCGTGGTCTGGTCGCCGGTGCCGTCCAGGCCGACCACCAGGCCGTAGCCGACCAGCTGGTTGGTGCGGACGCCGGCGACCGTGGCGATGTCCTTGACGCGCTCGGCGTGCGCCGCGACCGGCAACAGCGCTGCGCCGAGCGTGAGTACGGCCAGTGCGCGCAGCAGCCGGCAGATCGTTGGCATGTTCATGGGTTCCCCGTGCGGCTCAGAATGGCATCCACCTGGAATCGAAGAAGCGCGCCAGCCAGCCCTTGGAATTCGAGTCGTTCAGCGCGCCCTGCGAACCGTAGGCGATGGTTGCGTCGGCGACCTTGGTCGATGGCACGGTGTTGTCGGGCCGGATGTCCACCGGACGCACGATGCCCTGGATGCGCACGTATTCGCGGCCCTGGTTGATCGCGATCCATTTCTGCCCGCGCACCAGCAGGTTGCCATTGGCCAGCCGCTTGGCCACAGTCACGGAGATGTCGCCGGTGAGCTGGTTGCTTTGCTTGCTGTTGCCTTCGCCATCGAAGCTCGAGGCGCCGCTGAGCGAATTGTTGAGGATGTTGCGGCCCTTGACGGTCGGACTGACGCCCAGCAGCGTGGGCGCGGAGGTATCCAGCGTCGTGCCCTTCTTGGTGGTGGTGATCGCGGATTTCGAGGCGTTGGTGCTCTCCTCGAGCGTGATGGTCAGCACATCGCCGACCCGATGCGCCACCGCGTTCTCGAACAGCGGCACATCGTGCCCGCTCTGGTAGATCGCGCCGTTGCCGGCATCGGCCACGGGCACTGCTTCCGGCAGCGTGGCGGCGTAGGACTCGCTGGGCCGCGGCAGCGTGCGGCAGGCATCCAGGCCGGTGACGGCCGCGGCGCAGCCGGCCAGCAGCAGCGGCCGCAGCAGCGGCGCGGACCACAACTTGTTCAATGTGTACACGGCATGCATTCCCGGCAATCAGATATTGGTGCTGAGGTATTGCAGCATCTGGTCGGTGGTCTGGATCGCCTTGGTGTTCATCTCGTAGGCGCGCTGCGTCTCGATCATGTTGACCATCTCCTCGACCACGTTGACGTTGGAGCTCTCGATCGAGCCCTGCATCAGCGTGCCGAGCCCGTTCTGCCCCGGCGCCGAGGTCTGCGCGGTGCCGCTCGAGGCCGATTCGGTCAGCAGGTTCTCGCCGCGCGCCTGCAATCCGGCCGGGTTGACGAAATCGGCGAGCTGCAGCGAGCCCACCGTCGTGGGGGCGGACTGGCCGGCCTGCTTCACGCTGACCGTGCCATCGTTGCCGATGGTCACGCTCTGCGCACCCTGGGGAATGGTGATCGCCGGCTGCAGCGCGTAACCGCTCGCGGTGACCAGCTGGCCGCTGGAGTTGAGCTGGAAGTCGCCGGCGCGGGTGTAGCCGACGGTGCCGTCGGGCAGCAGCACCTGGAAGAAGCCGCGGCCGTTGATCGCCAGGTCGAGCGCATTGCCGGTCTGATTCAGGTTGCCCTGCGTGTAGGTCTTCTCGGTGGCCACGACGCGCACGCCGGTGCCGAGTTCCAGGCCGCTGGCGGCCTGCGTATTCTGCGAAGTGGCCGCGCCCACCTGCGTGACGTTCTGGTAGAGCAGGTCCTCGAACACCGCGCGGCTCTTCTTGAAGCCGGTGGTATTGACGTTCGCGAGGTTGTTCGAGACCACGGCCATGCGGGTCTGCTGTGCGTCGAGGCCGGTCTTGGCGGCCCAAAGTGCTGGATTCATGGCGTCATGTACTCCTGTGCGATCAGCTGCTCTGCAGCAGCTTGGCGCCGGTGGCGGCGGTTTCCTCGGCGGTGCGCATGGCCTTGACCTGCAGGTCGTAGTTGCGCGCCAGCTCGATCATGTTGGTCATGGTCGCGGCGATGTTGACGTTGCTCGACTCGAGCGCGCCGCTGACCAGCTTCACACTGGCGTCGGCGCCGGCCGCGCTGCCGCCGGCGAGGCGGAACAATCCGTCCGCGCCGCGCACGAGGTCGGCCTGTGGCGGGTTCACCAGTTTCAGCCGGCCCACCGTCGAAACGGTCTTCGCTTCCTGGCCCAGCGGCACGACCGAAACCGAACCGTCGGCCGCCAACGTTATCGACGCATGCGGGGGAACACTGATCGGGCCGGAATCGCCGAGCACCGGATTGCCGCTGGCGGTGGTGAGCACGCCGCCCGGATCGACGCGCAGGTCGCCCGCGCGCGTGTAGGCTTCGGTGCCATCGGACGCCTGCACCGCGAGCCAGCCTGGCCCCTTGATGGCCACGTCCAGGTCGCGCCCGGTGGACTCGAGCGAACCGCTGGAAGCGTCCCAGCCAGTCGTGGCGCTGGTCGCATAGGCGCGCGAGCGCAGCCCGGCGCCCACCACGTCCTGGGTCTGGAACGCCGACAGATCGGCGCGGAATCCCGTGGTGCTGGCATTGGCGAGGTTGTGGTTGTTCGCCGCCTGCGCGCGCAGGATCTCCTTCGCACCCGACATGGCCACGTAGACGAGACGATCCATGGCTGCTTCCTAGGGCCTGTTCACGGGCGGATGTTGATGATGGTCTGGGTGATCTGGTTCTCGGTCGAGATCATCTGCGCGTTCGCCTGGAAGGCGCGCTGCGCGGTGATCATCTTCACCAGCTGCGAGGTGATGTCGACGTTCGAATCCTCGAGCGAACCGGACTGGATGAGTCCGAAGCCGGAGGCGCCGGCGGGCCCGTACAGCGCCGCACCCGAAGCGTAGGTCTGCACCCAGTCGGTGTTGCTGACCTGCTGCAGGCCCTGCTGGTTGGCGAAGTTCGCGAGCGCCACCTGGCCGATCGCGGTGGCGCGGCCGTTGGTGTAGTTGGCCTGCACCACGCCGTTCGAGGCCACCGAGATGCCGCTGAGCTTGCCGGTCGTGTAGCCGTTCTGGGTGATCGCCGTGACGCTGAAGGTGTCGCCGTACTGCGTGCTCCGGCTCAGGTCGTAGCTCACGGCCATCGGGCTGGCTCCGGTCGCGGGCGTGTAGGAACCGAAGCTGATCGCCGAGGTGTTGGTGCCGCCGGCGACGTCGGTCACGGCGCTGAGCACGCCGCCCGCGCTGTAGGTCAGCTTCACGGGCGTCGCGTTGACGGGCCGCGCGTCGATGTACTGGTAGGCACTCCAGGCATTGGCGCCGGTGCTGACGAAATACATGCTGGCCGTGTGCGCCGCGCCGAGCGAGTCGTACAGCGTCAGCGAGGTGGACTGGTTGTAGCTGCTCGAGTCGGCCGGGTTGAAGGCCGTGACCGGCACCTTCGCATTGGCCGGCAGGTTGTAGACGAGCTGCGCCGTGGTGCTCGCGTTCGGCGCGCTGTCGCCGGTCACCAGCTGCAGGTCGGTGAGCGAAGTCGTGTTGAAGGTGCCGGTGCTGGTCGGCTGGAACACCTGCAGGCGCTGGCCCGCGGAATTCACCACGTAACCGCTGCCGTCGGTCTGGAACGCACCCGCGCGCGTGTACTGCCGCGCGCCGTTGTCGCTGACCACGAACATGCCCCCGCCGCTGATTGCGAGGTCGAGGTTGTTGCCGGTCGAGGTGATGTTGCCCTGGGTGAATTTCTGGGCCACCTGCGCGATCTTCACGCCGTTGCCGGTCTGCGCGTTGCTGACGCCCTGGGGCGAAACCGCGAACAGTTCGGCGAACTCCGAGGTGGAAGACTTGAAACCCGTGGTGGCCGAATTGGCGATGTTGTTCGCGGTCACGTTCAGATCACTCTGGGCCGCATCGATGCCGCTGAGGGCTATGCCGAATGCCATGGAAAGTACTCCTGTGGAAGATCAACCGATCTGGGTTACGGCGCTGAGGGCAATCGGCCCCAGCTCCGGTGTGTTGAGCGTCACTCCGCCGCTGCCGCCGCCGGCGAGCGAGACGCTGGTGACCGAGCCGCGCAGCAGCGTGCCCGCGCCTTCGGTGGTGCCATTGACGATCGCGGTCGCGGTGACGGTATAGGTGCCGGCCGGCGCCGCGGCGCCGCTGTCGGTGGTGCCATCCCAGCTGAATGGCTGGTTGCCCGCGGCCGGCGAGCCACTGGTACGGCGCACGACCGCGCCGCTGGCATCCGTGATGGTGAGCGTGACGCTGCTCGCTCCGGCCGGTACCTGCACCACGCCGCTGAGCGGCTGGCCGCTGGCATAGGCTGCCGCGCTGGCCTTGGTCAGGATCGAATGCCCGACCAGCGTGGCGCTCGAGAGCGCCTGCGAGGACAGCATCGAAGTCGCCAGGCTGGTCATGCTCGAATTCATCGAGTTGATGCCCGAGACCGTGCTCAGCTGCGCCAGCTGCGCCAGGAACTGGTTGCTGTCGGTCGGGTTCAGCGGGTCCTGGTTGCGGAGCTGTGCGGACATCAGCGTCAGGAAATCGGCGGTCGTGAGCGACTGCATGCCGCCGCCGCCACCGCTCGCGGCCGCCGGCGGCGCGTTGGCGCCGTATGCATTGACGGGACTGGTGCTCATGGTTCTAGCGGCTCCGGTGCAGGCTGGTGTTCATCGCTGCGCCTCACTGGCCAAGCTTCAGCGTGGCGAGCATCAGGTCACGCGTGGTGCTCAGCACCTCCACGTTGTTCTGGTAAGACCGCGACGCGGAGATCATGTCGGTCATTTCCTCGACCACGTTGACGCCGGACGCATACACGTAACCCTGCGCATCGGCCAGCGGATTGCCGGGGTCGTAGTGGCTCGCGGCGGCGGCCGGGCTCTCGACGATGCCGGCGACGCCGACGCTGGCCGAGGCCGGGTCGCCCGCGCCGCCGAGCAGCGCCTGGAACACCGGGTGCCGCGCGCGATAGACGCCCTGCGGCGTACTGCTGACGCTGTCGGCGTTGGCGAGGTTGCTGGCGACGGTATTGAGCCGCACCGATTGGGCGCTCATGCCGGAACCGGCAATGTCGAAAATCCTGAAGCTGGACATGATGGGTGGACTCCTGCTGGGGCGCGCGCCGCTACTGGCCGGTGATCGCCGTCAGCAGCGCGCGCAGCTTGCCGCTCAGCAGCGTGAGCGTGGCCTGGTAGCGCACGCTGTTCTCCGCGAAGGCCGCCTGCTCGAGCTGCTCGTCGACGGTATTGCCATCGAGCGAGGGGGCCGTGGGCACGCGGTAGAGAGGTGTCGCCGTGGCGGCATTGCCCGCGGCGCCGGCGAGCGCGGCCTTGAAATCCAGGTCGCGCGCCTTGTAGTTCGGCGTATCGGCATTGGCGATGTTCGCGGCCAGCAGCTCGGTGCGGCGCGCTTCGAGCGCGAGTGCCCGGACGTGTACGCCCAGATAGCTGTCGATGCTGATGGCCATGCGTCCTCCGCGAAACCGAACTGGTCGGGCGGTGAACGAGCAAGCCTCGTGCCAGTCGCCGTGCGACGCGGCGGGGTGGGAGCAGGATGTGACGCAGTGCGCGTGTCAGCGAAGTCGCCGGTGCCATGGCGGCAAGGAGTTGCCGCGCAGCGGCGCGCGATGGCCGCGGCGATGGCGTTGCGGCCGCCGGCAGCAGGGATATCGGCGCCGCCCGTCGCCGCTTGAGCGTCGGGTTTCTGTCGCGGCATCCGCTGGCACGCAGCTTGCTCCATCAGCACAGCCGCATTCCGAACGCCGAGGTCCCGCCATGAGAACCGCAATCGCCTACCGCTTCGCGACCACTGCCGTGGCGCTGGTGCTGCTCAAGCCCGTGCACGCTGCGACTGTTGCGTTCGAGGATCCGGCGAACATCCAGGCCGCCGCCGAATCGGCCGTACGCCATGCCGCCGGCGCGCCCTCGGCGCAGCTGCTCGCCACGGTCGATGCGCTCGATCCGCGCTTGCGGCTGGCGCGCTGCGAGGCGCCGCTCCATGCCTTCGTGGCCGGCGATGGCCAGCTGCGCGAGCACACCACGGTTGCCGTGCGCTGCGAATCGGGCGCGACCTGGGGCCTCTATGTTGGCGTTGCCCTGGCCTCGCAGGTGCCGGTGCTGGTCGCGAAGCGGGCCCTGGCACGCGATGCCGTGCCGACCGCAGCCGACTTCGCGCTGATCACTCGCCGGCTGCCTGGCCTGTCGAGCCGGTATCTGAGCGATGCCGCGCAGCTGGCGGGCCAGCGCCTGCGGCGCGCCATCGCGATGGGCGAAGCGCTCGATGCGGACGCGCTGGCGGCCGACCCGATCGTGCATCGCGGCCAGCAGCTGACGCTGCTGGCGCGCGCCAGCGGCATGGAGGTGCGCGTCGCGGCGATCGCGCTGTCCGATGGCCTGCCGGACGAGCGCATTCGCGTGCAGAACCTCGCTTCGCAACGCATCGTCGAGGCGACAGTACGCAGCGCACAGCTGGTGGAAGTTCCTTTATGACAAGTACCGGCCTAAAGTCCGCTCCAGGATTGCCGTTACATGGCGCTGACAGCAGGAGATGTTCATGACCAACCGCATCAAGGGCAGCGACCCGAGTGCCGTCGATACCGGCACCAGCCGGACCATCGAGCGGCTCCGTCCGGCTGCGCCGGCGGGATCCGCGACGACTCCGACCAGCGCAGCGCCTGCCGACAGCGTGAACATCACCGATGCGGCGCGCCGCCTGGCAGAGCTGCGCGACGTGGTGGCGAACGTGCCGGAGATCGACGCCGGCCGGGTCGCCGCACTCAGCCAGGCGATCGAGCAGGGCCGGTTCGCGGCCGACCCGCACCAGATCGCCAATCGCCTGCTGCAACTCGAACGCGACCTGGCCGCCGCCGGCCAGCGCCGGCGTTCCTGATCAAGCCGGCCATGGGCGTCCCGCCGGCCGACATCCGGCAGCACATTGAACGGGTGCTGCGCGAGGAAGCGCGGCTGCTGGTCGAACTCGAGCAACTGCTGCAGCGCGAGTCCGCCGTGGTCTGCGGCGACGACCCGGTCGCCATCGAGGGCATCGGCGGCGCGCGCCACCGCTGCGTCGAACAGCTCACCCGGCTCGATGCCGAGCGCACCTCCGCCTGCCGCATGCTGTCGTTCGGCGCGGGGCGCGAAGGATTCGAGCGACTCCTCGGCTGGTGCGACCCGGACCAATCGCTGCGCGCGCGCTGGACCGACAATCTGCGCCTCACGCGGCGCTGCAAGGAATTGAACGACCGCAACGGCGCGGTGGTCGCGATCAAGCTCGGCCAGGTGCAGCAGCTCCTGGGCACGCTGCGCGGCGGGACGCCGGCGGCGGTCTACGGTCCGCAGGGCGCCCGCTGCGGCGGCTTCGCGCCGCGTGATCTCGGCCAGGCCTAGCGACACAGCCGCCGGCGGTCCCGACGCCCGCCGGCGCCGCATCTGGGTTAAGATCCCGCCCTCGCGATCGAATGGGGATCCATGGTGACCGATCTTTTCCACGCCGCACTGCTCGGCATCATCGAGGGCCTCACGGAATTCCTGCCGGTCTCCAGCACCGGCCACCTGCTGATCGCCGAGCACTGGCTGGGCGCGCGTTCGGAATTGTTCAACGTCGTGATCCAGGCGGGCGCGATCCTCGCCTCGCTGGTGGTGTTCAGGCCGCGGCTGCAGCAGTTGCTCACCGACATCGGCGCGCGCGACAGCCGCGACTATCTCGCCAAGCTGGCAATCGCCTTCCTGATCACCGCCGCGGGCGGGCTGCTGGCGAAGCAGGCCGGCCTCGAGCTGCCTGAGACCGTGGCGCCGGTGGCCGCCGCGCTGATCATCGGCGGAGCCGCGATGCTGCTGATCGAGCGGCTGGTCGCAGCTCGGCCGGTGCTGGCCGAAGTCAGCTGGTCAGTGGCGATCTGGGTCGGCAGCTGCCAGATCCTCGCAGCCGTGTTCCCGGGCACCTCGCGTTCGACGGCGACGATCTTCGCGGCGATGCTGGCGGGACTGACTTCCCGCCCCGCGGCTACCGAATTCTCCTTCCTGGTGGGCATCCCGACGATGCTCGCCGCGACCGGCTACGAATTCCTGAAACTGCACGCCGCCGGCGCGTCGGCAGCGCATGAAGACTGGCCGGCATTCATCGTCGCCTTCGTGATCTCGACCGTGGTCGCGTTCATCGCGGTCAAGTGGCTGCTGCGCTACGTGCAGACCCACCGCTTCACCGCCTTCGCCTGGTACCGCATCGCCCTGGGGCTGGCGCTGCTCGCGATCGTTCGCTGAGGCGCTGCCGCACCACGCCCCTGGTGCGCCGAAGCCGCGGCGCACGCTCGGACGGATGCGCGCCCGCTGTCAACCGACGGCGGACTTTCCCGTTGTGCGATCCATCTGCCTACAGACCGATGGAGCCACACATGTCTTCGATCAACGACAACATTAAGTTGAACCCGCCCGCCGGCTGGCGCACGCGCCTGCTGGCCGCCACTGCGACCCTCGCCAGCGCGCTGCTCGCGGCCTGCGGCGGCGGCTCGGCTTCCAACGGTTCGCAGCTGCAGAACAGCACCGGCCCCGCGGTCATCTCGATGCAGGACGCGGCGGGTGACTTCCAGAGCTACATCGTCGATGTCGTCTCGCTCAAGCTCACCAAGGCGGATGGCGCGAGCGTGGAAACGCTGCCGGCGACCGCGCGCGTCGACTTCGCGCAGCTGGTCGACCTGTCGGAGCTGATCAGCGCCGGCCAGATTCCCGCCGGCGATTACGTCGGTGCGACCATCACGCTTGACTACGGCAACGCCAGCATCACCGCCGAGGACGCCAGCGGCGGGAGCGAAGCGCTCACGGCGCTCGATGCCAGCGGCAATCCGCTCACCGGCACGCTCGATCTGGCGGTGCAGCTCGACAACCGTCATCACCTGGTGATCACGCCCGGACGCACCGCGCGCCTGGCCTTCGATTTCAACCTCGCCGCTTCCAACACCGTCGACCTGACGAACGCCACCGTGACCGTGACGCCGATGATCCAGGCCAGCGTCGTGCCGCCGGCCGACTTCAACATGCGGCTGCGCGGTACGCTCGCATCGACGGATGCCGCAGCCGGCACCTACACGGTGAACGTGCGTCCGTTCCATCTCGGCGCGGGCTCGGCCGGCCAGGTGGTGGTGCACACCACCGACACGACCCACTACGAGATCGACGGCACCAGCTACACCGGCGCCGCGGGCCTCACCGCGCTCGCGGCTGAACCCGCCGCCACGATCACCGTGGCCTTCGGCACCCTCTCGACCAGTGACTACAGCTTCACCGCCAAGCGCGTGTTCGCCGGCAGCAGCGTCGAGAGCAATACCGTCGATCGCGTGCGTGGCGTGGTCACCGCGCGCAGCGGCAATACCCTCACGGTGCGCGGCGCGACGCTCGACCGGCGCGACGGCGGCTTCGAGTTCATGCGCGGCGAGGTGACCGTCAGCATCGCCGACACCACGCAGGTGACCGAAGAAGGAGCGCCCGGCGCCTTCGGCATTGGCGACATCACGGTTGGCCAGCGCATCTGGGCCACCGGCACCGCGACCATCGACAACGCCACCGACACCGCGAGCCTCGATGCGACAGCCGGCCGCGTGCGCATGGAGATCACTTCGCTGTGGGGCGTGGTCACGGGCACGGTCGGCAATCCGCTGACGCTCGACCTGCGCGCGATCGAGGGGCGCAGTCCCTCGATCTTCAACTTTGCGGGCACGGGCGCGAGCCCGGCGAGCGATGCAAGCGCTTCGGCCTATCTGGTCGGCACCGGCACGCTGGACCTGTCGGCGCTGTCGGCTGGCGCGCCGGCGCGCGTGTTCGGCTTCCCGGTGCCGTTCGGTACGGCAACCAGCTCCGATTTCAATGCGCAGACACTGGTTTCCTACAGCCAGGTGCCGACGCAGCTGCTGCTCGACTGGAGTGGCGGCGGCTCGGCCACTGCGTTCCCGGGCCTCATGCCCAATAGCATGGCGCTCGACCTCGACCTGACCGGCGCCGGCAACGCGCACATGCTCAGGACCGGACCCGTGCGCGTGAACCTGCTGTCGCTCGCCACGCCGCCGCGGATCGTTGGCGACGCGACGGCGAGCGACACGGACTACTTCATCGGCCATGCGCATGCGCGCCGCGTCGAGAACTACCAGGCCTTCGCCGATTTCATCATGACGCTGTCCGGCGATCTGACCGGCACCCGGAAGGTGCTCGGCATCGCCGCGAGCGGGCAATACGATGCCGCGAGCAACACCTTCATTGCCAAGCAGGTGGCCGTGCTGTTGAACGACTAGGGCCGGACTCACTCGGCGGCTAGGGCCTGCGCCCCGAGGCGCAGGCCTTTTTTTGCGCCGCGGTTGAATTGTGGCGCGCCAGACCACACATTAACGCACCCCGCCGTCCGCACAGGTTTCCCATGCTCAAAGGCAGTGCCAAGCGAGTCGCGACCCAGCCGGTCGACGCATTGTTCATCGACCGCTGGTCCCCGCGGGCGATGTCCGGCGAAGCGCTCAGCGAACCCGAGCTGCTGAAGTTGTTCGAGGCCGCGCGCTGGGCGCCGTCCTGCGGCAACTTCCAGCCGTGGCGTTTCCTCTATGCGCGGCGCGACACCGATTTCTGGCCGGCCTTCCTCGAGCTGCTCAGCCCGAAGAACCGCAGCTGGGCGCAGCGCGCCGGCGCGCTGGTGCTGGTGATCTCGCGCACCCATTTCGACGGCGACGGCCGCGCCTGCGCGACGCACTCATTCGATGCCGGCGCCGCCTGGCAGAATCTCGCGCTGCAGGCCTGGCTCGGCGAGCTGGTCGCGCATGCCATCGCCGGCTTCGACGCGGAGCGCGCGCGGCGCGTGCTGCGCGTGCCGGCGGCGTACGCGATCGAGGCGATGATCGTGCTCGGCCGACGCGGCGACCCGGCGCTGCTGGACGATGCGCTGCGCCAGCGCGAGGTGCCGAGCGATCGGCGGCCGCTCGCCGCGAGCGTCTGCGAAGGACCGTTCAACCTTTAGCCGCATCGCCGTCGTGCGCCGCGAGCTTCGGGTTCGCGCCGCGCTGCGCCAGCAGCAGCAGCAAACCGAGCACCGCCATCGCCCAGACGATCACCGGGCTCGAAGGCAGGTCGCTGAGCGCCGAGATCACCAGTCCGGTCGCGTAGCTGGCCGCCGCCAGCGCGTAGCCGAGCGCCAGCTGGCGCCGCGCCGCATGCTGGTAGGTGGCGATCGCGGGCACGATCAGCGTCGTGAACACCAGGTAGACGCCGACCAGCTGCACCGAGACCGTCACGGTGACGGCGAACAGCACGTAGAAGCCGCTGCGCCCGAGCCGCGCGCGCGCGCGAAACCATACGACCAGCACCAGCGCCGTGAGCACCGCCGCGCGCAGCAGCTGCGCGGGCGTGACCCACAGGATCTGCCCGGCCAGCAGATCCTTGAGGTCCTCGCCGCCGTGCGGATCGTTGGCCAGCAGCAGGATCTGCGCGGTCGAGGCCAGCACGAACAGCACGCCGATCAGCGCCTCCTGGATCTGCGGGCGCTTGCGCTCGGTCCAGGTGAGCAGCAGCGCTGCCAGCAGCGCCGCGCTCACCGCCGCCGCCTGCGTGACCCAGCCCTGCAGCTCGAGCCCGAAATAGTGCGCGGCGATCACGCCGACGCCGGCCACCTGCGCGATCGCCAGGTCGATGAACACGATGCCGCGCGCCAGCACCTGCTGCCCCAGCGGCACGTGTGTGGCGAGCACGATCAGGCCGGCCAGCAGTGCCGGCCACAGGATGCTGAAGTTCTCGGCCAGCGCGCTCACTTGATCGCTCCCGTCAGGCGGTTGATCGTGTCATCGAAGAGCTTGAACAGGTCGCTCGCGCCCGGCGTGCCGCCCACCGAGTAGGGCAGCAGCACCACTGGCACATGGATGCGCCCGGCCAGCCAGTCGGCGGCCTTCGGATCGTTGTAGGCGTTACGCAGGATCAGCTTCGGAGGTGCGGCGCCCAGGCGCGTCACGAGCTCGGCCAGATAGCTGCTGCTCGGCGGCACGCCCGGCTTCGGCTCGATCGCCGCGACCTGGACCAGTCCGAGCCAGTGGCACAGGTAGGCCTGGTCGGGATGGATCACCACCACCGGCACGCCCCGGAGCGCCGCGGCCTGTGCCTCCCAGCGCTTGATCGCGGCTTGCCAGCGCGTCTGGAAATCCGCGCCGCGCGCCTGGTAATACGCCGCGTCGGCCGGATCAAGCGCCGCGAGCCGCGCCGCCAGCGCCGTGGCCACGATGCCCACGTTGCGTGCGTCCAGGTGCGCGTGCGGATTGCCCTGCGGGTGCACATCGCCCAGCGAGCGGTCGACCGAGGTGGGTACCTCCAGCAGCTGCAGGTGCGCGTCGGCCTCGAAATAGCCGGGATTGCCCGGCTGGATGCGTCCATTGCCCGATTCGCGCAGCAGGATCGGCAGCCAGCCCACCTCGAGGTCGGCGCCGGCCGCCACCACCAGATCCGCGTTGCGCGCCCGCGCGACCAGGCTCGGCTTGGCATCGACCCGGTGCACGTCCTGGAAGGCGCTGGTGGCGGCATACACATCGACCTTGTCGCCGCCGAGCTCGCGCGTGAGCGCGGCCCACTCGGGCGTGGTCGCCAGCACGCGCAGCGCCGCCTGCGCCGGCCGCGGCCAGGCCAGGACCGCCAGCACAACCGATATCGCGACAGATGTTGAACGGTTCATGTGGACTCCTAGAATTTGTGCGCGCCGTGCGCGCCTATGGCGTAGAGGTACTGCAGCATCAGCTGCCGGTCGCGCCTGGAAGCGCGCGCTTCGTCCCAGGCGTACTGGAGTCTGAGGCGCGTGAACTCGCTCGGGTTCCAGTCGAACATCGCGCTGACGCGGCTGGGCGAGGCCGGCGCCAGCGCGCCGAAATCCGCCAGCGGCAGCAGGCCCTGCTGCGCCAGCCCAATTGTGACCGCGCCGGAGTCGAGCGAATCGTACCTCGCCCCAAATCTCCAGCGCGGCAGGAACTGGTAGACGCCCTGCGCGTACCAGCCGGACTGGCGCGCGTGGTAACCGCCCGACCAGAGCTGCTGCGCAGTCGCCAGCGCCAGCTGGCCGTCCTCGGTGCGCTGCAGGTATTCCGCCTGGAGCTTCAGCGAGCGCACCGTGGCATTGCCGTGCGGCGCCCATTTCAGGATCGCATCGGCGATCCAGGTGCGCGAACGGCCGGTGAACGCGTCGGTCACCGCGGCGCCGTTCGCGTCGACGTCGGCGTAGCTGCGATTCTCGGCGCGCCGTGCGAGCCAGGAGAGCCCCGCGCGCCAGCTGGCGGAATCGCCGATATCGTTGCCGACGTGCGCAAGCAGCGCTCCGCCATTGACGCCATTGCCCGCCAGCCGCGTGCCCGGGTATTGGCCGCCGTCGCCGGTTTCCGCCCCGAGTTCGATGAACAGGTCGGTGGGCGCGAGCCACTTGAGCTGCGCGCCATCCTGCGCCAGCTGGCCGTCGAGCAGCGCCTGGTAGATGAGCGGCTGGTCGGCGAAATCCCAGGCGTGGCTGTGCACTTCGTTGAGGTAACCGATGCCGGAAAAGAAGCGCCCGGCCTTGAGCGACAGGCCGGATGGCAACGCCAGCGTCTTGACGTAGGCCTCCTCGACACTGAGCGTGTTCTCGCCGGAGAGCGAGGCGGTCAGGTTGGCGTAGAACCAGGGATCGACATTCGCGGCCAGCGTCAGCTCGGACTCGCCCAGGTCAAAGCCGCGCCGGCCCGGTCCGACTGCATCGCCCGCAGGCATGAAGCCGGCGATCCGATAGTCCGCGGGATCGGCCGCGAGCTGCGCATAGCGTCCACCGAGGATCACGGCGATCGCGGGATTGAACGCGTTGGCGCCACCTGCAGCGCCGCCCGGCGACGGCGGTGCGATCGGCGGCGGCAGCGCCGGCGGCT
>JAGWPD010000097.1 GCA_028870705.1 Gammaproteobacteria bacterium
GCACCGCCGAGCACCGAGGCGGTGATGTAGTCACCGGTCAGCGGGATGAACACCAGGAGCATCCCGGACACGACCCCGGGCATCGACAGCGGCAGCGTCACGTCGAGGAATGCCCGCCACGGGGGACTGCCCAGGTCCGCCGATGCCTCGAGCAGCGTACGATCGAGCTTCTCCAGCGTCGCGAACAGCGGCAGCACCATGAACGGCAGGTAGGAATAGATGATCCCCAGGTACACTGCGGCCGTCGTGTGCATGAGTCTCAGCGGTTCGTGGATCAGGCCCAGCCACAGCAGCGCCTGGTTGAGCAGGCCGTTCTCGCGGATGATGCCTTCGAGCGCGTAGACCCGCAGCAGGAACGAGGTCCAGAACGGCAGGATGATCACCAGCAGCAGGATGCTCTGCGTGCTGCGCGAGGTGCGCGCTATGCCATAAGCCATGGGGTAGCCGATCGACAGGCAGATCAGCGTGGAAAAGAACGCGGTTTTCAGGGAATATAAGTAGGAGAGGGCGTAGACCTTGTCGGTCAGCAGGTAGCGATAGTTGTCCAGACGCGCGGCCACGTGCAGGTGATGGTGGGCGTCCATCGAGAACACGTCGGTGAACGGCGGCACGCGGATCGCGGTCTGGGCAAAGCTGATCGTCAGCGCGAAACCGAACGGGATCAGGAAGAAGACCAGCAGGAACAGCAACGGCGGAGCGATGATCAGCCAACGCCGATGGCGCGCAAGCTGGAATCTGCTCGGAAAACCGGGACCCATCTGATGCGTGACTATGCCAGTGCCGGCGAGGGAGCGTGGCCTTGACCGCAGCGCGCGCCCGCACCGGGCGCCAGCCGGCGGGCGCCGCGCGCCGGCGGCTGTCCGCCAGCAGGCAGCGGCAACGGCTGATCGACGCCTGCATTTCCGCGCTGCATATCTACGGACCGTCGCGCACGACGGTGGCGAAGGTCGTGGCGATCGCCAAGCTTTCCCCGGGCATCGTGCGATTCTACTTCAAGTCCAAGGCCGCGATGCTGGTCGCGTCGCTCCGCTTCCTCTCAACCGAGTTCGACCAGTTGGTGCTCGATCCAGTCGCGGAACTGCGGCACACGCCGGTGCCGGCGCTGCAGAAGATGGTGGAGCTGTACCTCGACCCGGAGGTTGCCAGCACCCGCAAGATCTCGGTCTGGTACGCTTTCTGGGGCGAGGCGACCGCGCGGCAGGAATACCAGGATATCTGCGGCCAGAAGGACGATCGCTTCGCCAACCTCGTGCAGGAGCTGATCGGACGGATGATCGAGCGGGGCGGCCTTGCGCACCTCGATCCCGACGCCGTGTCGCTGGGCCTGATCGGCGTGCTGGAAATGCTCTGGCAGGGATTCGCGTTCCAGGAGGAGGAAGACATCGATCGCGCGGCTGCGCGCAACCGGGCAATGGCCTACCTCGCCTCGGTGTTTCCCGGGCATTTCACCGCCATTGCACGCCCGACGCCGAATGTGCGCGCGCCCGCTGGCACCGCTTCGCAGCCAGAGACCCGCTCCTGGGACAGCCTGCCGCCGGAGCGCCGCCTCGGCGCCGAACTGGAAATCTGCTTTGCGGCAGCCTGGCAATTGGCCGGACACGGCGGTGCACTGCGCGAACGCGGAGATTTCCTCACCATCGAGCTCGCGACCGGCCGGGCACTGCTCGTGCACGACGGCAGGCAGTGCCATGCGTACGACAACAGCTGCCCGCACCAGCCGCACACGCTGGTGCTGGCGCGCCGTGGCCGGTTGGCCGATGGCATCGAATGTCCGCTGCATCGGCTCGGGTTTGGCCTCGACGGCCGGCCGAACGCGGCTGCGAACGGCATGAGCCTGCAACCGATGTCGCTCGCCATCGCCGGTGGGCTCGTATACGTGAATCCACGCGCCAACGCGCGCCTGGACTCGAGCGCGTTGCCGCCCGCGGATGAGCTGGCGCCGGCCGCACATCCCGCTGAAGATGGTGAATTCCATGAACTGGATGTCGCGGCGGACTGGAAGACCAGCGTCGAGCAACTGCTGCTGCATCGCCTGCCGGAACACGCCGGGCAGGCTGGTGCGCAGTCCTTCGGGACACCGACACTCGAAGTGCTGGCGGAGCGCCGGCAGCTGCGCTGGCAGGCCAGGCCGGCGGCAGGCAGCGCCTGGACGATCCAGCGCGAAGCCACGCCGCGCCACGGCCAGCCGGACCTGCCGTGGCGCCGGTCGTACCTGTGGCCCAATGTCCTGCTGGAGTGGCGGCCGGATGGCTGGAGCGCAATACAGGTACTACCGCTGACCCCGGGCCGCAGCCGCTGGCAGTGCTTCGACTATGGGTACGCGAGCGAAGGCGAGGATGCCAAGTCGCTGGCCCTGCTCGCGCGGCGCATCAGCCGCGAAGCCCTGCGCCTCGATACCGAGCTCGCCGCCTCGACGCAGCGCGGGCTGTCCGCACCGGGCTACAGCAGCCCGCGGCCCGCCCCCGCACCCGTGGCCGTCGACTTCTTCCGACGGCTCCTGGCGCAGCGCGCCCGGGAACTGCCAGCGCGCTAGGGCGTCTTCTCGACCTTGGCCGCCTTCACCAGGCCATCGCCGTAGGCCTTGAACTTCTTGGCCTCGACGATCTGGCCGAGGCGATCCTTGACGGCATCGAAGGCCGGCGGCGCGGTCTGGCGCGTGTCGTCCAAACGTATCACGTGCCAGCCGAATTCGCTCTGCACCGGGGTGCTGGTCGTCTCGCCCTTCTTCAGGCTGGCGACCGCATCGGCGAAGGGCTTGACCATGTTGGCGGGGCTGAACCAGCCCAGGTCGCCGCCATTGGTCTTGGATCCATCGAGCGACTTCTCGGCCGCGAGCTTTTCGAACTTCGCGCCCTTCCTGAGTTCAGCGATGATCGCCTCCGCCTCTTCCTTCGTCTTCACCAGGATATGGCGCGCCTTGTACTGCATTTTCGGCATCGCCGCGACCTGCGCGTCGTATTCCGCCTTGAGTTCCGCATCGGTGGGCTTGCGGTCCTTGAGGAAATTCGCCATCGAGGCCTGCTCCAGGATCTGCAGGCGCGCCATCGCCATTGACGCGGGGGCGTCACCCTGCTTGTCGAGGCCGTCCTTCTCGGCCTGCTGCGCCACGGCCTCGGCGCGCACCAGGGTGTCGAGCACCTGGGCGCGCTGGTCCGCCGTCAGCGAGTCGGCGGGCTTGCCGGTCACTGTCTTGACGAAGAAGTCGAACTGCGCGCTGGTCAGCGGATGGCCGTTGACCGTGGCCACCAGCTTGGAAGCCGCCGCGCCCGCAGCTGACTGATCGCCTTTCGGTGTACACGCGGCGACCAGGACGAAAGCGCCAATGGCCACGATTCTCAAAATATTCATGTGTAGTCTCATAAGGTTACAATGTTTACCTAAATCAATTCCTCTGGTGCCTTCGTGTTCAGCACCAGCGCATGGATATCGCTTTCCAGCAGCGAGGCCAGCGCCTCGTGCACCAGCCGGTGGCGCTGCAGCGGCGACCGCCCGGAGAACCTGTCTGACACGATCAGGAGCTTGAAGTGCCCTTTGCCACCGCCACCGGCATGCCCGGCGTGCGCTGCGCTGTCGTCGCGTATCTCCAGCCGGACAGGATGGAATGCATCCTGCACCACCGTGCGGATCCGTTCAACCCGCGTGGATTCGCCGCCACTCACTCGCTGCCCCGGTGCAGCCACAGCGCCTGCGCCATAACCAGTGCCGCCAGCGCGATCGGCAGGCCGATGAATTTGAAATGCACCCACGCCTGCTCGCTGGCCGCGTGCGCGACGTACAGGTTCAGTGCGCCCAGCAGGAAGTAGATGGCGGCCCACAGCAGGTTCACGCGCACCCAGCGAGTGCGCGACAGGTTCGTGCCGGGGGGCAGTGCCGGCTCGAGCATCCGCTGTGCCAGCGGCGTCTTGCCGAGCCATTGGCTGCCCAGGAAAGCCGCCGCCAGCAACCACAACAGCACCGTGCCCTTGAGCTTCAGGAAGCGTGGATCGTGCAGCACCAGCGTGGCGCCCCCGAGCAGCAGCACCAGCACGGTGGTCACGCCGTGCATGGCCGAGACGCGGCGCTCGCGCAGGTAGTCGAGCAGCGCCAGCAAGGGCATCGCGATCATCAGCACCGCGGTCGCCGCGTAGATTCCAGCCAGGCGATAGGCCAGCAGGAACCCGACCAGCGGCAACAGGTTCAGCAGGGCACGCATCGTCGGTCCGTTCCTCGCGGGAGTGGGGAGGCGGGCACCGGGCCCGCTCGGGCCGCGTATATTAGCTGCTTGAGCCAGTATTTCGAATTGCATCCGCAAAACCCGCAGCTGCGCCTGATCCGCCAGGCGGTACAAATCGTGCGCAATGGCGGCCTGATCGCCTATCCGACCGACAGCTGCTATGCACTCGGCTGCCACATCGGTGACACCGAGGCGCTGGAGCGGATCCGCCGCATCCGCCAGGCGGACAAGCACCATCACTTCACTCTGGTCTGCCGCGACCTGGCCGAAATAGCCCGCTATGCGCACGTCGACACCTGGCAATTCCGGCTGCTGAAAGCCGCGACCCCCGGGCCGTTCACGTTCCTGCTGCGGGCCACGCGCGAGACGCCGCGGCGGCTGCAGCATCCGCGACGGCGCACGATCGGCATCCGCGTACCCGACCATGCCGTGGCACAGGCGCTGCTGGCCGAACTCGGGGAACCGGTCATGAGCTCGACGCTGCTGCTGCCCGGCGAGGCAGTGCCGCTCACCGGGGGCCGCGAGATCCGCTCCCGGCTCGAGCATCAGATCGATGCCGTGCTCGATTCGGGCAACTGCGGCCTCGAGCCCACGACCGTAGTGGACCTGGCCGTCTCGCCGCCGGTGATCCTGCGGCAGGGGCGCGGCCGGCTGCCTGGAATTCCCGTCCACGGGGCCTGAGACGGGGGCAGCCGCCGCCCGTATAATGCCGGCGGATGAGTTCTGCTCCGCAAGCCCGGCGCGTGCTTTCCGGTATGCGCCCGACCGGTCAGCTGCACCTGGGCAACTACCACGGCGCGCTGCGCAACTGGGTCGACCTGCAATACCAGTACGAGTGCTACTTCTTCGTCGCCGACTGGCACGCACTGACGACGGGTTATGAGGACACCGCCGAGCTGCAGGAGATGATCCACGAGATGGTCATCGACTGGCTGGCGGCCGGGCTGAACCCGGGCGTCGCGACGCTGTTCGTGCAATCGCAGGTGCCGGAACATGCCGAACTGCACCTGTTGCTGTCGATGATCACGCCGCTGGGCTGGCTGGAGCGCGTGCCGAGCTACAAGGACCAGCAGGAACAGCTGCGCGAGAAGGACCTGGCGACCTACGGCTTCCTCGGTTATCCGCTGCTGCAGAGCGCCGACATCCTGATCTACCGCCCGGCCTTCGTGCCGGTGGGAGAGGACCAGGTCGCGCACGTGGAATTCACGCGCGAGGTGGCGCGGCGCTTCAACAATCTCTACGGACAGGAGCCCGACTTCGAGGCCAAGGCGGAGCGCGCGATCAAGGAGCTCGGCGGTCGCAACATCACGCTATACCGGCAGTTGCGCAAGCAGTTCCAGGAGAAGGGCGATCCAAGCGCCCTCGAGCGCGCCCGTACGCTGGTGAGCGGCAATACGCGCATCACGGTAGCCGACCGTGAACGGCTGCTCGGGTACCTCGAGGGCAGCAGCGTGAGCATCCTGTCCGAGCCGCAGCCGCTCCTGACCGCGACGCCGAAGGTGCCGGGGCTCGATGGGCGCAAGATGTCGAAGTCCTACGGCAACACCATCGGGCTGCGCGAGGATCCGGACAGCGTCGCCCGCAAGCTCAAGGCGATGCAGACCGACCCGGCGCGCGTGCGACGGAGCGACCCGGGCGACCCGGACAAGTGCCCGGTGTTTGACCTGCACCGCATCTACTCGGACGCGAAGACGCGCGAGTGGGCCGCCGCGGGCTGCCGCAGTGCAGGCATCGGCTGCCTCGAATGCAAGCAACCGCTGATCGACAAGGTTGTCGCCGAGGTGACCGGCATGCGCGAACGCGCCAAGGACTATCAGGACCACCCCGATCTGGTCAGGAATCTGGTGGCCGAGGGCGCCGAGAAGGCGCGCGAATCCGCGCGGCACACGCTCGATGACGTGCGCCGCGCCATGCACCTGCGCAACGAATGAGCAAGCCCGACCTCAAAGTCGTCGTCTCCAACCGGCCACCGCCGGTGGTGGCCGCCGCTGCGCCCGAACAGGCGGAGATGCCGTTCGCGATCGTCAACGGCGAACCGGTCACGCAGCTGCCGCGCGACCTGTACATCCCGCCGCAGGCGCTCGAGGTCTTCCTCGAAGCCTTCGAGGGACCGCTCGACCTGTTGCTGTATCTGATCCGCCGCCAGAACCTCGATGTGCTGGACATCCCGATCGCGGAGATCACGCGCCAGTACATGCGCTACATCGAGCTGATGCAGGACCTGCAGCTCGAGCTGGCAGGCGAATACCTGGTCATGGCCGCGACACTGGCCGAGATCAAGTCGCGGATGCTGCTGCCGCGGCCCGCGATCGCGGCCGACGGCGACGAGGACCCGCGCGCCGAACTGGTCCGCCGGCTCCAGGAATACGAGCGCTTCAAGCGCGCCGCGAGCGACGTCGACCAGCTGCCGCGGCTCGAGCGCGACGTGTTCCAGGCCAGCGCCGAGCTGCGCGACCGGCCAGTGGCGCGGGTGCTGCCGCAGGTCACGTTGCGCGAGATGCTGCTGGCGTTCCGCGACGTGGCCACGCGCTCGCAGATGTTCGCGCACCATCACGTGCAGCGCGAACCGCTGTCGGTCCGCGAGCGCATGAGCAGCGTGCTGGCCGCGCTCGAGTCGGGTGAATTCGTCGATTTCGTGCGGCTGTTCGCGCCCGAGGAAGGGCGCATGGGGGTGACGGTGACCTTCGTGGCGGTCCTCGAGCTGCTGCGCGAAGGGCTGATCGATATCGTGCAGACCGAGGCGCTGGCGCCTTTGCACGTGCGCCGCACGCCGGCTGTGCGTACACTGCAGCTGGTGGCCGACAATGACCAGGGCGAGGGCCCGCTCGACCCATGAACGAGCAATACATCCGGAACGTCGTCGAGGCGGGGCTGCTGGCGGCCGGACGGTCGCTCGGCCTGGAGGAACTCGCGGCGCTGTTCGGCGAATCCGAGCGGCCCGGCACCGCCGCGATCCGCGCCTGCCTGGCGCAGCTCGCACAGGAGTACGCCTCGCGGGGTCTCGAGCTCAAGGAAACGGCGAGCGGCGTGCGCATCCAGGTGCGGCGCGAGTTCGCGGCCGAAGTCTCGCGGCTATGGCCGGAGCGGCCGCGGCGCTATTCGCGCGCCCTGCTGGAGACGCTGTCGCTGATCGCCTATCGACAGCCGATCACCCGCGCCGAGATCGAGGCGGTGCGCGGCGTCGCCGTGAATCCCGATATCATCCGTACGCTGCTCGAGCGCAACTGGGTGCGCGTGGTCGGTCACCGCGAACTGCCGGGCCGGCCCGAGCTGCTGGGCACGACGCGCGAATTCCTCGACTATTTCGGCCTGCGCGGCGTCGATGAACTGCCGCCGCTGGCGCAGCTGCGCGGACTGGATGAAATCGACCCGCAGCTGGCGCTGCCGGTTGAACCCGACGCGCGGGCCACGGAAGCGACGGCCGGATCCGGAGCCACGGGGCCATTGAGCGACGATGCGGTCGATGCCATCGACGCCGACGATGAACCCGCGCCGGCGCAGTTGGCCGCGGCCACCGCAGCCGGACTGGTCGCATCCGGCCCGGCCCACGAAGACTGAGGGCCGCATGGCACGCTGGAGCGGGGCGGAGCGCCTGCAGAAGGTGCTGTCGCACCTGGGCGTGGCCTCGCGGCGCGAAGCCGAGCAGTGGATCCGGGCTGGTCGCCTGACGATCAACGGCCGGCCCGCCACCCTCGGGGCCCGCGCGGAACCCGGCGACCAGCTGCGGCTCGATGGCCGCCTGGTCCGCCAGCAGCGTCCCGAGCGCGCGCTGCCGGTGCTGCTGTGCCATCGCTCGCCGGGCATAGCGCTGCTGCACCAGACCGATGGGTCGCAATCCGTCGCGGACGCTTTGCCGCAGCGTACCGGCAAGCGGTTCATGAGCATCAGCCCCCTGCCGCAGGTCGACGGCGGGCTCGAACTGCTGTGTGCCGACGGCGAACTCGCCGGCCGGCTGCAACGCGCGGTACGCGCGCATCCGCTCGTCTACAGCCTGCGGGTGCGCGGCGAACTCAGCAGTGTGCAGGAGGAGGGGATCCGTGCCGGGCTGCTCGACCGCGGGGCCACGCTCAAGGTGCTCGCGGTTGCGGCCGCTGGCGGGAGCGGGAGCAACCGCTGGTACCAGATCGATACGCTGGGGGCCAGCGGCAATGACCTGCGTCAGCTGATAGAACGACAGGGCGCAACCGTCAGTCGCCTCATGCGGATACAATTGGGCACGCTGCGACTCGAGCGGTCGCTGCCGCGCGGCCGCTGGCGCGAGCTCACCGCCGACGAAGTCAACGCGCTGCTGAACCCGGTCCCGCCGGGGGATGCACCGGCCGCGGTTCCTGGCAATCCAGGCTCCGGCCCGTGACATCGCGGCTGTCGGGACCGAGCAGCCACAGGTAGGTCCCGAGCACCAGCGCCGGATCGGTCGGCTGCGCAGGGTCTTCCCCCGGGAACGCCTGCCGCCGCATGCGCGTGCGCGTCGGCCCGGGATTCACGGCATTGACGCGCACCCGGGAATTCCCTGCCAGCTCGTCCGCCAGCACCTGGCTCAGGCCTTCGATGCCGAACTTGGAGACGGCATACGCGGCCCAGTGCGCGCGCCCGCGGCGACCGACGCTGCTGGTGGTGAAGACCAGGGAAGCATCAGCGGAAGCGCGCAGTGCGGGCAACAGCACCTTTGTCAGCGCGAAGGCGGCGGTGAGATTGACGTGCAGCACGCGCACCCAGCTGAGCATGTCGACGTGCTCGACCGGCGCGAGCGTGCCGAGGATGGCCGCATTGTGCACCAGGCCGTCGAGCCGCCCGTAGCGCTCCTGCACCGCCGCAGCGAGCCGCTCGTAGTCGGGGGCGAGCGCCTGCTCCAGATCGAGCGGCGCAATGCTCGCGTCGGGAGCCGGTGCGTCCGGTGCGCGCGTGGCGCCGATCTCGGCATGGAGCGATTCGAGCCGCTTGATATTCCGGCCAATGAGCACGAGCTGCGCGCCGAGCCTGGCGCAGGCGAGCGCGAGCACGCGGCCGATGCCATCACCGGCGCCAGTGATCGCGATCACGCGACCGCGCAACAGGCCGGCGGGCGGGGAGTAATTGCGAATCCCGGCGTCGTTCATGGCGGCGGCTGGTCGTCCGGATGGAGGTTCGCGCTGCGCACCAGCCGGTCGACCGGCTCGATCGGCGGGAGCGGCTCGCCGCTGACGGCGCCGAGTTCAGTGAACTTGCGGGCCTGGGGCAGCACCTGCCGCTCGAGTGAGCCGATCGCGCTGTTGTAGGCGTCGACCGCACTGCCGAGTCGTTCGCCCGCGCGCTCGAGGTGCGCGGCGAAACTGCCGAGCCGGCGGTGCAGGTCCTGCCCCAGCTCGCGGATCCGCGCCGCGTGTTCGGCCACGATCGACTGGCGCCACCCGTAGGCCACCGCCTTGAACAGCGCGATCAGCGTCGAGGGCGTGGCCAGGATGATGCCCTGGCGCATCGCGTTCTCCAGCAGTTCCGGGCGCTCGGCCAGCGCGGCGCTCAGGAACTGGTCGCCCGGCAGGAACAGCACCGCGAATTCCGGACTCTTCTTGAACTGGCTCCAGTAGGCCTTGCCGGCGAGCTCGCGCACGCGCGCCTCGAGCTGCTGCGCGTGGCGCGCCAGCGCAGCCGCCCGCTGCTCGTCGGTGGCGGCATCGATTGCATCGAGGTAGGCGTCGAGCGGCGTCTTGGCGTCGACCACCAGCTCGCGTCCCTCGGGCATGCGCACGATCAGATCAGGCCGCAGCGAACCTTCGGCGCCGGCCACGCTGGCCTGCTCGGCGAAATCGCAATGCTCGGACATCCCGGCCACTTCGACCACGCGGCGCAGCGTCAGCTCGCCCCAGCGGCCGCGCACCTCCGGGCGACGCAATGCGCCCACCAGGTTGCGCGTTTCGCGCTGCAGCGCGCTCTGGCCGAGTGTGAGCTGCTCGATCTGGGCGCGCAGAGTGCTGAACGCATCGCGGCGTTCGCGTTCGATGCCCTGCAACTGTTGCTCGGTCTTTTCCAGGGCCTTGGCAATGGGCTCGACCAGGTGCGCGAGCGCCGTCTCGCGCTCCCGCAGCGCGGCCTGCGCACCGGCCTGTTCGCGCGCGAAGGATTCGCGCGCCAGCCGCAGGAACAGGTCGGAATTGTTTCGCAACGCGCCGTTGGCGAGTTCGGCGAAGCTCGCGCCGAGCTTTGACTCCAGCTCGGCCGCGACCTGGCGTTGCCGGCGCGCGAGCCACCATGCGAGCAGCAGCGCGACCGCGCCGCCGCACAGCAGGCCGGCCAGGGCCAGCAGGATGATGGTGGCCATCAGGGCTCGCGCCCATTCACGGTGCAGTCACCGCCCGCGGCGACGCCGCCAGCGGCTGCGCGGCGCAACGGGAGGCGCAGCCACGGCAGCAGGTCCTGCGGTTCATCGAGCCAACCCGCAACCGGCCAGCTCTCGGGCCGTTCCGCGTCGTTCAGATAGCCGTAGCGCGCACCCAGCGGCACCATGCCGGCGGCGCGCGCGGCCTGCACGTCGCGCAGCGCGTCGCCGACATAGACGCAGTCGGCGGCGGGCACCCCGATGCGTTTGGCCGCGAGCAGCAGCGGGTCCGGGTGGGGCTTGCGCACCTTCAGCGTGTCGCCGCTCACGACGCAGGCGGCACGCGCGCGCAGTCCCAGTGCGTCGAGCAGCGGGTCGGTGAGCCAGCCGGCCTTGTTGGTGATGATGCCCCACGGCAGGGCATGATGCTCGAGCGTCGCCAGCACCAGCTCGAATCCCGGGAACAGCCGTGAACGCACCGCGACGGTGGCGCGGTAATGATCCAGGAAGCGCAGCCGCAACGCCTCGAAGGCGGCAGTCCCGACCTCGAGTTCCGGAAAACCCCGCCGCACCACCGCGATCGCGCCGGTCGAGACATGCGGCCGCACCGCGGCCAGGCTGAGCGCCTCGCGGCGTTCCTCGGCCAGCAGCACGTTGAGCGCGGCGGTCAGGTCGGGCGCCGTATCCAGCAGTGTGCCATCGAGGTCGAACAGCGCAGCCGCCGCGAGCGCGCGCGCGTTCAAGCCGCCACCCCTGGCCGGGAAAAATACGCCAGGTAGTTGATCTCGACGCGCGTGCCGAGCCGCGCGCGGCGCGTGAACGGGTTGTAGTCGAGGCCGGCGACTTCGCGCAGTTCGAGCCCCGCCGCGCGCGCCGCGCGCGCCAGCTCGGCGGGGCGGATCAGCCGTGCGAATTCGTGCGTGCCGCGCGGCACCAGCCGCAGCAGGTATTCGGCCGCGAGGATCGCGCCGAAGAAAGCCTGCGGCGTGCGACTGATGGTCGAGATGAACAGCGACCCGCCCGGCCGAACCAGGCGCGCCAGTTCCGCCACCAGCGTCGGCGGATCCGGCACGTGCTCCGCAAGCTCCATGCAGCACACGACATCGAATCCATCCGGCGCTTCAGCCGCAAGTGCGGCGGCCGATTGGTTGCGGTATACCGGCGGGTGCGCGAGACCGGCGGCGTGCAGCCGCGCAACCTCGATCATCGCGGGCGCCAGGTCGATCCCGGTCACCTCGGCGCCGTGGAGCGCGAGCGCCTCGCACAGCAGGCCGCCCCCGCAGCCCACGTCCGCGACGCGGGCGCCGCGCAGCGGCGCGCGGGCGGCGATGAAGGCGGTGCGCACCGGATTGAGGCTGTGCAAGGTATGCAACGGGCCGTCGGCATCCCAGTATTGGTGCGCGAGCGCCCCGAATTTCGCCAGTTCCGCCGTATCCAGGTTTGCCGCCGCGCCCATGTTCCGCAGTATAGCGATTGCACCGCGGCGCTGCGGCCCGCGCTGTCCGGCGCGCGCTGGTGTGCTAGACTTTCATGGCTAAAAACATAGGTTTATTCAAGATGGAAGTCGCGCGCGAAATCCTGCCGGTCAACCTCGAAGACGAGATGCGCCAGTCGTATCTCGACTATGCGATGAGCGTGATCGTCGGTCGCGCGCTGCCGGACGTGCGCGACGGCCTCAAGCCGGTGCACCGGCGCGTGCTGCACGCGATGCGCGAGCTCGGTAACGACTACAACAAGCCCTACAAGAAATCGGCGCGCGTGGTCGGTGACGTGATCGGCAAGTACCACCCGCACGGCGATACCGCGGTGTACGACACGATCGTGCGCATGGCGCAGGAATTCTCGATGCGCTACGTGCTGGTCGACGGCCAGGGCAATTTCGGCTCGGTCGATGGCGATGCGCCGGCGGCGATGCGGTACACCGAGGTGCGCATGTCGAAGCTGGCGCACGAGCTGCTGGCCGACATCGACAAGGAAACGGTCGACTTCGTCCCCAACTACGACGAGTCGGAGACCGAGCCCGCGGTGATGCCGACCCGCGTGCCGAACCTGCTGATCAACGGTTCCTCGGGGATCGCGGTCGGCATGGCGACCAACATCCCGCCGCACAATCTTACCGAGGTCATCGATGCGCTGATCGCGCTGCTGGCCGATCCGCAGCTGACCCTGGCCGCGTTGATGCAGTACATACCGGGGCCTGATTTCCCCACCGCCGGCATCATCAACGGCGCCCAGGAAATCGC
>JAGWPD010000098.1 GCA_028870705.1 Gammaproteobacteria bacterium
ACGGTGCAGAACTGGTATCCGGGCGATGCCGCAGGACGCGGCGGCATCTTCAACTTCGTCACCAAGCGCGGCGAGTGCCGCGGGCGCAACTCCCGCATTTCCTGGACCCAGGTCGAGACCGGCTCGGCGATCACCTGGAAATACCCCGGTTGCGTGCTGCGCGGCGAGAATTCCGTGGGCGAGTTCTATTCGGTCGCGACCGCCAACAATTACCAGCAGGCCGACACCGGCACGAAGATGATCCACCTGGGCGCGAATACGCGCAGCACCATTGTCTCCAAGGGCATCTCGGCTGGCCACGGCCAGAACACCTACCGCGGGCTGGTCAAGCTCATGCCCTCCGCGCACGGCGCACGCAACTTCACCCGTTGCGATTCACTGCTGCTCGGGTCGAACTGCGGCGCGCACACCTTCCCCTACATCGAATCGCGCAACGCACAGGCCACCGTGGAGCACGAGGCCAGCACCTCGCGCATCAGCGAGGACCAGCTGTTCTACTGCCAGCAGCGCGGCCTCGGCCAGGAGGACGCCGTCAACATGATCGTCAGCGGCTTCTGCCGCGAAGTGTTCAAGGAGCTGCCGATGGAATTCGCCGTGGAGGCGCAGAACCTGCTGGCCGTCAGCCTCGAAGGTGCCGTCGGATGAATACCGCGCTGCTGGAAATCGAGAACCTCCGCGTCAACGTCGCCGGCACGCCGGTGCTCCACGGCCTGTCGCTCGCCGTCCACGCCGGGGAAGTGCACGCGATCATGGGACCGAACGGCTCGGGCAAGAGCACGCTGGCGCACGTGCTGGCCGGCCGCCCCGGCTACGAAGTGACCGCCGGCAGCGTGCGCTTCGACGGCGCGGACCTGCTGGCGATGGCTCCCGAAGAGCGGGCCCGCGCCGGCCTGTTCCTCGGTTTCCAGTACCCGGTGGAAATCCCGGGCGTCAACAATGCCTACCTGCTCAAGGCGGCGCTCAACGCGCGCCGGCGCGCCCGCGGCGAGAGCGAGATCGACGCCTTCGACTTCCTCGACATGGTGCGCGCGCAGATGCGCGTGATGCAGATCGACGAGGCGCTGCTGACGCGCGGCGTCAACGAGGGCTTCTCCGGCGGCGAGAAGAAGCGCAACGAGATCCTGCAGATGCTGGTGCTGCAACCGCGGCTGGCGCTGCTCGATGAGACCGATTCCGGCCTCGACATCGATGCGCTCAAGGTCGTCGGGCGCGGCATCAACACGCTGCGCTCGCCCGAGCGTGCCATCGTGCTGGTGACGCATTACCAGCGGCTGCTCGACCAGGTGGTGCCCGACCAGGTGCATGTGCTGGCGCGCGGCCATATCGTCCGCAGCGGCGATCGCGCTCTGGCGCTGGAACTCGAGCGCCGCGGCTACGACTGGCTGCTCGACGCGGCCCCGGCCGTGGCATGAGCGCGCTCGAGCGCCTGCTGGGCGAATTCGCGGCGCTCGCGGCGAGCGATGCCGGCGTGGACGGCGCCGGCCGGCGCGACACTGGCGCGGACGCGGCCGCCGCGGCGCTGCGCGCGCAGGGCCTGCCGACGCGGCGCGACGAGAACTGGCATTACGCCGACCTGCGCGCGCTCGAAGGCATCAGGCAATTCCGCGCCGCGCCGCCGGCGCAACGCACCGCCGATGCGCAGCTGCCGGAACCGCTCGAGGGTCACGCGCGGCTGGTATACATCGACGGCGTGCTCGCCGGCGGCTCACCGCTCCCGGCCTCGCCCGCGCTCACCCGGCTTCCGGTCGCAGCGGTGGCCGCATCGCCGCCGGCGGATCCGAGCGGCGAATTCGCCGGCGATGCGCGCATGGGGCTGGTGGCGCGCATGTTCGCGCCCGAGCCGCTGGCATTGCGCGTTACCGGATCCGCGGCGCTCGAGATCGTGCACCTGGCCAGTTCCACCGCGGCCAACTGCCACAGCCATGTCCGCATCGAGCTCGACGCCGGCGCCAGCCTGAGCCTGGTGGAGCGCCAGCTCGGTTTTGGCGCCCTGGTCGCCGAGCACCTGCCGCCGGCCGCGCTGCACTGCTCGAACCTGGAGCTGCGGCTCGGCGCGGGCGCGCAGCTGCGCCACACCCGGCTGCAGCAGGCCGCCGGCCATGCGCTGCGATTCAATACGCTGTCGGCGGAGCTTGGAGCGCAGGCCGTTTACCAGCTCTGCCAGCTGGCGGCCGGCGATGGGAGCGAACGCACCACGGCGCAGTTCCGGCTGCAGGGGCGCGCCGCCAGCCTGCGCATCGCCGCGCTGGCCGCCGCGCGCGGCGCGCAGTCGGCCGATTCGCAGTTCAGCATCGTGCATGCGGCGCCCGCGACGCGCAGCGAGCAGCTGTTCCGCGGCATTGCGAGCGACCGCGCGCAGGTCTCCTGCAGTGCCGACGTACGGGCGGAAGCCACGGCGCCCGGCGCGCGCGTGCAACAATCGCTGCGCGGCCTGATCGACGGCCCGGGCGCGGCCGTGAACCTGCGACCGCGGCTGACGATCAATACCGATGACATCCAGGCGCAGCACGGCGCCACGACCGGCCGGCTGGACGAAAACCTGCTCTTCTACCTGCTCGCGCGCGGCCTCGAGCCCGCAACCGCGCGCTCGCTGCTCAAGTGGGCGCTGCTGGGCGAAGTATTCACCGCCGTCGAACCGGCACCGCTCCGCCGTGCGGCCGAACGGGCCGTGGCGGTGCAGCTGCGCGATGCCACGGCCACGGAGCTGCTGCAGTGAACCGCCCGCTGACCCAGCCGCACGCACCGCCGCAGGCGCCGGCACAGGCGCGCGATTCCGCACCGCCGGCAGCGAGCGCCTACCTCGACGCGCAGGGCCGGCTGCGCCCCGAGCGGGTACGCGCGGATTTTCCGATCCTCGGCCGCGAGGTGCATGGGCGGCCGCTCGTCTACCTCGACAGCGCCGCATCCGCGCAACAGCCGCGCGCCGTGCTCGAGGCGGTCGAACGGTACGCCACCACCACGCACGCCAACGTGCACCGCGGCGTGCACGCGCTCAGCCAGGAGGCCACCGCGGCCTTCGAGGCGGCGCGCGACACGGTACGCCGCTACCTCAATGCGCGCTCGACCCGCGAGATCATCTTTACCCGCGGCACCACCGAGGCGATCAACCTGGTGGCGCAATCCTGGGGCGGCGCACAGCTCCAGGCGGGCGATGAGGTGCTGGTCACGCACCTCGAGCATCATGCCAACATCGTGCCCTGGCAGATGGCCTGCGCCCGCGCGGGCGCGCGGCTGGTGGCCGCACCGCTCACCCCCGCTGGCGAGGTGGACGCGGGCGCATTCGCACAGCTCCTGGGACCACGCACGCGGCTGGTGGCGATCGCGCACGTCTCCAATGCGCTCGGCACCGTGCTGCCGGTGGCCGGCATGGTTGCGCTGGCGCATGCGCGCGGCGTGCCGGTGCTGGTCGATGGCGCGCAGGCGATCGCGCACCAGCGCGTGGACGTGCAGCGGCTCGACTGCGATTTCTATGCCTTCTCGGGCCACAAGATCTATGGGCCCACGGGCATCGGCGTGCTCTACGGGCGCGAATCGCTCCTCGCGGCCATGCCTCCCTGGCAGGGCGGCGGCGACATGATCCTGAGCGTCGCGATCGAGCGCAGCACCTACAACGAGCTGCCGTGGAAATTCGAGGCCGGCACGCCCAACATCAGCGGCGCGATCGGCCTGGCCGCGGCGCTCGACTACCTCGAGATGCTCGGCCGCGAGCGCGTGGCGGCGCACGGGCAGGAGTTGCTGGCGGTGGCGACGGCGCGGCTGCGCACCGTGCCCGGCCTCACGCTGGTCGGCACCGCCGCCAGCAAGTGCGGCGTCGCCTCGTTCACGCTCGCGGGCATCCACCCGCACGATGTGGGCACGATCCTCGACCGCGAAGGCGTGGCGGTCCGCTCCGGCCACCACTGCGCGATGCCGGTCATGACCTGGTACGGCCTGGCCGCGACCGTGCGCGCCTCCTTCGGCTGCTACAACACCCGTGCGGACATCGACCAGCTGCTGGCGGGCCTCGACAAGGTGCGCGAGGTGTTCGCCTGATGGAGATCCGCGACCTGTACCGCGACGTGATCCTCGATCACAACCGCAGTCCGCGCAATTTCGGGCGGCTGGAGCCGGCCGACGCCACGGCCGTCGGCCACAATCCGCTGTGCGGCGATTCGCTCAGCCTCAGCCTGCGGCTCGAGGGCGAGCGGGTGAAGGAGATCCGCTTCAATGGCCAGGGCTGCGCGATCTCGGTCGCCTCCGCTTCGCTCATGACGGAGGCCGTGGCGGGCCGCAGCCTCACCGAGGTCGAGGCGCTGTATCGCGAAGTGCACGCGCTGCTGACCGAGCCGGCGCACCAGTCGGCCGTGCCGCTCGGCAAGCTCATGGCGCTCGCCGGCGTGCATGAATTCCCGGCGCGCGTGAAGTGCGCGAGCCTTTGCTGGCATACGCTGCACGCCGCGCTCGAACACCCGCACGAGGCGGCGGCCCCCGCGGTGACGACGGAATAGCGATGGCCGGGTATGAGAACGAGCCGGTGGTGCTGAGCCGCGATGTCGAAGCGGTGATCGTGCCGGCCGGAACCTCGCTGACCCTGAAGGCGGGCCTGGCCGGATACATCACCCAGGCGCTCGGCGGCAGTTTCACGCTCTACATCGAAGGGAACCTGTACCGCATCCCCGGCGAGCAGGCCGATGCGATCGGCAAGGAACCGATCCGCGCCCCGGAACTTCCGCCCGGCGCGACCGAAGAGGACGTGCGCGAACTCGCCTGGGCGCAGATGCGCCAGTGCTTCGACCCCGAGATCCCCGTCAACATCGTGGACCTCGGGCTGGTGTATGGATGCGCGGTCACCCCGGAGCCCGACGGCACGCGCAAGCTCAGCGTCAGCATGACGCTCACCGCGCCCGGCTGCGGCATGGGCGAGGTGCTGGTGCGCGACGTGCGCGAGAAGCTCGAGCTGATTCCGACCGTGAGCAAGGCCGATGTGCAGCTGGTGTTCGATCCGCCGTGGAGCCAGGCGATGATGTCGGATGCCGCGAAGCTGCAGACCGGAATGATGTGGTGAGCGGGCACGAACTGATCCTGATGCGCCACGCCGAGGCGCTGCCGGCCGCGATCGATGCCGAGGATTTCAACCGCCCGCTCACCGACGCCGGGCGCGCGGCGGCCGTGCGCGCGGCGCGC
>JAGWPD010000099.1 GCA_028870705.1 Gammaproteobacteria bacterium
GACCCGGGGCCGCGGCGGCAAGGCGGTGTCCGTGATCAGCGGCCTGTCGCTCGGTGCCGCCGAGCTCGCGGCGCTGGCCACTGAACTCAAGCAACGCTGCGGCTCGGGCGGTACGGTGCGCGCGGGCTCGATCGAGATCCAGGGCGAACACCGCGACACGCTGGTCGCGGAACTCTTGAAACGCGGTTACGCCGCCAAGCGCGCCGGCGGCTAGCGGCGCGCGCCGGCGCGTACCTCGGTCGCGGTCCCCGGTTGAATGAGGCCCGCGTGCCGCACGCGCACTTCGGGCAGCGTGCGCGCCAGTAGCTCCGCCAGCCGCTCGACGATGTAGACCGAGCGATGCTGGCCGCCGGTGCAGCCCACCGCCACGGTCAGGTAGCGCCGCGCGCTGCTGCGGTAGGCCGGGATGCGCGCGGCCATGAATTTCGCCACGTCGTCGATGAACTCGCGCACCGCCGGCTGCCCCTCGAGGAAACGCGCCACCGCCGCATCGCGCCCGGTCAAGGGGCGCAGGGCGCTTTCCCAGTAGGGATTCGGGAGCGAGCGCGCGTCGAAGACGAAATCCGCGTCGCCCGGGATGCCGTGCTTGAAGCCGAAGGATTCCAGCTGCAGCGAGAGCCAGTCGGCCGCGCGCGGGTCGATGCGCTGCTGGATCAGTTCGCGCAGCTGGTGCACGCCGAGCTGCGAGGTGTCGAGCACCTGGTCGGCGCAGGCGGCGATCGGCCCGAGCAGCGCGCGCTCGCTGGCGATCGCCTCGCGCAGCGTGTCGCCCTGGCGGCTGAGCGGGTGCACGCGGCGGGTCTCGGCGAAACGGCGCAGCAGCGCATCCTCGCTGGCGATCAGGAACAGCACCTCGCAGCCAATGCCGCTGCGCTTGAGCTCGTCGAGCAGCGTCGGCACCGAGCCGATCTCCGCCTCGCTGTTGCGGGCATCGAGGCTGATCGCGGTGCGTGCGTAGATCTTGTCGCTGCTGCGCGCGGTGTGGGCGATGAACGGCTTGAGCAGCGCCGCCGGCATGTTGTCGATGCAGTAGTAGCCGAGGTCCTCGAGCAGGTGCAGCGCCACGCTCTTGCCGGCGCCCGACAGGCCGCTGAGGATGATGAGTTGCACGCGGCCGCTGCGCCTGACTGCTGCCCGCCGGACCGGGCTACAGGCGCGCGCTCTTCTGCGCCTCGGCGGCGTGATGGTCGGTGATCTTCTCCTTGTGCTTGCGCACCAGGCGTTCGAGCTTGTCGGTCAGCGCGTCGATCGCGGCGTACATGTTCGCGTCCTCGGCCAGCGCGTGCACGCTCTCGCCGCGCAGATGCAGCGTGGTCTCGGCCCGCTGCACCAGCTTTTCCACGGTCAGCACGCAGTGCGCGTCGATCACGTGGTCGGAGTGGCGCACCAGGCGCTCGAGTTTCCTCTCGACGTAGCTGCGCAGCGAGGCCGTGATCTCGACATGGTGGCCGGTGACGCTCAGGTGCATGGGCTACTCCTCTGGCTGTGGAAGCAAGCGTGGCTGTGGAAGCAAGCGGGCCGGTACCGGCGGTGGCAGCCGCTCAGCTCGCATGGCTGCCCACCTTGCCGGCGTCGCGGCGGCGCTCGTTCGAGGGCGCGAGCCGCATGGATTCGCGGTACTTGGCCACGGTGCGGCGCGCCACCGGGATGCCGGCGCCGCTCAGCAGCTCGGCGATGCGGCTGTCGCTGAGCGGGTTGGCCGGGTCTTCCTCGCGGATCATTTTCCTGATCTTCGCGCGGATCGCGGTCGAGGAATTGCCGGCGCCGCCGCTGGCGTCCTCGACCTTGCTGGAGAAGAAGTAGCGCAGCTCGAACACGCCGCGCGGCGTGTGCATGTACTTCCCCGAGGTGATGCGCGACACGGTCGACTCGTGCATCTCGATCGCAGCGGCGATGTCGCGCAGGATCATCGGCTGCATGTGCTCCTCGCCCTGCTCGAGGAAGGCGCTCTGGCGCGCGACGATCGAGCGCGCGACCTTCAGCAGCGTGTCGTTGCGGATCTCCAGGCTCTTGAGCAGCCAGCGCGCTTCCTGCAGCTGGGTGCGCATCGTCGCATGCTCGCCGCCGCGGCCGATCAGGTCGGCATAGCCCTGGTTGACCCGCACCTTCGGCAGCGTCGATGGGTTGATCTCCACCGACCAGCCGCGCGCGGTGCGCCGCACAAACACGTCGGGAACCACGTATTCGGGCGCTGCGCTGCTGAATACCGAACCGGGGCGCGGATGGCAGGCGCGCACCAGCGCCAGTGCCGTCTCGAGTTCCTCGTCACTGGCGTGCAGCACGCGCCGCAGTGCAGCGAGCTCGCGGCTGGCGACCAGTTCCAGGTGGTTCATCGCCAGCAGCCGCGCGGTGGCGAGCCCAGGGGTGGCGGGATCGAGCAGGTTGAGCTGCAGCGCGAGGCACTCGCTCACGCTGCGCGCACCGACGCCGGATGGATCGAAGCCCTGGACGATCGCCAGCACGGCGCCCACGTCCGCGCTGCTGGCCTCGATCTCCGGACGCAACGTGGCGGCGATCTCCTCGAGCGGGTCGGCCACGTAGCCGTCGTCATTGATGGCATCGATGATGGCGCGGCCGATCGCGTGCTCGCGCGGCGTCAGCTGCGGCAGTTCGAGCTGCCACAGCAGGTGCTCGCGCAGCGACTGGCCGCTGGCGTCGGCGATGTCCTGCTGGCGATCGTCCTCGCCCGGGCTCCAGGGATTTTCCGCCGGACCTACGCTCTGGTCGTTCCAGCCGTCATCGACGACCTCGACATTGACCGCTGGCTCGGGCGTGGCGGTTTCGCCGCCCATCTCAGTCGTGGCGAGCGGCTGGAACGCGGCGGCCTCGGCCTCCTCGTCCTGCTCGAGCATCACGTTGGTCTCGAGCGCCTCGCGGATGTGGGCCTGCAGCTCGATCGTCGGCAGCTGCAGCAGGCGTATGGCCTGCTGCAGCTGCGGTGTCATCGTCAGCGATTGGCCCAGGCGGAGCTGCAGGGAGGCTTTGAGCAATGCGGCGGGGCCTTGAATCTCTAGAGCTGGAAGGTGTCCCCCAAGTACACCTCACGCACCTGCGGGTTGGCAAGCACTTGTTCGGCGGATCCGGAAGCGATTACAGTGCCTCGATTGACGATGTAGGCGCGTGCGCATACCCCGAGGGTCTCGCGCACATTATGGTCGGTGATCAGCACGCCGATGCCGCGTGCGGCGAGGTCGCGGATGATCTGCTGGATGTCGGCCACCGACAGCGGGTCGACCCCCGCGAACGGCTCATCCAGCAGGATGAAGCGCGGCCCCGCGGCGAGGGCGCGCGCGATTTCCACCCGCCGCCGCTCGCCACCCGACAGCGACATCCCCAGCGTGTCACGCACGTGCGTGATGTGCAGCTGCCCCAGCAGTTCCTCCAGGCGTCGGCCGCGCTCGGCGCGGTCGATGCCGGGCACCAGTTCGAGTATCGCCGCGATGTTGTCCGCCGCGGACAGCCGGCGGAACACCGAGGCTTCCTGCGGCAGGTAGCCGAGCCCGAGCCGCGCGCGCTGGTCGATCGCCAGCGGCGTGAGATCGCGCCCGTCCAGCTGGATGCTGCCGCCGTCGGCCCCGACCAGGCCGACGATCATGTAGAACGCGGTGGTCTTGCCGGCGCCGTTCGGTCCGAGCAGCCCGACGACCTCGCCGGTGTGGATCTCCATCGACAGCGAGCGCACGACCTGGCGGGCGCCGTAGTGCTTGCTCAATCCGGAAGCGCTGAGCGTGCTCACGGGGACCTCGGCGCCGGCGCCGTGGATTGCGCGCCCGCACCAGCACCTGCGGCGGCAGCGCCGGCGGCGGGTCTGCACTTCTGCTGGAACGTGCCGCGAATGCGCTCGCGGCCGGAGCCGGCCACGGGCTCGAGGCTCTTCAGGCTCTTTTGCGTGAGGTTGTAGACGAAGCCGTCGCCGTGGATGTCCTTGCAGCCGTCGTACAGCTGCACGTCGCCGCGCAGCCGCACTTCGCCACCCGCGACGTTGTCGTACTCGATCGTGTGCGCGCTGCCCTTCACGTTGCCAAGCGCGCCGCCTGCCGCGCCCGCGGATCCTGGCGCGGGCGTCTCTTCGAAAGTCGCCGGCGTGCCGTCGAACATCGCGGCCGTGAGGCTGCTGGCCTCGAAATGCACGGTGGCGTTGTCAGCGGCGAGCTGGCCCTGCGCCAGGCGCGAGCGCACACCGCCGGACAGGTTCCAGGTGCTGTCGGCCGTGTCGGTCGAGGGTGTTTCAGCGCGCTTGGCGCGCACCAGCAGCGGGCTGCCGCCCTGGTAGAGCACCAGGTCGTTGAGGATCACCTTGTCGCGGCGGTACTCGACGTCGCCGGCGCACCAGCACAGCGTGCCTGTCCGGCACGGCGGCCAGCTCGTTTCCCGTTCCGGATCGCAATCGGCGCGCGGCGGCGCAGCTTCGTCGGCGGCGCGCACGGCCACGGACAGGGCCAGCGCAAGCAGCAGCGCCACCGGCAACCAGGGCTGCGCGTGGGAAGCACTCACTGCTCTAGCCGTGCGATCTCGCCATGCACGGGCGATTTTAGCTTGAGCTCGCCGGCCTTCATATCGGCGTGCAGGCCGGCGGCCCACAGCCGGTTGCGCCCCCAGTCCATGACGACCGCGTCGGCGGAATCCGCGGTTTGCGCCGCCATGTCGATGCCGAGGCTGGTGGTGCGCAGCTGCAGTGGCACTGCGCCGGGCCGCTGCGCGTGCGCCACGACCGAGCCCAGCAGGCTGACCTGTTGCACCGAAGGCGGCAAGGTGCCGCGCGCGGCGGTCAGTGTCCACTCGGTTTCGCCGCGGTAGGTGAACAGCGGCGCCTCCAGCTCGATGTCGGCCGCCGGTGTCGGCTGCGAGATCTGCGTGGCGCGCAGCGAATATTGCGGCTGGCCCGCCTCGTTGGTATCGATCAGCTCGGCATTGATGGCGACGTAGCCGGGCTGCGTGGGCGCGCCGCTGCTGGTGGTGGCGGTGTCGGGCGACTGGCCGTGCGGCGAGCGCCACAGCCACAGCGCCAGCGCCGCGGCGAACAGCAACAGCAGCCAGGCGCGACGCATCCCGGGTTCCTCAGCGCCTGGCGCGCGCGCGCGCCGCGAGCAGCCAGTCGCATACTTCGCGCACCGCGCCCGCGCCGCCGGGAAGACGCGTGCGCCGATGCGCCGCGCGGCGCGCGTCGGCGTGCGCGTCGGCGACCGCAACCGCGAGACCTGCGCGCAGCAGCAAGGGCACGTCCGGGCTATCGTCGCCGACGCAGGCGCATTCGCGCGCGGCGATCCCCAGGCGTGCCAGGAGCGACTCGAAGGCCTGCGCCTTGTCGCCCACGCCCTGCTGCAGTTCGCCGATGCCGAGATCCGCACAGCGCCGCGCCACGGCCGCCGTGTCGCGACCGGAAATCACCGCGACCGTGATGCCGGCCGCAGCCACCGCGCGGATGCCATGACCATCGCGCACGTGGAAGCGCTTGGTGCGCTCACCCTCGGGCCCGTAGTGGAGCCCGCCGTCGGTGAGCACGCCGTCGACGTCGAGCACCAGCAGGCGGATCGAGGCGAGCGGTGCCGGGCGGCGGGCCATGCGCAGAACTCAGACGACGCCCGCGCGCATCAGGTCATGCACGTTGAGAGCGCCGACCAGGCGCTGCTGCTCATCCACGACCAGCAACGCGGTCACGCGATGCTGCTCCATCAGCAGCGCCGCCGATGCCGCCAGTTCGCGCGGCCCGATGCTGCGTGCGCCGGGCGTCATCGCCTGGCGCATCGTGGTCGCGTGCACGTCGGTGCGCTTGTCGAGCGCGCGCCGCAGGTCGCCGTCGGTGAACACGCCGAGCACGCGATCGTCCGCATCGACCACCGCGGTCAGTCCCAGCCCCTTGGCAGACATCTCGACCAGGCCCGCGGCCAGCAGCGTCTCGGGCGCCACGCGCGGCACCGCGGTGCCGGTGCGCATGATCTCGGCCACGTGCAGCAGCAGGCGCCGCCCGAGCGAGCCACCGGGATGGCGGCGCGCGAAATCTTCGGCGGAAAATCCGCGCGCCTCGAGCACCGCGACCGCGAGCGCGTCGCCCAGCGCCAGCGCCGCGGTGGTGCTAGTGGTGGGCGCCAGGTTGTGCGGGCAGGCTTCCTGCGCGACGCTGGCGTCGAGCGTGATGTCGGCGGCCTGCGCGAGCGTCGACTCGGCGCGGCCGGTGAGCGCGATCAACGGTACGCCCAGGCGCTTCAGGTGCGGCAGCAACAGCAGGATCTCGGCGGTCTCGCCCGAGTTCGACAGCGCCAGCAGCAGGTCGGGCCGCGTGATCATACCGAGGTCGCCGTGGCCGGCTTCGGCCGGGTGCAGGAAGAAGGCGGGCGTGCCGGTGCTGGCCAGCGTGGCGGCGATCTTGCCGGCGATGTGCCCGGACTTGCCCATGCCGGTGACGATTACGCGCCCTTCGCAGGCCAGCAGCGCGCGGCAGGCGGCCGCGAACTGGCCGTCCAGCCGCTCGGACAGCGCCGCAATGCCGGCTGTTTCGGCGGCCAGCGTGCGCCGCGCGGCCGCCAGCAGGCTGGCGTCGGCGGAGCGGGTGGACGGGGCATTGCGCATCGGCCCGGGCATGATAGCGCGCCGGCCGGGTGTTGTAAGATTCATCCATGCATCCGACCCAGGTGGCCGAACTGATCCGCGCCGCGTTCCCCGGCGCCGACGTGCTCGTCGCCTCCGACGACCAGACACATTACGCCGCGCGCATCGTCAGCGAATCGTTCGCGGGGCTGCGCGGCGTGGCGCGCCATCAGCTCGTGTATCGCGCGCTCGGCGAGCGCGTCGGACGCGAGATCCATGCGCTGTCCATCGAGGCGCTGACGCCGGGCGAGGCCGCCGGCCGCAGCGCGCCGCGGGAGCCGCGCCTTGGATAAGCTGCAGATCACCGGCGGCATCCCGCTCGCTGGCGAAATCCGCATTTCCGGCGCCAAGAACGCCACGCTCCCGGTGCTGGCCGCGGCGCTGCTGGCCGACGGCCCGGTGAGCATCGGCAACGTGCCGCACCTGCACGATGTCACCACGATGATCGAACTGCTGGCGCGCATGGGCGTGACGGTCACGGTCGATGAAAAGATGCGCATCGAGGTCGATCCTTCCTCGATCAGGGAATGCTTCGCGCCCTACGAGCTGGTGAAGACGATGCGCGCCTCGATCCTGGTGCTGGGTCCCCTGGTCGCGCGCTTTGGGCGCGCCGACGTCTCGCTGCCGGGCGGCTGCGCGATCGGCGCACGCCCGGTGAACATCCATGTCGCGGGCCTGCAGGCGATGGGTGCGGACATCCACATCGAGGGCGGCTACATCCGCGCGCGCGCCGGCCGGCTGCACGGCGCGCGGCTGGTGCTCGATACCGTGACCGTGACCGGCACCGAGAACCTGATGATGGCTGCGGCGCTGGCCGATGGCGAGACGGTGATCGAGAACGCTGCGCGCGAACCCGAAGTGGTCGACGTGGCGAATTTCCTGATCGCGATGGGTGCGCGCATCGCGGGCGCGGGCACCGACAGGATCGTGATCAACGGCGTCCGCTCGCTCCACGCCACGCACTACGAGGTGCTGCCCGACCGGATCGAAGCCGGTACCTACCTGGTCGCCGGCGCGATCACCGGCGGGCATGTGCGCCTGAAGAATACGCGCCCCGAGCACCTCGATGCGGTGCTGGCGAAACTCACCGAATCCGGCGCCAGAATTGCCACCGGCAAGGACTGGGTCGAACTGGACATGGGCGGGCGCCGGCCGAGCGCGGTCGACGTGCGCACCGCGCCCTATCCCGCGTTTCCGACCGACATGCAGGCGCAGTTCGCGGCGCTCGACACCGTGGCCAACGGTGTCGGCACGGTGGTCGAGACGATCTTCGAGAACCGCTTCATGCACATGCTGGAGATGCGCCGGCTGGGAGCTGA
>JAGWPD010000100.1 GCA_028870705.1 Gammaproteobacteria bacterium
CGCGAGCCGCTGCGCATGATGCGCACCACGCTGGCGGTGTATCTGGGGATCATCTATTCCTACCTGCCCTTCATGGTGCTGCCGCTGTTCGCAACGCTGGAGAAGCTTGATCGCGCGCTGCTCGAGGCGGCCTCGGACCTGGGCAGCCCACCATGGCGGGTGTTCTTCGACGTGACCCTGCCGCTGTCGATCCCCGGCGTCATCGCCGGCTCGATGCTGGTGTTCATCCCGGCGATCGGCGAATTCGTTATCCCGACGCTGCTGGGAGGCGCAGACAACCTGATGATCGGGCGGGTGCTGTGGGATGAGTTCTTCGGCAACCGCGACTGGCCGGTCGCCTCGGCGGTCGCGGTGGTGTTCCTGGTGTTCCTGGTCGGGCCGATCGCCATCTACCAGCATTACCAGGGCAAGGACCTGGAGGCGCACGCTTGAACGAGCGGCCGCCTGCGATGCTGATGACGGTGCTCGCCATCGGTGTCGCGCTGCTGTACATCCCGATGCTGGTGATGATCGGCTATTCGTTCAACGCCTCGCCCCTGGTCGGAATCTGGGGCGGGTTCTCGACGCATTGGTATCGCGAGCTGATGCACAACGACCAGCTGATCTCGGCCGCCTGGCTCTCGCTGCGCATCGGCTTCGTCGCGGCGACCGTGGCGATGGTGCTCGGCACGCTGGCGGCGATCGCGCTGGTGCGCTTCAGGAAATTCCGTGGCCGCTTCACGCTCACCGCGATGGTCAATGCGCCGCTGGTGATGCCCGAGATCATCACCGGCATCACGCAGCTGCTGCTGCTGATCTCGATGCTGCGCCTGTTCGGCTGGCCGCATCGCGGCTTCCTGACCATCGTGCTCGCGCACGTCACCTTCTGCACCGCCTACGTCACCGTCACCGTGCAGTCGCGCCTGGCCAGCGCCGACCGCTCGCTCGAGGAAGCCGCGATGGACCTCGGCTCGGGGCCGGTGCGTGCCTTCATCGACACGACGCTGCCGATCATTGCGCCAGCGCTCGCCAGCGGCTGGCTGCTGAGCTTCACGCTTTCGCTCGATGATCTGGTGATCTCGAGTTTCGTCTCCGGTCCGGGCGCCAGCACCCTGCCGATGGTGATCTTCTCGAAGGTCAAGCTCGGCGTCGCTCCCGACATCAACGCGCTGGCCACCCTCATCATCGCGACCGTCGGCGCGGGCGTGCTGGTGGCCGGTGTGCTGATGCGCCGCGCCGAACAGCAGCGCCTGCGCGACCTGCAGCTCGCGGCGCAGTGACCGCGGTTCATTCCCCGGTCTTGATGCGCGTCCAGATACGGGTGCGGATGCGCTCCAGCGCGATGGTCGTTTCCACGTTGGGGTACAGGCGCGCTTCGATTTCGGGTGTCGGGTACAGGATTGGATCGTTCAGTATTTCCGGCCGCACGTAGGCATTGGCCGCGAGGTTCGCATTGCCGTAGTAGATCTCGTTGGTGATGGCGGCGATGATTTTTGGATCCAGGAGATAATTCAGGAACGCATAGGCCGCTTCCGGATGCGGCGCGCCAACGGGGATCAGGAACGAGGACAGGGTCAGGTTGGCGCCCTCGACCGGCACCGTGAACGCCAGGTGCACTGGGGCGCCGGCGGCGCGTGCGCGAGCCATCACCGTCTCGTAGTCAGCCGACCACGACATCGCAATGCATACCTCCCTGTTGGCAAGCGCGTTCATGTACTCGACCGAATCGAAGTTGCGGACGTAAGGCCGTACCTTGAGCAACAGGCGCTCGGCCGCTTCGTAGTCCTCGCGGCGCGTGCTGTTCGGGTCCAGGTGCAGGTAGCGCAGCGCCAGCTGCAGCACATCCTGTGGTGAGTCGAGGAAAGTCACGCCGCAATCGGCAAAGCGCGCGATGATCTCCGGCTTGAACAGCATGTCCAGGCTGCCGACCGGCGCATCGGGCATGCGCGCACGGATCATATCGACGTTGTAAGCGAAGCCGTTGATCGCCTGCATGTACGGCACGCCGTAGCGATTGCCGGGGTCGCTGTCCGCCAGATTGGCCAGGAAGCGCGGATCCAGGTTCTTCCAGTTGGGCAGCTTCGACTTGTCGAGCGGGAGATATACACCGGCCCTGATCTGGCGGCTGGAGAAGTTCGAAGAGACGCTCACCAGATCGTAGCCTGACTCGCCCGCCAGCAGCCGCGCCTCGGCGGTTTCCTCCGCGTCGTAGGTGTCGTAAACGACCTTGATGCCGGTTTGCTTCTCGAAGCGTGCGATCGTGCCGGTGCCGATGAAATCGGACCAGTTGTAGACGAACAGGCGCTTGTCCGTCCCGCTGGCCCCGCAGCCGCCGGCGACGAGCAGCAAAGCGAGCAGGCCGGCGTGGCATATGCGGATCACGCTGCCATTATAATGTGCGGCCTGGGGTTGCACGCGCGTTGGATCGGGGAGAGTGCCTTGAGGAAGCTGGCCAGGCGAGCCTGGATCGTGATCATGGCCCCGTCGGCGCTCGCATCCGCGCTGCCCGCGGGCGCCGCGCCTGCGGACCTGGTCCTCACGCATGCCCGCATATATACGGCAGCCGACCCGGCGCTGGCCGGGGCACTCGCGGTGAGCAACGGCCGGATCGTGTACGTCGGTGACGAAGCGGGGCTGCAGAAATATCTGGGGCCGCACACGCGCCGCGTCGATGCCCGCGGCCGCCTGGTATTGCCGGGGCTGGTCGACTCGCACATCCACCCGGTCGATCTCGTGACCGGCGACGAATGCGACCTGCGCAGCGGCCCGAGGACCTTGCGGGCCATTTCCTCCTTCGTGCGCGCTTGCGTCGCGCGGTATCGCCCGCCGGCCGGCGGCTGGTTGCGCGTGCAGGGCTGGAGCGTCTCGTACGGCAATTCGCCCGATGCGCAATACCCGACGTTGCGCGCCGCGCTGGACCAGGCTGCCCCGGGCAATCCGGTCTACCTCATGGGCGATGACGGTCACCACGCCGCCTTCAACAGCGCGGCCATGGCCCTGGCCGTCAACGCCCAGGGTCGCCGGGTCGGGCTCAGCCGGGCGACGCTCGCGAGCGATTTCGCACGCTATCGCTTGCTGATCGGCATCGACGCGCAGGGCGAACCCGATGGTGCGCTGAACGAGGAGGCGCAGTACCTCGTCAACCGCGACTACATGAACTACAACGAGCTGCCGATCGCGCTCGCGCACCCCGGGCGCCTGCCGCGAGCGCTCAACGCCGCAGGCATCACGGCCGCGCTCGATGCGGCGGCGGCGCCGGAAGGCAATCCGGTGTACGAGAAGCTGCTGGCCACCGGGCAGCTGACCGCTCACGTTACGCTGGCGCAGTACTTCAACCCCGACGAGAATCTCGATGCCGCCGGCCGCGTCGATTTCGCGTCCATGGTGGCGCGCGCCCTGGCGACGCGCGCCCGTTACGCCTCCAACCCGCTGCTGCGCGCCGATTTCGTCAAGATCTACGCGGACGGCGTGGTCGAGGGCAACCCCTACGCGACACCGCCGACACTGGGCAACGCGGCCATGCTGCAACCCTACCTGCAACCGATCTTCACGATCGACGCGGCCCGACACCCGAGCGTGACCGGCTACGTGGACACGGACTCGGCGCTGTGCCGGGAAGTACGCGCGCACGGGGTGCAGTATCAGGATATTGGCGCGTTCCGGGCGGCGCACGGATTCCATCCCGGCCAATGCGCATTGTCGATGGGTCAGCTCAAGGACGAGCGCGAGGTGATCCTCGAGCTGGCGCGCCGCATGCATCTGGCCGGCTTCAACCTGCACATCCACGTGATCGGCGACCGCGCTGCCCGCACCGCACTCGATGCGATCGAGGCGGCGCGCGCCGCGGACGGCAACAACGCGACGCACGACAGCGTCGCGCACCTGCAGTTCGCTCAACCGGTAGATGTCGCGCGGCTGGGGCGCGACCACCTGTACGTGGCCTTCACCTTCAGCTGGGCCACCTCGAACACCGACTATGACATGACGGTCGTGCCATTCGTGCAGCACGTGGCCGGCAACAGCGCCGGGAGCCGCATGGTGCCGGGGAGCTATTACTACGAGAACAGCTACCCGGTACGCTCGGTGAAGGATGCAGGCGGCATCGTGGTCGGTGGTTCTGACGCGCCGGTGGGCACGCGCGACCCGCAACCCTTCGTCAACATCGCCGTAGCCGTGCTCCGGCACATGCCCGGAGACCTGGCGCTCAATGCGCGCCAGGGCATCAGCGTCCGCGAGGCGCTCGACGCCTACACCATCGAGGGCGCGCGCTTCCTCGGCCGGGAGCGCGAATTCGGCTCGCTCGAAGTGGGCAAATCCGGCGACTTCATCATCGTCGATCGCGATGTGCTGGCGCTCGGTGCGGGCGGCAGGGCCGGTGAGATCGCGAAAACGCGTGTGCTCGAGACCTGGTTTCGCGGCAAATGCGTCTATCGAGCCGCCGCGGCCCCGGTTCGCTGAGCCGGCGAAGTGACGCCCAGCTCGGCCAGGTACCAGGCGACGAAGCGGCTCGCGTAGTCCTCCTGCAGGGAGTATTGGCCGGGTTCGTAGTAGCGCGAGTTCACGCCTTCCTGGTTGCGTTCGATGATCTGCTTGTCCTCCATGCTGGTGAGCTGCCACAGCCAGCTGAGGCGTTCGAGGTCGTAGTCGCGGCCCGCCTCCGCCGCAGCGTCAACGAGCCAGATCACTTCCAGCTCGGTCCGGTCGACGCTCCGGGGGATGAAGCGGTAGATCAGGCCGTGATCGGCGTAGGCGAGGAAGTCGCTGATCGGCCCGATATCGAAATAGGTCGAATTGCCGTCATGCTGCGGGAATGCGCCCATCAGCGGCGCGACCTGTTGGCCATCGGCCGAACCCGTGAGGTGCCCGGGCAGCAGCGCACTGCGCAGCACGGACACGGATTCCTGCCCCGGCAGCGACTCGAGCGCGTAGTGATCGACGCTGTGGATGCCGATGCCGAGCGCACGGCTGCGCTCGTGGGCGCTACGCTCGAGATCCGCCGCCTGGGCCCAGGGGCGCGCATTGGCGTGGCGGCGCGCGAATTCCGGATGCGCGGGCTGGCAGTGATAGCACTCCATGTAGTTCTCGAGCGCCAGTTTCCAGTTGGCGCCGATCCCGAAGCGGGCCTGGTGCGCCACCGTGGCGTTCGCCCAGCCATGCGTGCCGGCCGCATTGGCGAGCGCCCGCGCCGCATCGTCCAGTGCCGGCGGCGAAGCGGCAAAGCTGATGAAGATCAGCCCCTCGAGCACGCGCAGCGCCAGGCGCTTCAGGCCTGCATCCTCGTGCCTGAAGGAAGCAGGCATTTCCCGCGCCGCCCGCAGGCGTCCGTCGAGCCCGTAGGACCAGGCGTGGTACGGGCAGGTGAAGCCGCCGCCCTGGGCGGTGCCGGCGCGCGCGACGCAGACGCGCGAACCCCGGTGCCGGCAGACATTCAGCAGCGCGTGCAGCTGGCCATCGGCGGCACGGCACACGATCACGGATTCGGCGCCAAGCTCGGCGAGGAAGTAGTCACCCGCCTTGGGCAGGCTGCTCACGTGACCGGCGCAGAACCAGTGCTTGAGCAGCATGCGCTCCATATCCTGCTCGAAGATCGCAGCGTCGGTATAGAACTCGCGCGGCAGCGAGTAGCCTGCGCGCGGCGGCATGCCGGTTCCGGCCAGCACGGCTGTTGCTCCTAGAGGTGCATCGTGGCCGTCAGCCCATAGGTGCGCGGCCTGAAGGTGTATTGGTTCTCCTGCTCGGGCGGCGGTCCGGCGGGGTTGTAGGAGTCGGCCTGTCCCTTCATGTAGTTCGTGACCTTGTGTGAGTTGAACAGGTTGTCGATGAACGCGGCAAGGTTCCAGCTGCCGACCGTCACGCCGCCGCGCAGCTGCGCAAAATCGTTCGCCGGGATCGGATAGGAATCGGGGTTGTATTGTGACGTGCCCGTATCCTGAAGATTGGCGAGCCAGTTGTTGCGGGTCTGGAGCTGGTAGTCGAAGCGCAGGTACGCCGGGCGCGCGCCGGCCTTGAAGTCGTACTCGGCCCCGAGTGAAGCCGTCCATGGTGCGCTGGTGCCCGGATTGAGATTGATCGATGCCTGGCCCGAGATGGCATCGCCGGCGCGTGCCAGCGGCAGGCAGGGATTGGTCGATGCCGAAGGGCAGAACGCTGCGCGCAGGGCGCTGTCCTTCGTGTAGCGTGCCTCCGTGTAGCCGGTGGCCAGCTCGAACTTCATCGGGCCCGCGGCGAACTCGGCCTGCAGGTCGAAGCCCTTGGCCACGGCGGTGCCCAGATTGTCGGTGAATTGCAGGCCGCAGGCACCGGCCACGTAAACATTCTGCTGGATATCATTCCAGCGGATGTAATAGACGCTGGTGGCAATGCGGAAATTGCGGCCGAATGCATTCTTCGAGCCGACCTCGAAGCTCTGCGTCGAATCGGATTTGTAAGTCAGCGGCGCACCGTTCGGGTAGCCGGTGTTGTCCAGGTCCGCATTGCAATAGGACGGCAGCGGTGCGTTGCCGCCGCCCGCGCGGAACCCCTTGGCATAGGTAGCGTAGTAGAGGTTGTTGGCGTCGGCCTGGAAGGAAAGACCAAGTTTCGGCGTGCTGGCGGTCTCGCTGCTCGCGGCCGTCTTGGCGGACGGCCCGTAGTTCTCGAAGCCGTCGGCATAGTGATCGAGCGAAAATGACAGCCGCGCGACCCGCTCGCCGAGCGTGACGCGGAGCTTGTCGGTGAGCGCATAGCTCAATTCGCCGAAGCCGGCGAACTGGCGGTCGGTGGTCCGATTGCTGTTGTAGTAGATGCTGCAGGCCGGGACTATCGCCGCGGCGTTAACGCCGGTGCCGGGATGGCCAGGGCAGTGATAGAAGTCCCCGAAGAAGACGCTCTCGGGGTTCACGCCGTACAGGTACTGGAAGAATTCGTAGATTTGCTTGTCCTCCAGGTTCTCGATGCTGAGCTCCTTGGCCTGCTGCCAGAATGCACCCACCGTCCAGCGCCAGCGCGCGCCATCGTCCGTGGACTGCAGGCGCACCTCCTGCGCCCAGCTGCGCTGCTGGTTGGTCATCTTGTTGGGCGACTGGTAGTTCGTGAACCCGGCCGGCAGGTGCAAGCCGTTGCCGTCGACCAGCGGATACCAGTCGCAGGGCGGCACGGTCGCCACGGAGCTCGGGCCGCAACCACTGATGGCCGGCGAGTTGCCGACATAATTGGGATCGTTGATGGGGTTCGTGGGCCAGCCCAGGGCCTGGTAGTAGTTCAGGTCGTAGACCGTGCCCAGGTAAGCCGTCTCCTCGTTGCGCGAGTAATACGAGGTGTTCGAAATCAGCTGGCTGTGCGCGAGGTTCCACTCCAGCTTGATGGCCGGCAGATAGTAGCTGTCGGGCACGGGGAGCCGTTCGGGCGAGGCGTTGTAGAACTGCCCGGCGCCGGGATTGGAATAAGCCGGCCAGAACGTCGACTCATCGTGGCGGTTGCTCTTCTGGTAGACGATGCTGGGGGTCACGGTGAAATTCGACACCGGTTGCCACACCGCCGCGAGTCGCCCCATGTACGCATCGGCACGATTGGCGCTGCGCTCGGTGACCGTCCGGGTCGTCGGGTCTACCCGGTCGATCCAGCCGCCGTCGTTGCGGTACCAGGCGCTCATGCGAATGCCCAGCGTGCCGTCGATCAGCGCGGCCCCGTGCGCCACACCCAGTTCATAGCTGGGCTGGCCGCCGGTGGTCGTCGACAGCTCGCTGCGCACGTAGGTGCTCGAGCCGTGCAGCTTCGGTGCCGTGAGTATGTAGCGCACCGTGCCGCCTTCCGATCCGGCGCCGAACAGCGTGCCCTGCGGGCCGCGCAACACCTCGACCCGATCGAGATCGAAGGTCTTGGGCAGCGTGTCATCGGGATTGAAGCCCACGCTGCGCATCTGGATCGGCGTGTCGTCGAGGTAAATGCCGGTCGTGCCGGCGCCGCCGGATGAGGAAATGCCACGGATCGAGATCGCGTTCGTGATCGAATTGTCGATGGTCACGCCCGGCGTGAAACGCGCAATGTCCTGAAAATCCTTCATGCCGTGCGCATCCAGGGCTTCCTGGTTGACCGCCGTGACACTGATCGGCACCTTGCTGAGCGCCTCGGAGCGGCGGGTCGCGGTGACCACGATCTCTTCCAGATCGCCGCTCCCTTGCCGGGCCGCAGCCGGTGGCGGGGTCTGCGCCCCGGCTGACGCATTGCAGCCCAGTGCCAGAAACAACCCGACGACCGCGGCGTTGTGGAATTGGCCGCGGCGGGCCACCAGGTAATGCGTGTTCATGCTCCACTCCCCTGCAATTACGATTGCAGCACGATCGCTGCGTTGGCATTCCAGCTCAGGAAAACTTCATCACTCCAGTCGATCGACCATTCCGAAGTGCGCTGCTCGTTCTTGCCGAGCACCGTCAGCACCTTGCCCGTTGGCGTACGCACGCGGTAAGTCGAACGGCTGCCGAGATAGCCCAGCTCGGCGACCACTCCCTTCAGGCAATTGAGTCGCTCGCCCTCCGGCTGCTGCTTGGCGAGCCGGATCTTCTCGGGCCGCAGCGCGACCCACACGCGCTGGCCAACGCGCACGGCGCCGCGGTCCTCGACCTGCAGCTCGCCGCCGGCCTCGGTGCAATGCACGCGGATGCAGCCGTCGGCCGCCGCGGTGACGGTGCCCTCGAAGAAATTGGTGGTGCCGATGAAATCGGCGATGAAGCGCGTCCGCGGGAATTCGTAGATCTCGGCCGGCGTGCCGACCTGGATCACCCTGCCGTGGTCCATCACCGCGATGCGCGTGGCCAGCGCCATCGCCTCGTCCTGGTCGTGCGTCACGAAGACGAACGTGGTACCGACCCTGTACTGGATGTTCATCAGCTCGAACTGCGTCTGCTCACGCAATTTCTTGTCGAGCGCGCTCAGCGGCTCGTCGAGCAGCAGCACCTTGGGCCGGCGGATCAGCGCGCGCGCCAGCGCCACGCGCTGGCGTTGCCCGCCCGAGAGCTGGTGGGGCCTGCGCTTGCCAAGCGCGCCGAGCTGGACCATGTCGAGCGCTGCCTGGATGCGCTGCTGGCGTTCGGCAGCCTCCAGCGGCAGGCGCCGCAGGCCGTAGCCGACATTGTGCTCGACCGTCATGTGCGGGAACAGCGCGTACGACTGGAACATCATGTTGACCGGACGCTGGTGCGGCGGCACCGCGTTCATCACCACGCCGTCGATCGAGATCCGGCCGGCGGTGGGCTGCGTGAAACCGGCGAGCATCCGCAGCAGCGTCGTCTTGCCGCAGCCGGAGGAGCCGACCAGCGCGAACATCTCGCCCCTGTAGATCTGCAGGCTGACCGCATCGACCGCGGTGACGCCCGGAAAGGACTTGCAGACCCCGTCGATGAGCAGCTGTGGCTGCGCATCGGGATCGAGCCAGGGCCGATCCGCGAGCTGCTTGGGGTCGGGCTGGTTCACCTAGAAATCCCCGGGCGGCGTCACGCGCCGGCGGTCCGGCGCGAAGAACGGCTTGTCCACCACCTGCGCCCGGCACATGCGGCGTTCCCAGACCAGCTCGCGGCTCAGATAGACCTCCGCCCACATGCTCGTCCCCAGCGCGAAATGCGGCGCTTCGACCATAGCAAGCGCAATGTTGCGTTTGCAAGTTGGCGACCACATCGCCGATGTGACACTGCCGATCTCGACGCGGCCGCGCGGATCCGCATAGAGCAGGGCATTGACGGCCGGCTTGTTGCCGGCGATGTCCAGGCCCACGAGTTGTCGCTGCAGCCCCTGGCGCTGCTGTTCGAGCAGCGCCCTGCGGCCGGTAAAGTGTCCCTTGTCGAAATCGACCAGCCAGGCCAGGCCCAGTTCCAGCGGCGTGCGGCTCGTGCCGAGCCGCACGGTCGACTCGGCGGAAACAAAATCGACATGGGGCATCAGGAAACCCGCCTCGATGCGCGCCATGTTGAGCGCACGCGAGCCGATCGCGCGGATCCCGCGGCTCCTGCCCGCGGCCATCAGCGCGTCCCACAGCTGGTTCGCGTGGCGCGGCTCGGTCCACACCTCGTAGCCCAGATCGCCGGTGAAGCCGGTACGCGACACCAGCAATGGCACGCCCGCGCAATCGAAGCCGCCGGACTCGAAGGGCGTCAGCCGTTCGATGCCGGCCAGACCCAGCTTCTTCAGCACGGCGCAGGAGGTGGGCCCCTGCAGGGCCAGCGCGGCGATCTGCTCGGTCACCTCGTCGATGCGCACGTCGAAGCCGATCGCCGAGTCGAGCAGCCAGTCGAGCTGGCGCTCGGCGGTGCACAGCCGGTATTCGGTCTCGCCGAGACGGAACACCGTGCCGTCATCGATGATGTGCCCGGCATCGTTGCACCAGAGGCAGTAGCTGACGCGATGCGCGCGCAGCTTGCGCAGGTCGCGGGTCACGAGGCGATTGAGGTAGCGGCCGGCGTCCGGGCCCGCGATGCGGTACTTGACCATCGGCGTCAGGTCGTAGACCGAGCAGGCATTGCGGATCGCGAAGTATTCCTGCCCGGCATTCGTGAACACGTCAACCGTGGTGTAGCCGGCCCAGGGCACGAAGCTGTCGACCTGGCTGAGTGCGCGGGCGCGCTCGTGGAACGGCGTCGGCAGCAGCGGCTGCTGAAAGTGCGGCGGGTTGCCGGCGCTGTCGGCCATCATCGGCCTCCCTCAGCGATCAGTCGCCGGGCCGCGTTGCGACCCGCGATGCCCATCACCCCGCCGCCCGGATGACAGCCCGCGCCGCACAGGTAGAAGCCGGGGAGCGGCGTTCGATGCTGGGTCGCGCCGGGCAGCGGGCGCACCGCGTAGAACTGGTCGAGCGCGAGGTCGACGTGGTGCCAGTGTCCACCGCTGATGCGGAATTCGCGCTCCAGATCGGGAGGCGTGAGCAGCTCGCTGGCCTGCACCGTGGCAGCCAGCCCGGGAGCAAGGCGGTCGAGCTGCCCGATGAGACGCCGCGTGAGGGACTCGCGCTGGCCGTCCCAGCCGCCCGCGAGTTCGTAAGGCGCATATTGCACGATCGCCGACAGCACGTGCCGGCCCTCCGGCGCCAGTCCAGGATCACTTAGCGTCGGCACGATGACCTCGAGTGCCGGCGAGCTGGAACATTCGCCGTACTTGCTGTGGTTGAACGCGCGCTCGAGATCTTCGAGCGAAGGCGCGAGCAGCAGTCGCGCGCCGCGCGCGGTGCCAGGCAGCCCGCGAAACTGCGGCGGGGCCTCGAGGGCCAGGTGGAGCTTTGCGGCGAGACCGCGCGTGCGCAGGTGCTGCACGCGGCGGACGAAGCCGGCGTCCAGGAATTCGCTGCCCACCAGCGCCAGGAACGAGGTGCGCGGATCGGCGCTGGATACGACGGCCTTGGCCGTGATGACCTCGCCGGAGCGCAGCAGGACGCCGCAGGCACGGTCATTCTCAACCTGCACGCGCGCCACCGGCGCG
>JAGWPD010000101.1 GCA_028870705.1 Gammaproteobacteria bacterium
GCCACGGCCGCCCGCGAAGGGCAGTGGCCGCAAGTGAGCCGCGCGTTGGCCGCGGGCGCCGCGCTGATGGCGATCGCGACCATCGTCGGGGCGCTGGCCGCACACGTGCTGCGCGCTCGCCTGGCGGCGGTGCGTTACGAGGTGCTGCAGACGGCGGTGCTCTACCAGTTCATCCACGCGCTGGGGCTGCTGGCGCTGGGCGCGCTGCAGCGGCAGCGAAGCGAGCGCCTGCTGCGCATCGCTGCGGACCTGGTGCTGGCCGGCGTGCTGCTGTTCTCGGGGAGCCTCTACCTGCTGCTGGCCGGCGGGCCACTGGCGCTCGGCGCGCTCACGCCACTCGGCGGCCTGTGCCTGGTCGCGGGCTGGTTGCTGGCCGCGCTGGCCCTGTGGCGCAGGCCGGCGCGCGCCGAGCGAACGTGAACATGGCGGAGTTCCGTGAGTTCTGGCGCCGCTGGCTGCTGCCGGCCTTCACGGTGCTGGTGTTCGCGTTCGTGGCCTGGGTCATTCATCGCGAACTCGCGCATATCCGTTTCGTGGCGATCCGTGACACGCTGCGCGAGATTCCGGCGACTGCCGTGTTGCTCGCGGTGCTGTTCACCGCATTGAGCTACTGGCTGCTGAGCTTCTACGACGTGCTGGCGTTGCGCTACATCGACAAGCCGCTGCCCTACGCCCGCGCCGCCTTCACTGCATTCATCGCCTATGCCTTTGGCCACAACCTGGGGGTTGCGAGCTTCACCGGCGCCGCGGTGCGTTACCGGCTTTATTCGACTTCGGGGCTGAGCGCCGCGGACGTGGCCGAGGTGGCCGTGTTCTGCGGCGTGACCACCACGATCGGCCTGGCGGTGCTGGCCGGCGTGGCCTTCCTCGCGGCGCCGGCGGCGGGCGCGGCAGCGCTCCATCTGGCGACGCCCGCGGTCGGCATCATGGGCACGCTGCTGCTCGCCGCGGTCGCGCTGTACGCACTCTGGTCGCTGTTGCGCCCCGCGCCGCTCGAGCTGTCCGGATGGGCGCTGCGCGCGCCGCTCCCGTCGGTGGCGCTGCCGCAGATCCTGCTGGCCGTGGTCGACCTGGCGTGCTCGGCGGCGGTGCTCTGGTTCCTGCTGCCCGCCGACGCGCCGGTCACGCTGCCGGTGTTCGTCGGCGTTTACGCGGTGGCGATCAGCGCCGGCGTCATCAGCCACGTGCCCGGCGGGCTCGGCGTGTTCGAATCGGTGATCGTGCTCGCGCTCCCGGGCGTGCCCGCGGCGCAGCTCGCCGGCGCGCTGCTCGCGTGGCGCGCCGTGTACTACGCGCTGCCGCTGTCCGTAGCCGCGCTCATGTTCGGCGGCCAACAGCTCATCGCGATGCGTCCGCGCCTGTCGCGGCTCGAGCAGCTGCTCGGCGTCTACGTGACGCCGGTCGTGCCGCAAGTCAGCGGCGCACTGGTGTTCATGGCCGGGTTCCTGCTGCTGGTGTCCGGCGCCACGCCGGCGATCGATTCGCGCATCGCGCTGCTGTGGCGCGCGCTGCCGCTCGTGGTGCTGGAGATCTCGCACCTTGCCGGCAGCGTCATCGGCCTGGCGCTGCTGGTGCTGGCGCGCGCGCTGTTCAGGCGCGTGGCGGCGGCCTATCAGCTCACCATCTGGCTGCTGGCCGCGGGCATGGTCGTCTCGCTCCTCAAGGGGCTCGAGGTCGAGCAGGCCATCGTGCTGGCGCTGGTGATGGGTATCCTGTGGCTGGGCCGGCGCGCGTTTTACCGGCCGGCCGCGATCATGGCCGAGCGCTTCACGCCGGTGTGGATCGCGAGCCTGGTGATCGTGATTTCGACCGCCGTCTGGGTCGGGTTCTTCGCGCATCGCCACGTCGAGTACTCGCAATCGCTGTGGTGGACCTTCGCGCTCAAGGGCGATGCGCCCCGCATGCTGCGCGCCTCGCTCGCGGTGGTGCTGCTGGCGGCGGTGTTCCTGGCGATGAACCTGCTGCAGCCCTCGCGTCCCGAGCCTGGTCGTGCCTCGGCCGACGACCTGCGGCTGGCGCGGGGCCTGCTGCCACAGGCCGACCAGGCGCTCGCCAACGCGGTGCTGATGGGCGACAAGCGCCTGCTGTTCAGCGAGGCGCGCGATGCCTTCCTGATGTACCAGGTGAGTGGCCGCAGCTGGATCGCGCTCGGCGATCCGGTCGGACGGCGCGAGAGCCAGGAAGAGCTGGTGTGGCAGTTCCGCGAACTCTCCGACCGGCATGGCGGATGGACGGTGTTCTACCAGGTGAGCGGCGAGCGCCTGCCGCTGTATGTCGACCTCGGGCTCGCGGCGCTGAAGCTGGGCGAGGAGGCGCGCGTGCCGCTGGCCGACTTCTCGCTCGAAGGCAGTGCGCGCGCCGAACTGCGCACGCAGCGGCGCCGCGCCGAACGCGATGGCGCCAGCTTCGAGGTGGTGCCGGCCGACCAGCTCGAGCCGCTCCTGCCGCGCCTCCAGGCGATCTCCGACAGCTGGCTCGAGGACAAGGCGGTCGCGGAGAAGAGCTTCTCGGTGGGCGCGTTCTCGCCCGAGTACGTGCGCAACTTCCCGGCGGCCCTGGTGCGCTGCGAAGGCGAGCCGGTGGCCTTCGCGACGCTGTGGGGCGCCGGTGACGGGCGCGAGCTGTCGGTCGACCTGATGCGCTTCGGGCCCGACGCGCCGCGCGGCGCGATGGACTTCCTGTTCGTCGAGCTGATGCTGTGGGCGCGCGTCCAGGGCTACCAATGGCTGAACCTCGGCATGGCGCCGCTCGCCGGCCTCGAGCAGCATCCACTGGCGCCGGCGTGGCACCGGGTCGGCAATTTCGTGTTCCGCCACGGCGAGCACTTCTACAACTTCGATGGGCTGCGGCGCTACAAGGGCAAGTTCAATCCTGTATGGGAATCCAAATATCTTGCCTCGCCGGGTGGTCTGGTGCTTCCGCGCGTATTGCTCGACGTGTCCAAGCTCGTATCCGGCGGTTTGCGGGAGATGTTCACGAAATGAAACACTTCAGGTTGATGCTGCTGGTCGCGCTGGCCCCGGCCCTGGCTGCGGCCGCGGCCGCAGGCGCGGGCGCCGGCGCGGAGCGCGTGTTGCGCTATGGCGCGCCGTTCGGCGATGTCACGTTGTACACGCCCGCGGGCAAGCCGCGCGCCGTGGTGCTGTTCCTGTCGGGCGACGGCGGCTGGCACCTCGGTGTGGTGAGCATGGCGCAGCATCTGGTCGAGCAGGGCGCGGTGGTCGTCGGGCTGGACGTGCGCAGGTACCTCGCCGACATCGCCGCGCAGCATGGCAGCTGCCGCTACATGGCCGCGGATTTCGAGACGCTCGGCCATCGCGTGCAGCGCGAGCTCGGGCTGGCGGAGTACCTGGTGCCGCTCCTGTACGGATACTCCTCCGGCGCCACGGTCGCTTACGCAACGCTGGTGCAGTCGCCGCCCGGCACCTTTGCCGCGGCGGTGAGCCTGGGTTTCTGCCCGGACCAGAAATTCGGCGGCACCGCGCTGTGTCCGGGGCCGGAACAGCAGCTCAGCTACCAGCCCGGCAAGAAAGGCGCCTGGATATTCGATCCCGCGCCGCACCTGAAGGACCGCTGGATCGCCTTCCAGGGCCAGTCGGACCGGACCTGTACCGCCGCGGCCGTAGATGCCTATGCCGCGCAGGTGGGCAACGCACGCGTCGTGCATCTCGAGGGCGTCGGCCATGGCTATGGCAACGAGCGGCGCTGGCTCCCGCAGTACCAGCAGCTGTTCGATGAACTGGCGCCTGTGGTGCCGGCACCTGCGCCCGCTGCGCCGGCGGTGTCGGCAGCAACGGCGGGCGAAGCTCCGGTGAGCGACCTGCCGCTGATCGAGGTGCCGGTTGCCGCAGGAAAGGACGACCTGCCGCTCGTGATCCTGCTCACCGGAGATGGTGGCTGGGCCGGCCTCGACAAGGGCCTGGCCGCCGAGCTCGCGGCCCGCGGGCTGCCGGTGGTGGGACTGTCGACGCTCAAGTACTACTGGCAGGCGCGTACGCCGGAGCAATCGGCGGACGATCTGGCGCGCGTGATGCGCCACTACCTGGCCGCGTGGCAGCGCCAGCGCGTGCTGCTGGTCGGGTATTCCTTCGGCGCCAACGTGCTGCCGTTCATCGTCAACCGGCTGCCGGCGCAGTTGCGCGGCCGCATTGCCGGCCTGAGCCTGCTGGGCCTCGATGTGAACACCAGCTTCGAGATCCGCGTCGCGGGCTGGCTGCCTGGCTCGAGCATCGGCGTGCGCCCGGTGCGGCCCGAGATCGAGAGGCTGCAGGGCGTGCCGACGACCTGCCTGTACGGCGCGGGCGAACGGCACGACCCCTGCGCCGGGCTCGCTGGCCCGACGATGCGCGCGCACGAAGTGGGCAAGGGCCACCATTTCAGCGGTGATTACGCGGCACTCGCGCAGGCGGTGCTGGCCGGCGCGGGCCTGGGGCCATCCGGAGCGCGACCGGCGCGGTGAGCGCCGCCGGCGCAGCGAGCGCGACGCGGCCCGCCGACTCGCCGCTGGCGCAGCAATTGCGTCCGGTGCTGGCGGCGCATCGTGACGCGCTACTGATCGCGCCGCCGGGCAGTGGCAAGAGCACGCTGGTGCCGCTGGCGCTGCTGGACGAACCCTGGCTGCGCGGACGCAAGCTCCTGCTGCTCGAGCCGCGGCGGGTCGCGGCGCGCGCGATCGCGCAGCGCATGGCCTGGCTCCGTGGCGAAGCGGCGGGCGCGGCCGTCGGCTACCGAATGCGGCTCGACACGCGCGTCTCACGCGCGACGCGCATCGAGGTGGTCACCGAAGGCGTGCTCACGCGCATGCTGCAGTCGGATCCCGGGCTGGGCGGCTATGGTTGCGTGATCTTCGATGAGTTCCACGAGCGCAGCCTGCAGGCCGACCTCGGCCTCGCGCTCTGTCTCGATGCGCGCAGCGCCCTCGACGCCGATTTCCGCGTGCTGGTGATGTCGGCCACGCTCGATGGCGCGCGCATCGCCGCGTTGCTGGGCGATGCGCCGGTCGTCGACGTGCCCGGCCGCCAGTTTCCGGTGGACATCCGCTACGCGGGACGCGGCGCGCCGCTCCTGCCCGGCGGCCTTGAATCACCCGAACGGCTGGTCGCGCAGACCGTGCGCGGCGCGCTGGCGGACAGTTCCGGTGACGTGCTGGTGTTTCTGCCCGGCGTCGGCGAGATCCGGCGGCTGCAGTGCATGCTCGCGGACCTGGCGGGTCCGCGCCTGCAATTGCTGCCGCTGTACGGCGAGCTGTCGGCGCAGGAGCAGGACGCGGTGCTGAATCCGGCCGCGGCCGATTCGCGCCGGATCGTGCTCGCCACGAACATCGCCGAGACCAGCGTGACCATTCCGGGCGTGACCGTGGTCGTCGATGCGGGCCTGGCGCGGCGCTCGTGCTTCGATCCGGTCACCGGGATGAATCGCCTCGAACTGGCGCGCATCTCGCGCGCCGCGGCCGATCAGCGTGCGGGCCGGGCGGGCCGCACCGCGCCGGGCCGCTGCTACCGCCTGTGGGGCGCAGGCGCGCACGCGAGCCTGGCCGCCTTCACCGCGCCCGAGATCGCCGCGGCGGATCTCGCGCCGCTGGCGCTCGAACTCGCGCTGTGGGGCAGCGCGGATGCCGCGCGCCTCGCCTGGCTGGATGCGCCGCCGGCAGCGATGCTGGCACAGGCGCGCGAGTTGCTGCAGCGACTCGAGGCGCTCGATGCAGCTGGCGCGATCACGCCGCTGGGTCGTGAAATGGCCGGCCTGCCGCTGCATCCGCGGCTCGCGCACATGGTGCTTGCGGCGCGCGCGCGCGGCGCGCTGCCGTTGGCCGCCGAGCTGGCCGCGCTGCTCTCGGAACGCGATCTGCTGCGGGGCGGCGGCATGGCGCGCGATCCGGACGTGCGCACGCGGCTGGAAATGCTGCGCCGGGATGCCGGTGCGCGGCATATCGAGCCGGCCACGCGCCAGCGCATGGAGCGCCACGCGGCGCAGATCGTAA
>JAGWPD010000102.1 GCA_028870705.1 Gammaproteobacteria bacterium
CGCGCGAGCTCGCCGAGCTGCGCCGCGACGGCTGCGCGCGCGCCTGGATCGCGCTGCATGGCCCGGGCGGCGAGGACGGCACGGTGCAGGGTGCACTCGAGTTTCTGGGCATTCCGTATACAGGGAGCGGAGTTACCGGTAGCGCAATCGGCATGGACAAGCTCCGCACCAAGCGCCTGGCCGCCGCGGTCGGCGTGCCGACGCCCGAGTTCGTCGTGCTGCGCACGAGCGCCGACCTGGATACCGCGCTCGCGCGCCTCGGCCTGCCGATGATCGTCAAGCCAGCTTCGCAGGGGTCTAGTGTTGGCATGACGCGCGTGGCACGGGCCGAGGAGCTGCCGGCCGCGTGGCGTGCCGCCACGCAGCACGAGCCGGTGGCGTTCGCCGAGCCCTGGATCACCGGCGGCGAGTACACCGTGGCGATCCTGCAGGGCCAGGCCCTGCCCTCGATCCGCATCGAGACGCCGCGCACCTTCTACGACTACGAGGCGAAATATTTCCGCGACGACACGCGCTACTTCTGCCCCGCGGGCCTGGCCGCCTCGGCCGAGCAGCAGCTCGCGCAACTCGCGCTGGAAGCCTTCGAGGTCTGCGGCGCGGAAGGCTGGGGCCGCGCGGATTTCATGATGACGCGTGCGGGCGCACCGCTCCTGCTCGAGATCAACACCGTGCCCGGCATGACCGACCACAGCCTGGTGCCGATGGCGGCGCGCGCGACCGGCATGGATTTCGACGAGCTGGCGTGGCGGATCCTCGAGACCAGCCTGGTGCGCAGCCGATGCTGAAGCGCCGCCGCCACAACCGCCTGCGGGATGAGTCGGCGCCACGCCTGCGGCTGCTGCCGCTCCCGTGGCGCAAGCTCGGCGCCGCGGCCCTGGCGGTGCTCGGCGTCGCCGGCGCCAGCGCCGCGCTGCTGCTGTTCCTGAACCAGCCGATCGAGCACATCCGCGTCGACGGACAGTTCCAGCACCTGAGCGCGCTCGAGGTGGAAAGTGCGGTGCGCGCCCAGCTCCACGGCGCAGGCCTGGTGACCGTGCGGTTGAATGACGTGCGCCGCTCGCTGCGGCTCCTGCCCTGGGTCGAGTCCGCGACCGTGCAGCGCAGCTGGCCGCGCGGCATTGCGGTGCAGGTGACCGAGCAGCAGGCGGTCGCGCGCTGGAACGACACCGACCTGGTCAACGCGCGCGGCGATGTGTTCGCCAACAGCGCGCACTTCGTGCCGCCCGAGCTCCCGCAGCTGGCCGGCCCCGCCGGGAGCGAAGCCGATGTGGTCGCGCGTTACCTCGCGGTGCAGGGCCGCATCGTCGAGGCCGGCCTCCGGCTGGCCGCGCTGCGCCTCGATGCGCGCGGGTCCTGGGAGCTGCAGCTCGACGACGGCGTGACGGTGCGCATCGGGCGCAAGCAGGTCGATGAGCGCTTCGCGCGCTTCCTGACGGTGGTGCTGCGCATGATCACGGAGCGCGCGGCCGACATCGCCTATGTCGACATGCGCTACACGAACGGATTCGCGGTCGGATGGCGCAGCGGCGCGCCGCGCCTCGCGAGCGGCGCCCACGCACGGCAGGGTGACCAGGATGGCTAAGCGCTCGGAGCGGACGGTGGTGGTAGGCCTGGATATCGGCACCTCCAAGGTCGTGGCGCTGGTGGGAGAAATCACCGCCGATGGCGGCATCGAGATCATCGGCCTGGGCTCACAGCCCTCGCGCGGCCTGAAGAAGGGCGTGGTGGTCAACATCGAATCGACGGTGCAGTCGATCCAGCGCGCGGTCGAGGAAGCCGAGCTGATGGCCGGCTGCGAGATCAACGCGGTCTATGCCGGCATCGCCGGCAGCCACATCCGCAGCCTCAATTCCCACGGCGTGGTCGGCATCCGCGACCGCGAGGTGACGGCCGCCGACGTCGAGCACGTGATCGAGGCGGCCAAGGCGGTGGCGATCCCGGCCGACCAGCGCATCCTGCACGTGCTGCCGCAGGAATTCATCATCGACGGACAGGAGGGCATCCGCGACCCGATCGGCATGTCCGGCGTGCGCCTGGAGGCCAAGATCCACATCGTCACGGGCGCCGACAGCGCCGCGCAGAACATCGTCAAGTGCGTGCAGCGCTGCGGGCTGACGGTCGAGGACGTGGTGCTCGAGC
>JAGWPD010000103.1 GCA_028870705.1 Gammaproteobacteria bacterium
GCGCGGCGCGCATCGGCCCGGATCTCTCGCACCGGCGCACCATCGTCGCCGAGGTGCTGCGCTCGCGCGCGGTGCGCCAGGCCGTGGCCCAGGGTGCGCGCGACCGCAACGGCGACGCCCGCCGCGAGCTGCTGCTCGAGGCCCGGGGCTGCATCGAGGAGATCGCCGCCAACTATTCGCATGCCTTCGTCAGTTCGATGTCGCACCTGCTGACGCGGGTATGGAACCGGCTCTACGACGGCGTCGAGTTCCGCCACGTCGACACGCTCCGCCAGGTGGCCGCCGGCAACGAGATCGTCTACGTGCCCTGCCATCGCAGCCACATGGACTACCTGCTGCTCTCGTATGCGATCTACCAGCACGGCTTCGCGATCCCGCACGTGGCCGCGGGCGTCAACCTCAACCTGCCGGTGATCGGCCGGTTGCTGCGCAAGGGCGGCGGTTTCTTCATGCGCCGCAGTTTCCGCGGCAATTCGCTCTACACCGTGGTGTTCACGCAGTATCTCGCGGCGATCATGGCGCGCGGGCACTCGATCGAGTATTTCATCGAGGGCGGCCGGAGCCGCAGCGGCCGGCTGCTCGCGCCGATGACCGGCATGCTGGCGATGACGGTGCGCAGCTACCTGCGCAAGCCCCGCCGCCCGGTGGTGTTCATTCCGGTGTATTTCGGCTACGAGCGGATCTGGGAGGGCGCCACCTACATCAGCGAGCTGTCGGGCCGGCCGAAGGAGCAGGAGACGGTGCTGGGGCTCCTGCGCAGCCTCCATCGCCTGCGCGAGCGCTTCGGCCGGGTGCACGTCAATCTTGGCGAGCCCATATTCCTCGAGCGACTGCTCGAGCGCCACGCGCCCGACTGGCGCGCGCAGGCCGGCAACGCGCAGGAGAAGCCGCGCTGGATCGCGGCGCTGGTCGATGAGCTGTCGGCCACGGTGATGTGCAACATCAACGCCGCGGCCAGCATGACGCCGGTCAACCTGCTGGCACTGGCGTTGCTGGCAACGCCGCGGCAGACGACGCTCACGGGCAATCTCGACCGGCACCTCGCAACGCTCCTGGCGGTGCTGCGCGCGGTGCCCTACGGCGAGCGGGTCACGCTCACCGGGCTGACGCCGGCGGCGATCATCGACTATGGCGTCAAGCTGCAGATGATCTCGCGCGAGACCCATCGCGCCGGCGAGTTCGTCCACATGAGCCCGGCGAACGCGGTGCTCGCGACCTACTACCGCAACAACGTGCTGCACCTGGTGGCCATGCCTTCGCTGATGGCCTGCTGCTTCATCGCGAACACCGAGCTGACCACGGCCGACATCCAGCGCTTCGCGGGCCGCATCTATCCGTACATCGCCGCCGAACTGTTCCTGCGCTGGCGCGAGGATCAGCTGCAGGAGGTGGTGGACGAAGTGCTGGCCGCGCTGGGGCGCTGCGGTCTGCTGGAGGATGCCGGCGGCGGCGGCTGGCGGCGGCCGGCGCCGAGTTCCAACGCCGCGATGGAACTGTCGCTGCTGGCGCAATCGACCGTGCAGACCATCGAGCGCTACTACCTGGCGATCGCGCTGCTGATCCGCGCCGGGAGCGCAGAGATCACGCAGAAGGCGCTCGAGGAGCGCTGCCAGCTGATGGCGCAGCGCATGACATTGCTCTACGGCTTCAATTCGCCGGAGTTCTTCGACCGCGCGCTGTTCGGCAATTTCATCAACCTGCTGCGCAGCCGCGGCGTGCTGCGCGTCGACGCGGCCGGTCGGCTATTGTTCGACGGCGTGCTGATCGAAGTGGCGCGCGACGCCGAGATCGTGCTCTCGGAGCAGATACGCCACTCGATCCTGCAGGTCACGCACGGTTAGGCCGCCGCCGGACGAGGGCCGCGCCCGGTCCGGCGCACGGTCCGGCGCCCGGGTCAGTGCGGCCAGAGCCAGCCGAACATGCCGCCGGTGAGCAGCGCGTACACCAGCCCGTCGAACATCGTGACCAGCGTCATGCGCCAGTTGCGGCGGTACCAGATCGACGCCTGCGGCAGCGCCAGCGCGTAGCCCATGAAGGCGCTGAAGCCGGTGAGGCGGAACACCGCCAGGTAGTGCGCGCCGGCGGCGAGCTCGCGGCTGGCGATGTAGGCGCAGCAGAAGCTGACCACCAGCAGGTAGGCGAACCACTGCGCCAGGCTCTTGCCCATCGCCATGCCGCCCGGGGAGACCGTCATCATCACCAGCGGCCCGCGCTCGACCTTGGCCTTGAATTCCGGGCTGCGGAACTGCTTCATCGAATCGGGCCTGGGCAGCGCATAGTCGCCGGGCTGCACGTTCAGGCCGCGCAGCGCATCGAGCACGGCATCCTGCTGGGCCGGCGCGCGCAGGTCATTCCAGTGATAGCCGAGGAACATGTGGATGACGGTACTGATCAGGTAGATCGCGACGGCCGACAGTAGGATCGGCAGCCAGAGTGAGGCTATTGGGATCATGGACGGCTCCTGTGGGTGCTGTTGGTGTGATCGTCGCTGCCCGCGCCCGACCCTCAGTCGTCCGGCCGGACCGCACGGCGCAGCTGCTTGTTTCTCTGGCGGTGGAGTTTGCCAGCAAGTCGCCGTTCCTTGGAAGCGCGGCTGGGGCGCGTGGGGCGCCGGAGCTTCGGTGGCTGCAGCGCTCGCCCGAGCAGCTCCCGCAGCCGGCCGAGCGCCTCGCGCCGGTTGCCTTCCTGGGTGCGGTGGTTGCGCGCCACGATCAGCAGTTCGCCCTCGGCGGTCAGCCGATGCCCAGCGAGCGCGCGCAGCCGCGCGCGGGCCGCGTCGTCGAGCAGGGCGGTGCCAGCGACGTCGAAGCGCAGCTGCGCGGTGGTCGCAACCTTGTTGACGTTCTGGCCGCCGGGGCCGGTGCCGCGCACGAACGCGATGCTGAGGTCCGACTCGGGGATTTCCGGTAGCGCGCTCACTGGGGCCCGCTCACACCCCGGAGGGCTGGTCGTGCAGCAGCCGCACTTCGTGCTGCGCGACCGGGATGGTGATGCCCGCGTCGCGGAACAGGCGCCAGATCCGGCGGTTGACGTCCGAGCGCACGTTATTGACGCCGTTCTGCGGGTCGGCGATCCAGAAGCGCAGCTCCAGATCCATGCCGTGATCGCTGAAGCCCATCAGGCGCGGCGCCGGCGCCGGTTCCTGCAGCACGCGCGGATTGCCTTCGATCGCGCGGCGCAGCAGTTCGAGGGCCACTTCGGGGTCGTCGCGATAGCTGATGCGCACCGGGAGCTTCAGCCGCACCTTGCGGTCGGAGTAGCTCCAGTTGATGACCGTGGCGGTGATCAGGTTCTGGTTGGGCACCAGCGTGTCCACGCCGTCGCGATCACGCACCACCACGCAACGGCCGCGCAGTTCCTGCACCCAGCCGAAGTTCTCGGTGCTGGTGCCGGTCACGCCGGTGAAACTGATGACGTCGCCGGGCTTGATCGACTTGTCGAGCAGCAGCACGAAGCCGCTGACGAAGTTGCTGGTGATCGCCTGCAGCCCGAAGCCCAGGCCTATGCCGATGGCGCCCGTTATCAGCGTGAGCGCCGTCAGATCGACCCCTGCCGCGTTGACGCCCACCAGCGCGCCCAGGCTCACCAGGAAGAAATGGCTGAACTTGGCGATGCCGATGCGGGTCGACATCGCCACGTTCTGCAGCCGCATCAGCCGCTGCTCGAAGGCACGCGCGACCAGTCCGCCCGCCAGTATGAAGCCGGTGATCACCACCAGGCTCTTCAGCAGCGACCAGAGCGAGAACTGCGCTGTGCCGGGCAGCAGGTCGATCGAGTCGAGCGTGTTCTGGAAGCTGCTGAACCAGCCGACGAGCTGGAAGGCGATCGCCAGCCAGACGATGGCGGTGAGCCGCGTTTCCCAGTTGTGCAGCCAGGAGAGCGGCCCGAGCAGCCGGCCAATCGCGAAAACGCCAGCCCGCACGAGTACCAGGATGGCGGCCAGCCTGAGCGCCAGGTCAATGACGTTGCCAGCGATGCCCGCGCCCTGGTAGGCACCGTGTGCGAGCAGCAGCAGTGCGCTGGCAGTGAGCGCCGGCACCAGCCGCACCAGGCCTGCCAGCAGCAGCGCCAGCCACGCAGGGCGCTGCGGCGGCAGCCGCTGCCAGGTGGCGCGCGCCGCCCGGCCCGCGTACACCGCGACGGTCAGCACGGCAACGATCGCCAGCAGTTGCCCGTAGAGCTGCGTGCCGGTGGAATTGTGGAAGAGTTGCTGCAGCAAGCTGGCGTTCAGGCGTTGAGATCGGGGATCAGCTGGCTTTCGAGCATCATGATCTGGTCCTTGAGCGCGAGCTTGCGCTTCTTCAGCCGCTTGAGTTGCAGTTCGTCGATGTGGATGTCGAGCGAGAGCCGGGCGATGACTTCGTCCAGGTCGCGGTGCTCAATGCGCAGCGCCCGCAGTTTCTGCATGTTGCGGAACAGCTCGCGATCGACGTTGTCGCCGGATTCTTTCATGGGCCAGCAGGCGCCTGCGACGCCGGGAGCGCTGCGCGGACTGGTTCCAGCCCGAGCCGCTCGGCTATGGGCACGATGCCCTCCGGTAGCTTAGCGAAGCGCCCCAGCGGGCGCCACGGTACGCCCGGTACGTGGAAATCCGAGCCGCAGGATCCGGCCAGGCCGAAGCGGCGCGCGAGCGCCGCGGCCCGGCTGGCATCGCCCGGAGCCATTCCCGGCAGGCTGATTTCGATGCCTGCACCGCCTGCGGCGCGGAATTCGCCGCACAGCTCGCGCAGCGCGCCGGCCGAGAGCCGATAGCGGTGCGGATGCGCGAGCACGGCCAGCCCGCCGGCGGCGGCGACCGCCGCCACCGTGGCCGCGACGCCGGGCCATTCGGCCGGAACCGCGGCGCGCTGGCCGTGCCCCAGCCAGCGCCTGAAGGCCGCATCCTCGTCCGCGGCGTGGCCGCGCCGCACCAGTTCACGCGCCAGGTGCAGCCGTGTCGGCGTGCCATCCCGTGCCAGCACGGCGGCTGCGATCGCCGTCCCCTCCAGCCCATGGTGCTCGAGTCGCAAGCCGATCGCGCGAATGCGCTCGCGGCGCTGCGCGCGCACCGCTGCCAGGTGCGCGGCGAGCGGCGCCGCGTACGGATCGACACGCAGCGCAACAACGTGGATTTCCCGGCCCCGCCACAGGCTGGTCATCTCGCAGGCCGGTACGAACGCTATGCCGGCCGCGGCGCAGGCGTGGCCGGCGGCTTCGCAGCCCGCCAGGGTGTCGTGGTCGGTGAGCGCCAGCAGCTGCACCGCGCGGCTGGCCGCCAGCGCCACCAGCTCGGCCGGCGCGAGCACGCCGTCGGACCAGCTGCTGTGGGTGTGCAGGTCGATGCGCTCGAACGGTTGCGGGGCGGCATTCATGGACCCCATCATAGCGAAGCCGATGAATAGTGCCGTCCTCTCCGACCACCACTGGAACCTCATCGATCACGTGCTGCTCGACCTCGACGGCACGCTGCTCGATCTCGATTTCGACAACCACTTCTGGCAGGTGCTGGTGCCGCGGGCCTGGGGTTCCAGCCGCGGCCTCGACGCGCTGGCGGCACGGGCGTTGCTGCAGCCGCGCTTCGATGCCTGCGCGGGCACCCTGCCCTGGTACAGCACCGAATACTGGAGCCGTGAGCTCGGCCTCGACATCCCGGCGCTCAAGCGCGCCGATGCGCACCGCATCCGCTGGCTGCCCGGCGCGCGCGAGTTCCTCGCGGCGGCGCGCGCGCGCGGCAAACGCCTGGTGCTGCTCACCAACGCGCATCCGGAGGCGCTCGCGATCAAGCACGAGCGCACCGGCGTGCTCGGGCACTTCGATACCAGCTTCAGCTCGCATTCCCTCGGCGCTCCAAAGGAGGATGCGCGCTTCTGGCAGGCGCTGGCGCGCGCCGAGCGCTTCGTGGCCGCGCGGAGCCTGTTCGTCGATGACAGCGCCGCGGTGCTGCGGGCGGCGCACGCGGCCGGCATCGGCCACCTCCGCGCGATCCGCCGTCCCGATTCAGTGCGCGCGGCGCAGCGGCACGAGGAATTCAGCGCGGTCGACGCGTTGGTGGAGCTGCTGGGGAAGAGCTAGCGACGGCGCGCTCGCCGCGCGCGCCTAGCGCCGGTGTGATGGTCCGCCACGCCGCGGGGCGCCGCGCCCGC
>JAGWPD010000104.1 GCA_028870705.1 Gammaproteobacteria bacterium
CGCGCTCGCGCAGCGCGGGGCTGGCCTGCGCCTCGAGCGCGCGCCAGCGCGCCTCGAAGTGCTCGAAAGTGGGCACGTACAGCGCATCGAAGAGGTGTCTGCTGAAGCGTTCAAGTGCGACGCAGGCGGCGGCGATGTCGCTCTCGATTTGCGCGCGCCGCTCCTGCTCGGCGCGGCGCGCGTCATGCTTCGCCTTCAGTATCCGGTAGACGCTCTTGTCCCGATCGCGCACCAGCCGCAGCAGGCGGTCGACTTCATCAGGCGCATCAATGCGCTGCGCGGCCTGCTGCCGGATGCGGGTGGAGTCGCCCTCGATGACCAGTGCTGCCAGTTCCGGCGCGTCGGCGATCGCCGCCACGACGCGCTCCAGGTGCGCGCCCTCCCTGCACTGTGCCGCAATGGCGAGCAGGGTCGCGCGCGCCGCGGGGGCCGGTCCCGCGCTGGCTTCCAGGTCACGGCCAAAGTCGAGCTGGCCGGCATCGACCAGTTGCGCCAGCCGGCGGATCGCCGAGCTGCGCAGCGCCTCCTCACCCGCCTCGCGCGCGAGGGTCAGCAGCTGCGGGGCAGTGGCGGCATCCAGCGCACGCGCAGGATCGGCCGCAACCGGATCGGGCTCGGTGCTCGCGCGCGCGGCGGGGGCGAGCGGGGGCAGGAGCTGCTTGAACCGCATGGAGCAAAAGTGCCTGGTTGCAGAGGGGAACGGAGCGACGATTATAGCGGCGTGCGCTGCGCGCCGCGGGCCCAGCGGCGCCAGGCGCCCCGCGCGAGATCCGTCGACGGCATGCCGGCACGTTAGCCTGCCGCCGGTCCGTTGGCAAACGGGTGGGGGATTTCCGTAGCGGCGCGCAAAATGCGACCATGGCGCGCACCGCATGCAGATGCCCCAGCAATGCCGCAGGAGGCCCGGCCAGTGACGCCTGACGAATTCCGCCGCGCCGGACACGAGCTGGTGGAATGGATCGCGAGCTATCGCGAGCGGCTGGCCGCGGGTTCGATGCCGGTGCAGTCGCGGCAGCGCCCAGGTGACCTGCTCGCACGCCTGCCCGCCGCCGCGCCCGAGCAGGGCGAGGACTTCAGCGCCATCATGCGGGACCTCGATGAGCTGATCATGCCGGGCATCACGCATTGGCAGCATCCGCGCTTCTTCGGCTATTTCCCCTCGGGTGCCGCGCTCGCCTCGGTGCTGGGCGACATGATGAGCACCGGCCTCGGCGTGATCGGCCTGAACTGGCAGGCGAGCCCGGCACTGACCGAACTCGAACAGGTCATGTGCGACTGGCTGCGCGACCTGCTGGGGCTGCCCGCGGCGTTCAGCGGCGTGATCCAGGACACGGCATCGGTCGCGACTTTCCTCGCGCTGGTGTCGGCGCGCGAGCGTGCGACGAACCACGGCGCCAGCCGCGCCGGGCTCCAGGATGGCGGCGCACCGCTGGTGATCTACACATCGACGCAGGCGCACAGCTCGGTCGACAAGGCCGCGCTGCTCGCCGGTTTCGGCCGCCAGCATGTGCGCGCGCTGCCGGTGGATGCGGAATTCAGGTTGCAGGTGCCGGCGCTCGAAGCCGCGATCGCGGCCGACCGCGCCGCGGGGCTTCGTCCCTGTGCGATCGTGGCCACCAGCGGCACGACCGCGACCACGGCGATGGATCCGATCCAGGCGCTGGCCGCGATCGCGCAGCGCGCAGGCCTGTGGCTCCACGTCGATGCGGCGATGGCCGGCACCGCGATGCTGCTTCCCGAGTGCCGGCGTCATTGGGCCGGCATCGAGGGCGCCGATTCGATCGTGGTGAACCCGCACAAGTGGATGACGGTGGCATTCGATTGCACGCTCTACCTCGTGCGCGATGCCGAGCACCTGGTGCGCGTGATGTCGACGAACCCGAGCTACCTGCAGACGCCTATGGACGCGCAGGTGCGGAACTACCGCGACTGGGGCATCGCCTTGGGGCGGCGTTTCCGCGCGCTCAAGATCTGGGTGACGCTGCGCGAGCAGGGCGTCGCGGCGATCCGCCAACGTCTGCGTCGCGACCTCGCCAATGCGCAGTGGCTCGCGGCGCAGGTCGATGCCACCGCGCCATGGCGTCGCGTCGCGCCGGTCAGCCTGCAGACCGTGTGCGTGCGCCACGAGCCGCCTGGCCTCGCCGGCGAGGCGCTCGACGCGCACACGCGGCGCTGGGCGCAGGCCATCAATGAATCCGGCGCTGCCTGCCTCACGCCCGCGATGGTCGATGGACGCTGGATGGTGCGCGTGTCGATCGGCATCGAGGCGACCGAGGCGCGGCATGTCGCCGAGCTGTGGCAGTCCATGTGCGCCGCCGCCGCAACCGCTGCTGCCGGGGCCTAAGTCACGCCTGGCTGCCGCACCAGCACCTGCGCTTCGAGGGCGCGCGAGCCGCGCAGCGAATTCGCGATCAGGCAGCCCTGCTCGGCCTGCTCGAGCAGCTGATGGGCCCGCTCGATGGCGGCATCGGGCGGCACGGTCAGCGTCGCGTGCGTCCGGAAGGCGGTGAACTGCGCCGCCCGCTCCACGCGTTCCAGTGTTCCCTCGACCTGGCACTCGAGCTGCAACCATTCGAAGCGCGCCACGCGCGCGTAGGCGCGAAAGCTCAGGATGAAGCAGTCGGCGACCGCGGCGCACAGCAGCGACTCGGGCGACCAGGCGCCGCCCGGGCCATCGAATTGCGGCGGCGGCTCCGTGCGGATCTCGGGCAGGCCCGCGGCAGTGACCGACACCGGGCCGCTGGCTCCACCGCTTGCGGCGACGTTGTACGTGTGTGGATATGGATGCATGCTGTGCTGTCGCTACCTGCGCATGCTCGCCGACCGTGGGCCCGCCGTCATCCGTAGCACTGCGTAGTCAGGCGCCGGGCCTCAGGCGAGGTAGGTCGCGATCGATCGCGCCGGCAATTCCGCCAGCCAGCGCCCACCGTCGATCCGCAGCACGAAGCGCAGGGGCTTGTGGGTGCGGTTCATCGTCACGACCGCGATCGTGCCGTCGGTGTTCACGCAGGCCGTGGTTTCCAGGTCCTGGAGCGAACCTGCGCACACCACGCGGCGGGCCCCGGGCCGGATGAAGCGCGCGAAGTGACCCATGTAATAGTACGAACTCTGCGGCAGCAGCCGGTCGCCGGCAGTGTCGACGATGATCGGCGCGCTGCAGTAGTTGCCGACGTGGTTGGGGCCGCCCTGCAGGTCCAGCACCAGGTTCCAGTCCATCCAGCCCTCGGTCCAGCGATTGAGGTCGTTGATGATCGAGCGCGCATAACGTTCGCCGAGGTCCCAAGAGCCCAGGTGTGGGCCTCCCTCCTGGCAGCCTTCGGTGAACAGCAGGTGCTTGTCGGGCCAGGCGTCGTGCACCTGCTGCACGTGGTCGAAATTGTCCTCGACGTACCAGTGGAAGCCCGTGCCCCAGACGTAGCGGGCCGCGGCCGGATCGGCATACACGACATTGGCGCGTTCGACCATCAGGTCGCGGTTGTGTTCCCAGATGATGATGTTGACGTGGCCCAGCCCGGCTGCGGCCAGCTCCGGGCCGAGATGGTCGCGCACGAAATCACGCTCGGCCTCCGCGGTGTAGGTGCATGAATCCCAGGTCTGCACGGCCATCGGCTCGTTCTGCACCGACACGCCCCAGATCGGGATACCCTCGGCCGCGTAGGCCTTGATGAAGCGCGCGTAGCAGCGCGCCCAGGCCTGGCGGTACTGCGGCAGCAGCGTGCCGCCGTGGTTCATCTCGCCATTGCTCTTCATCCAGCCCGGCGGGCTCCACGGCGAAGCGAGGATCCGGAGCGGATGTGGCGCGATCCGCTGCGCGGCCTTGATGAAGGGCACCAGGGCCTGGCGGTCGCGCGCGATGCTGAAGCTCTTCAGTTCCGTGTCGCCCGGTGTTTCCACGTGCGCATAGTTGCCGAGCGAGAAATCGCAGCTGTTCATGTGCACGCGGCACATCGCATAGCCGTGGCCGGCGCCTGCGGCGAAGTAGGCGCGCAGCACCTCCTCGCGCCTTGGCTCGCTGAGCTTCTGCCACGTGACCGCGGCGGATTCGGTGAACGCGCCGCCGAAGCCGAGCATCGTCTGGAAGCGGCGCGCGCTGTCGACCCAGAGCGTCGCGAGCGCCTCGTCGTCCGGCGCCACCGGCAGCGGTTGCTGCGCGGCGAGACGATGTTCGCCCTCCTGCGCAGTGAGGAAGCAGCGCACCGCATGCGGTGCCGCAGCCGGCGGCGCGGATGCGGCGGCAGGCTTCGCGGCGGCCGCCTGGCCGGTTGCCCGGGCCGTCGCGGCGCTCCCCGCGCGGGCAGCCAGCAGGCTCCCGGCGCCGACCGCCAGGCCCTTGAGCGTGTCGCGGCGGGTGAAACGTTGCGTCATCGGCATAACTCCGTCGGCTGGCGCGGCCGATGATGCCACAGGCAGCGCAGCCCCGGCACGCGCGCTCAGTAGATGCCGAGCGCCAGCCCCGAGGCGATGGTGGCGCCGATTTCCCCGCAGCGCGCGCGATCTCCCGCACCGATCTGCTTGGGACGCAGTATCTCTTCCGGAGTCTGGGCGTGCGTGCAGACGATCAGCGGCGGCGCGATCTCGCGCAGCCGCCAGCCGGTGGCGATGCGCTCGATCTGGCGCACGGCGTTGCTGCCATCGCTCCCGGCGCAGATCAGCGTGGCGTAGGGCCGCCCGTTCAGGCGGTCGAGCACGGGATAATAGGAGCGGTCGAAGAAATCCTTCATCAGGCCTGCGATCGCGGCCAGGTTTTCCGGGCAGACGAACAGGTAGCCGTCGGACGCGAGCAGTTGTTGCGGCCCCGCGGCAGTTGCGGGCATGAGCTGCACGCCGACGCCTTCGACCGCGGCCGCTCCGGCGGACGCGGCCTGCGCCATCTGCGCGGCCCCGCCGGTCAGCGACTGATAGACAATGAGCAGCTGCTTCATGATTGACATATTGTCCGCGCGGCGGGCGTCGCCGTTTGGCGAATTGTTGCGCCAATTCACGGATAGTCCAACCTGTTCACGCGCCCGCGGCTTGCCAGTCGATAGGATTCGAGGCAGGGCAAACGCCCGCGCGGAGGCCGCGATGTACACCCGATTCCACCGCCAATGCCTGCTGCTTGCCGTCGCGGGCCTGCAGCTGGCGGCCTGTTCCGAGCGCGCCGGCGTGGCGCCACCCCCACCCGCAGCCGCGCCCGCGCCGGTCCATGCCAGCGCTGCGCAGCGCGTCGACCTGCCCGGCGCAAGCGCCGCGGCAGTGAGTGGCGCCGCGGTGCCTGGCGCGAGCGCCGCCACGGGCGTGGGCGTGCGCGTGCAACCGGCCACCCCAGAGGTCCTGCGTTTCCCTGACGGCACGGTCGGCGTCAAAGTGGCGCAGCAGTACGCCCACACGATCGTTGCCTGCCGCCTCCCGGACGGCACCTTCACCACCGATTGTCCGCCCGGCGCGGAGCGGCGGCCGTGACCCGCCCCTGGTGTGGCGCGCTGCTGGCCGGGCTCGGCTGGCTTGCATCCGGGACGGTGTCCGCGGCCACGATCACGATCCAGGTGATGGATGCGGCGGGCAAGGGTTTCAATGACCCGACGCCGTTCACGCCGATCGGCGGCAACAACGCCACCACGCTCGGCCAGGCACGGCTGAACGTGTTCACCGAAGCCGCGCGGCTCTGGGGCCAGCTGATCAACAGTTCGCAGACCATCGTGGTCGAAGCCAGCTTCGTGCCATTGACCTGCAGCGCGAGCACCGGCGTGCTGGGATCGGCCGGACCGATGTGGCTGTTCCGTGATTTTCCGGGCGCCCCGCTCGCGGGCGTGTTCTATCCAGGCGCGCTTGCCGATGCGCTGTCCGGGCAGAACCAGGGTGGCAAGCATGCCATCAGCGCCCAGTTCAACAGCACGGTGAACGGCGATCCGACCTGCCTGGGCGGGAGCTATTTCTATTATGGCTTCGACCACAAGCTGGCCGGCCACAACGACGGGCGCAGCTACATCGCGGACCTGCTCGGCGTCGTGCTGCACGAGCTGGGGCACGGCCTCGGCTTCGTGTCGATCGTCGACCAGAACGGCGCCGGCGTCACCGACACGTCGAACCAGCAGGTCTACCTCGGCGTGTTCGAGCAGTTCACCTACGAGGATTCGCTGAACATGTACTGGCCGCAGCTGACCGCCGCGCAGCGCGCGCAGTCGGCCACCGGCACGCTGCCGGGCGGCAACGGCGCGCTGGTGTGGAACGGCACGCACGTCAACGCCAACCTCGGCCGCCTCAGCGCTGGCCTCAGCGCGGCTGGCCACCTGAAGCTGTACGCGCCCGCGACCTTCGATGCGAGTTCATCGGTCTCTCATTGGGATGATAGTGCGACGCCGAACCTGCTGATGGAGCGGCGCTACAGCTCGACCACCGGCAATCACACCGACCTGACGACCTGCGCGCTCTACGACATGGGCTGGACCGGCAAGCGCTGCCCCGATGGCGTGAACGCCAGCGCCTCGAGCGTCAATGTAGTGGAAAACACGGCGACCCCGGTCACGATGCAGGCCAGTGACGGCGACGCGGACGTGCTGACCTACTCGATCGTCACGCAGCCGATGCACGGCACGCTCGGCGCGGTCAGCGGTGCGCAGGTCACCTATACGCCCGACGCGGGTTATACCGGTGCCGACCAGTTCAGCTTCAAGGCCAGCGACGCGCTGGTCAGTTCCAACACCGCGGTCGTGTCGATCTCCGTGGCGCCGGCAACCAGCGGCGGAGGTGGCAGCGGCAGCGGCGGCTCCGCGCCTGTGCCCAGCAGCGGCGGGGGCGGCGGCGCCCTCGACTGGCTCTCGCTGGGCCTGCTGGGCCTGGCGGCCCGGCTGGTCCTGGCAACACGCGCGCGCCGCGGCAATCAGGCCGCGGCAGCAAGGCGCCGGCCGGCGAGCGCTTCCTGAGCCCAGTCGGAGACCTGCCACAGCCGCAGTTCACCGCCCCGGTCCTCGATCAGGGCCGAGCAGTTCTCCACCCAATCGCCGGTATTGCAGTAGCGCACCCCGTGCAGCTCGCGGTTCGCGGGCCGGTGGATGTGCCCGCAGATGATGCCATCCAGCCCGCGCCGCTGCGCGCACTGTGCGGCGGCATCCTCGAACAGCCGCACGTATTGCCCGGCGCTGCCGAGCTTCGATTTCAGGTAGCTGGCGAGCGACCAGTAGGGGAAGCCAGCGGCGCGACGCACCCGGTTGACGATGCGGTTCAGTGCCAGGCTCGCGTCGTACATGCCCGAGCCGAGCGCCGCGAGCCAACGGCTGAATTTCACGCTGGCGTCGAATTCATCGCCATGGGCCACCAGCATGCGCATCCCGGCCGCTGTCGTGTGCACGTATTCGCGATGCACCTCGAGGTTGCCGAACACCGCCGCGTCGAGGTCGCGGAATTCCTCGTCGTGGTTGCCGGGCACGTAGATCACGCGGGTGCCGTGCCTGGCCTTGCCGAGGATCGTGCGCAGCACCTCGTTGTGCCGCTGCGGCCAGTAGAAGCTGCGACGCAGGCTCCAGACGTCGATCACGTCGCCGACCAGGTAGAGCTCCTGCATGTGCACGCGATGCAGGAAGCCGAGCAGCAGTTCGGCGCGACACTCGCGCGCTCCGAGGTGGATGTCCGACAGGAAGGCGCTGCGTACCTGGAACTCGGGGCGATGGGTTGGGGCCATGGGTCGCTGACTCCGCGCGCGAAGACAGCCCCGAGCTTCGGCCCGCCACATGAAGGCGGCATGTCGGATAGATGACAGACTCGTGAAATCAGCATCTTGGCGCTGGAACTTTGCATAAAACATCCACCCATCAGCGGATCATGTACACCTTGGTGACGGTCTCGTGCACCGTGCACTCGCCACGCCAGTCCTGCGGGAAACAGGCCAGCGTATCGGGTTCGATCTCGATCACCTCGCCGCTCTCGTGCACGTAGGTGCTGCGGCCGCCCAGGAAATGACAGTACTCGTCGCGGGTCACGTGGCAGGCCCAACGGCCGGGCGTGCAGCGCCAGATGCCGCATTCGGAGCGGCCCTGCGGTCCCTTGTACAGAAGCTGGCCCGTTGTGTGCGATGCGCCTTCGAGCATCGTCGGGATGAGTCCCCAATCGACCAGGCTCGCCTGCGCCAGCGGCTTGCGCAATGAGGGCGCAGCCACCGGCGTCGCCTCCACCGCAGCACCGGCGGCCGCGCTCAGCATGTAGGTGTTGCGTATCGTCTCATGGACGGTGCATTCCCCGGCCCAGCCCGCCGGGAACAGCACCAGCGTCTGCGGCAGCACCGTGATCCGCTCGCCGTTGTCGCGCATGTAGTCGGCGCGTCCGGCAACGAAATAGCACAATTCGTCGCGCGGGATCGCCAGCCGCCAGCGGCCCGGGGTGCAGATCCACAGCCCCGACTCGGGTTGCCCGCCGGGGCCCTTGTAGATCACGCGTCCGCTGGACAGCGAATTGCCGGAGATCGCTCCGGGCTGGGCGCCCCATGACACGACGTCGGTGCGCGTCGAGGCGCGGTGCAGGTGCGGTGCGGTCGATGCGGCTTCAGGCACGTTGCCGCTCCTGCTCCAGGAGCGCGGCCAGCAGGCGCGCGGCCTTGGCAGGTCCGTCCTGAGCGCGCATCCGCGCGCCGGTCGCGGTGACCCGCTCGCGCAACGCGCTATCGTTCAGGCAGGCATCGATGCGGGCGGCCAGCTCGGCCTCGGTCCAGTCGGCGCGGTTCATCCGGAAGCCATGGCCAGTCTCCTGGACGCGGGTCGCGTTGTCGTGGCCGTCCCACGCGAACGGCATGATGATCGCGGGCTTGCCGAACAGCAGGCACTCGGTGAACGAATTGTTGCCGCCGTGGTGGATCACCACGTCGACCTGCGGGATCACCGACGGTTGCGGGAACCAGCTCTCGATGATCACGTTGGGCGGAAGCTGGCGGTACTGTTCCCTGTAGCCGCCGACATTCACCAGCGCACGATAGGGTAGCGAGCCCAGCGCAGTGATCAGCCGCTTGAGCAGTGTGACATCGCCCGCACCCAGGCTCCCGAATGACAGATACAGGAGCGGCGCGTCGCCGTGCGCGCTGAAGCGCGGCACGGCGTAGGGCTGCTCCTGTCTTACGCATCCCTCGAGGTACTGGAATTGCGCCGGCGGCAGCGGGCGCGAGCGGCGGAAGCGCACCGACTCCGGATACAGCAGCAGGTTCAGGTAGGGCGAAGTCTCGAAGAACTGGCCCATCGGGTAGGGTTGCTCACCCTGTGCGACGAGAAACTCATTGAACGACGCATGGAGCGGCGCGATCACCTCGTTGAAATGCGCGCGGAACCGCTCATGGCAGGCCTGGTCATCCTGGCCGCAGCCCGACAGGTGCGGAGGAATCGCCGGATCCTCGATCTCGTTCTCGGAGCAGGAGACGATGCGCACCCATGGCACGCCGTGCTGCTTGATCGCCGGGAACAGGATCACGTTGTCGACGCAGATCAGTTCCGGCCTGATCTGCTGCAGCACGCCCGGCAGGTCGCGCTGCGCATAGCGCGCGCTCTCGACGATCGCCGCCCAGCATTCCTTCACGTAGTTGTCGATCTGCTCGTAGGCCGACTTGTAGAAGTTGGCGAGGTGGCCGTTGATGAAATCCTCCCAGAACCGCGCCATCTGCGCGGGCGGCAGCGGTTCGGAGAGATTGACCGGATAGGTTTCGAAGCCATAGCCCCGGTACACCTCGACGAAGCCGGGATCCGACAGGAACACGGTCTTGTGCCCGAGGCGCGTGACCGCCTGCGCGATGCCGACCGAGTTCAGCGCCGGGCCGTAGGCCGCCTCGGGGAAGAAGGCGATCGTCCGAGGGTGTCCATTGGGCATGTCAGCTGCGCTCCTGGCGCTATTTGAGCATGGCATCGCGGGGCGCGTCGAACCCGGGGGCGCGCGCGCCAATCCTGCTACGCTACTGCTTTCGTCCGGCAGCTCGAAGGTGCGACGTGGGAATCAGGGACTTCAAGACGCTCGGCCCGGGCGCAGCGAGCGCTCCGTCGCCGGCGAACGTGCTGGCGGGCGATCCGCGCCAGCAGGTCTGGAACGTGCTGTCATCGGGCGACGGCCGTTTCCACGTCGGCGAGTGGGCCTCCGGCGTGGGCGCCTGGCGCGTGAACTACACCGAGTACGAGCTGTGCCATCTGCTGGCGGGAGCGGTGCGGCTCACGGACGAGCACGGCGCGGCGCACATTTACCGTGCGGGCGATACCTTCGTCATTCCAGGCGGATTCCGCGGCACCTGGGAAGTGCTCGAACCCTGCCGCAAGATCTACGCGATCTACGAATGAGAGTGCCGGGGCCCCGGAGACAGGCGCCTCCAGGGCCCCGCGCTGGCGGACCGCATCAGAACTTGAATATGGCCTCCAGGCCGACCGAAGACTGGTCCTTCTTGGCCGACACGCCGCTGACGAATGAATTTGCATCACTGCGGTCGCCACGCACTTCGGTCCGGATCTCCACCGACTTCGACGGCAGGTAGCCGAGGGTCAAAGTCGCCTCCTTCCACTTCTGGATCACACCGGTCCGGTAGCCGTCGGTATCGTCGAAATACTCGCCGCGCAGGCCCAGGCGCCACTGATTGCTCAGCATGTAGTTCAGATAGCCCGCCGTGCCCGACCACTTCGCCTTGATCGTGCTGCCGTTGGCCAGGGAGGTGAAATTGTCCTGGGAGGCGTAGTCGTAGTTCAGAATGAAGCTCAGCCGGTCGTTGGCGGTGATTGTGGCTACGACATCCACCAGATTGCGCTGCCCGCTGATGCCACCGATCACGCCGTACACCTGCTCGACGCCGGTGTAGCCTTGCACGGCCAACGACAGGAACTTGGAAGGCACGAAGCCGACGCCCAACTCGAGCGTTTTTTGGCGGTTCTGGTCCTTCAACTGATCCCAGCCGTTAGTGACACCGCCAATCAGCGTCAGTGTACTGTTGACGACATAGGTTGCCCGCACGCCCGTGTGGGCGAACGGAATGGCATAGCCGAACAGGATCGAGCGCGAGTAGTTGACGTCGGCGGTCGAGTTGATCACTTCTGCCCCGGCGAGCGTCACGTACTTGCCACCAATGACCGTCAGCGGGCCGTGCGCATACTGCACGTACGCCTGCGTAACGTCGAAGTCGTTGGTCGTGGTGTCGTACGACTTGATTACCCGCGCATCCCGACCCGCCGTCAGATTCACGTAGGCGCCAAATCCTTCCTTCGGTTGATAGGCCACCAGCAGCGCCGCCTGGTGCAGATTGAAGGAATTGGGTTCCGTGTCGAAGACCCGATTGCTCGTGCCGCTGGTGAAGACACCGTCGCCTGAAAGGTACGAGTAGGCGGCATCGACGTAGCCATCCACGGCAACGCCGGAGGCGGAGAGCATATCGGCCAGCGACACGGCGGGCGCCTTTGTGTCGCCGGCGTCCGCGGCAATCGCAGCGTACGGAAGGGCCGCAAAAAAGACACAGAACGTCAGCGCGCAGGCAAACTTTCGCATGATTCCTTACCCTTGCATGGTGAGCACCGGACTGCGCGCGTCGCCATTGACGCGCAATAGGTACCGGACAGCCGGGCTGATGCAGCAAACGTGCCACTTGCCGCCGGCTTGCGGAAACATGACCTTAGCCGCGCTCTGCCGAGATCACGCGTGGCAGATGCACCAAAAGCGGGTGGCATGTGATCGCCACTGCACCGGGTGAATGCAGCGGATAGGGTGATCTGGCGCGCCTCAGGGCGTGGCGCGGACGGCCTCGGCGAGGATGGTGTACAGCTGGTCGATTTCGGCGCGGCTGATGGTGAGCGGCGGCGAGAACGCCAGCACGTTGCCGGTGGGCCGCGCCAGCAGGCCGCGGGCGAAGCAGCTGCGGAACACTTCGAATGCGCGGGTCGGCGCGCGGCCGGCTTCGGCCGCGAACTCGAAAGCCGAGATCAGCCCGTAATTGCGGATGTCGACCAGACCGGGGAGGCCGCGCAGCGCATGGGCGCGCTCTTCCCAGTAGGGCGCGAGCTCGGCCGCGCGCTGCGGCAGCCCTTCGCGTTCGTAGATACCGATGGTGGCGATCGCTGCCGCGCAGGCGACCGGGTGGCCGCTGTAGGTGTAGCCATGGTACAGGTCGATGTCGGCCTGCGGACCGTTCATGAAGGCCGCGTGGATTTCGCGATGCACGAATACCGCGCCCATCGGAATGGCGCCATTGGTGATGCCTTTGGCCATCGTCAGCAGGTCGGGCGTGACCTTGAACTGCCGGCTGCCGAACCAGTCGCCGGTGCGGCCGAAGCCCGTGATCACCTCATCGAAGATCAGCAGCAGGCCGTGGCGCGTGCAGATCTCGCGCAGCCGCTCGAGGTAGCCGCGCGGCGGGACCAGCACGCCGGTCGAGCCCGCGATCGGCTCGACGATCACACCCGCGATGCGCTTCGCGCCGTGCTCGCGGATCAGGCGCTCCAGGTCGTCGGCGAATTCCACGCCCTGCGCGGGCTGGCCGCGCGCAAAGGCGTTGCGCGCCAGGTCGTGCGTGTCGCGCAGGTGCGCCACATGCGGCAGAAGCGATCCCTGCCAGGCTTCGCGGTTCTTCGGGATGCCGCCGACCGACATGCCGCCGAACCCGACGCCGTGGTAGGCGCGTTCGCGGCCGATGAGCACGTTGCGATCCGGCTCGCCGCGCAGGCGATGATAAGCAAGCACGATCTTGAGGGCCGAGTCGGCCGCCTCGGAGCCGGAATTGCTGAAGAACACCTGCTCGAGGCCCGCTGGCGCGTGCGTGCGCAAGCACCGCGCCAGTTCGAACGGCAGCGGGTGGCCCATGTTGAAGGTCGGCGCAAAATCGAGCGTCTCGAGCTGCCGCGCGACCGCGTCGCGGATCTCGCTGCGCGCATGGCCGGCATTCACGCACCACAGGCCCGCGGTGCCGTCGAGGATGCGGCGGCCGTCGTCGCTCTCGTAATACATTCCCGCGGCCTTGGTCAGCATGCGCGGCGCGGCGCGGAACTGGCGGTTCGGCGTGAACGGCATCCAGAAGGCGGAAAGATCGGTGTTCATGACCTGCAAGGATAGAATAATCGGCGCTTCCCCACCATGAGCAGACGAGGGTCATCATGCCCGGCAAATACGACGGAATCGACTGGCACGCCCGCGCCCGGGCGCTGCCGATGCGCGGCGAAGCCCTGATCAACGGCCGGCGCGTGGCGGCACAGGGCGGGGCCACCTTCGCCACGCTGAGCCCGATCGACGGGCGCGAGCTCGCGCAGGTCGCCGCGGGCGATACGCCGGACATCGACGCGGCGGTGGCGGCGGCCCGTGCCGGTTTCGAGCGTGGCGATTGGGCGCGGATGCCACCGGCAGCGCGCAAGCGCGTGCTGCAGAACTTCGCCGCGCTGGTCGAGGCGGCCGCCGAGGAACTGGCGCTGCTGGAAACGCTCGACATGGGCAAGCCGATCAGCGATGCGCTGGCGGTCGACGTGCCGGCGACCGCGCGCTGCCTGCGCTGGTACGGCGAAGCCATCGACAAGATCTACGGCGAAGTGGCGCCGACCTCGAGCGATGCGCTGGCGCTGATCACGCGCGAGCCGGTGGGCGTCGTGGGCGCGATCGTGCCGTGGAATTTCCCGATGATCATGGCAGCGTGGAAGATCGCGCCGGTCCTGGCCGCCGGTAATTCGCTGGTGCTCAAGCCCTCGGAGAAATCGCCGCTCAGCGCGCTGCGGCTGGCCGAATTCGCGCTCGAGGCCGGCGTGCCGCCAGGCGTGTTCAACGTGGTGCCGGGCTTCGGAAGCACGGCCGGCAGGGCGCTCGCGCTGCACCTGGATGTCGACGCGATCGCCTTCACCGGCTCGACCGCCACCGGCAAGCTCATCGCCCAGTACGCCGCGCAATCGAACCTCAAGCGCGTGTCGCTCGAGTGCGGCGGCAAGAGTCCGAACATCGTGATGGCCGATTACCCCGATCTGAAGCGCGCCGCGCGCGCCGCGGCCAGCGCGATCTTCTTCAACCAGGGCGAGATGTGCTCGGCCGGCTCGCGGCTGCTGGTGCAGGAAGGCATCCGCGACGCGCTGCTGGAGGAGATCACCGCGATCGCGCGTACGCTGCCGCCCGGCGATCCGCTCGATGCGGCCACGCGGCTCGGCGCGCTGGTCGATGAACCGCAGACGCAGCGCGTGCTGGACTACATCGCCGCCGGCCGCGGCGAAGGCGCGATCGTGGCGGCAGGCGGCCAGCGCGTGCGCCAGGCCAGCGGCGGCTGCTACGTGGAGCCGACGGTGTTTGCAGGCGTGCGGCCGGAGATGCGCATCGCGCGCGAGGAAATCTTCGGACCGGTGCTCGCGACGCTGAGCTTCCGCGACCTGGACGAGGCGATCCGCATCGGCAACGGTGTCGTGTACGGTCTGGCGGCTGCGATCTGGACGCGCGACATCGGCACCGCGCATCGCGCCGCGCGCGCACTGCGCGCCGGCGTGGTGTACGTCAACTGCTATGATGCCGACGACATCACCGTGCCGTTCGGTGGCTTCAAGCAGTCCGGCACCGGCCGCGACAAGTCGCTCCACGCCTTCGACAAGTACACCGAACTGAAGACCACCTGGATCGACCTGGCGTGACCGAGTCTGCGCTGCGCTTCATGGCCACCGCGCCGCGCGGCCTGGCCGACCTGCTGGCGGGCGAGTTGCGCGAGCTCGGGGTCGCGCAGTTCAGCGAACGCACCGCGGGCGTGCGTTTTGGCGGCGAACTGCGCACCGGCTACCTCGCCTGCCTGCATTCGCGCGTCGCCAGCCGCGTGCTGCTCGAGGTGGCCGACTACCAGGCGCAAAGCACCAGCGAGTTCTATGCCGGCGCGCGGCGCATCGACTGGCGCCCGCATGTCGATCCGGCGCTCACGCTCGCCTGTGAATTCACCGGTTCGCATCCGACCATCACCCACAGCCAGTTCGGCGCGCAGAAGCTCAAGGACGCGATCTGCGACCAGTTGCGCGAGGCCGCCGGTGCGCGGCCGCAGATCGAGCTGGACCGGCCGGCGGTGCGCGTGCTCGCGCATGCGAGCGGCGCGCGCATCCTGCTGTATATCGACTTCGCGGGCGAGGGCCTGCATCGGCGCGGTTACCGGCTGCAGGCGGGCGAGGCACCGCTCCGTGAGAACCTGGCGGCCGGCATCCTGCTGCGCGCCGGATGGCCCTCGATCGCGGCCGCGGGCGGCGGCTTCCTCGATCCGATGTGCGGCTCCGGCACGCTGCCGATCGAAGCGGCGATGCTGGCCGCGGGGATCGCGCCCGGCATGCGGCGCGAATACTGGGGCTTCGTGCGCTGGCGCGGCCACGATGCCGCACTGTGGCAGCAACTGCTGGCGCAGGCGGGTGCGCGCGTGCGGGAGGTGCCGAACAGCATCCGCGGGAGCGATCGCGATCCGGGCGCGCTGCGCGTGGCGGCGGCGAACGCGGCGCGGGCTGGCGTCGATTCGATCGTCCGCTTCGCCGCCGGCCCGGCCGCGGCGGCGCGGCCCGAGGGCATCGCCAGCGGATTGATCTGCACCAATCCTCCCTACGGCGCGCGGCTCGGTGATGAAACGGCGGCGCGCGAGGCGCATCGCGAGCTTGGCGCCGTGTTGCGCGGGCACTTCACTGGCTGGAAGGCCGCGGTGCTGACCACGGACGGCGAAGCCGCGCGTGAGCTGGGCGTGCGCATCGCGCGCAAGCACGAATTGTGGAACGGTGCGCTGGCCTGCCGCCTGCTGCGCATCGATCTGGCGGACCCCGGGGCGCCGGCGCGCCTTCCCGGCGCGCCGCGTGCGCCGGACCCGGAGCTGGCCGCTAGTCCCGGGGCGCTCATGTTCGGCAATCGCATTGGCAAGAACCTGCGGCAGCTCGGCCGGCAGGCGCGCGCGCAGGGCATCGCAAACTTCAGGCTGTACGACGCCGACATGCCCGAATACGCGCTCGCGGTGGATCATTACGTCGACGCCGCAAGCGGCGCCACGCACCTGTACGTGCAGGAATACGCGGCGCCCGATTCGGTGGAGCCCGCGGCCGCGGCGCGCCGGCGCGCCGAAGCGCTGGCGGCGCTCCCGGCTGCGGCGCAGGTCGAGCCGGCGCACATCCACGTGCGCGTGCGGCGGCGCCAGCGCGGCACGAACCAGTACACACGCCTCGCGCAGCAAGGCCACTACACCCGCATCGAGGAAGGCGGGCTCAACTTCCTGGTGAACTTCAGCGACTATCTGGACACTGGCCTGTTCCTCGACCACCGGCTCACCCGACAGCGGTTGCGCGCGGCTGCCGCCGGCCGCCGGTTCCTGAACCTGTTCTGTTATACCGCGAGCGCCACCGTGTACGCCGCGGCCGGCGGCGCGCGCTCGAGCCTCGGCGTCGATCTTTCGGCCACCTATCTCGACTGGGCGGCGGAGAATTTCCGCAGCAATGGCCTCGAACGCGCGGCGCACGAGCTGGTGCGGGCCGATTGCCGCGAATGGCTGGCCGAAGCGCGCGCGGCCAGCTGGGATCTCATCTTCTTCGACCCGCCCACTTTCTCGAACTCCAAGCGCATGAGCGGCGTGCTCGACACGCAACGCGATCACATGGAGCTGCTCGGGCATTGCATGCGCCTGCTGGCGCCGGGCGGATTGCTGCTGTTCTCTACCAACGCGCAGCGCTTCAGGCTCGATCCCGCGGCCGGCCAGCAGTGGGCCGTAACCGACATTACGACGGCCACGATTCCGTTCGACTTCCAGCGCAATTCGCGCATTCACCGCGCCTATGAACTGCGCGCGCGGGCGGACGGCGGTTAGGCGCCAGGCCCTAGTTCGCGCCGGCGTCGTCCGCGCGCCGGCGTTGCTCGGCACCCAGCTGCTGCGCGGCTTCGACGTGCTGCTGCACCTGCCGCTCGGTCTGCTGTGCCTGTTTCGCCGCTTCGGCCTCGGACTGCGCCACGGTGGCGCCGGTGGCGGCCGTCCCGGCCAGGCCGCAGGCTGACAGTGACAGCGCGGCGATCAGGGTAAGGCCATTTCGGTACATAACGCCTCCTGATAAAGCGTTCTTATATGCCGCAGGCTGAACCCCGGCAATGTACCGATGCTCAAACTGTGCACGGCGCACACATGAACCACCGCTGAACCACGTAGTTCAGTCCGGGTTCAGCACCGGCGGCCCAGACTCGATTCCAGTTCAGCAACAGGAGTGCGGCAATGAATCGGACGATGCCTCTATTGGTGACCTGCGCGCTGGCGGCCGGCCCGGCCGCAGCCAGCGATGATGGCTGGCGCGGCGACCCTGGGCGTGGCTATGGCCGTGACTATGACGTCGGCACATATGCCGGCCTGAGTTTCGGTCAGCTGCGCTACAACGAGGAAGGCCTCGATACGATCACGCCGGCGACCGGCATGTTCATCGTGGGGGCGTCAGTGAGCCCGAACCTCGCCATCGAAGGCCGTATCGGTGCCGGCCTGGGCAGCTCGGCCACCAATGGCTACGGCATCAACGTGAACTCGCTGTACGCCGGTTACCTGAAGGGATCGCTCCCGCTGTCACCCGGATTCTCGCTCTATGGCCTGGCCGGGGTCGCGGGCGTCGACTACAAGCGCGACTTCGGCCTAATCGATGCGCACGACACGGGATTCTCGTACGGACTCGGCATGAATTTCGACCTGGCCGGCAACACGCGCCTCAACGTCGAATGGGCGCGGCTCGCGAGCGGCGACAACCTGGGCTACGTCTACAACGTCGACCAGGCCGCGATCGGACTGGTGTGGAGATTCTAGCAACCGACTACACCGACTGTTGTGGAAACGCAACCCCGGCGTCGGCGCCGGCATCGAATTGCGTTCATTTCGCCACAGGGTTAAGGTGGCCCGGCCTGCCCCCGGGGAGCCGTGAGTTCCCGCGTGGGTGCGTGCTACAAAGCCATAAGGGGACATCATGCGTGGAACAGTCAACTCCTCACGTCCGGTATTGACGGCGGCGATCGCCGGCATCCTTTCTATCGCAATCCACCCGACGGCCGCGCACAGCGCGCCCGCGGCCGACAATGCAGCGGCCGCCTCACCACTCGAAGAGATCGTCGTCACGGCGACGCGCCGCGAGGAATCGCTCAGCAAGGTCGCGGTCAGCGTCACCGCGATCACGCAGGAAGGCCTCGACCTGCGCGGCATCAAGGACATCCAGGACATCGCGCGCTTCACGCCCAACGTCAATGTCGACAAGTCCGGTACCAACAACATCTCGATCCGCGGCATTTCCTCGAGCGGCGGCGCCGGCACCACCGGCATCTACATCGACGATACGCCGATCCAGATGCGTGCGCTGGCCTTCAATCCGGATGAGGCATTGCCCAAGTCATTCGACATCGACCGCGTAGAAGTGCTGCGCGGTCCGCAGGGTACGCTGTTCGGCGCGGGCTCGATGGGTGGTACCGTGCGCTACATCACTGCGCAGCCGAGTCTGCACAAGACCAGCATCTACAGCCGCGATGAAATCTCGTTCACGCAGGGTGGTGATCCGAGCTACGAGGCTGGCGTCGCCGTCGGCGGGCCGATCGTTGAGGGCACCTTCGGCGCCCGCCTCACCGCCTGGTACCGCAAGGACGGCGGCTGGATCGATCGGATCAACCCGGACACGCTGGCGCTCGAGGATAAGCGCGCGAATCACGCCGAAACCACGCTGCTGCGGCTGGCGGCCGTCTGGGCACCCGGCGAGCGCTGGTCGCTGACGCCGAGCTTCTATTACCAGGATGGCAAGAAGAACGATGTCTCGAACTACTGGACGCTGTACTCGAATCCGTCCAGCCACCGCTTCGTGAGTGCCAATCCATCACAGCGTTACTCACCGGACAAACTGTGGTTGCCCTCGCTGAAGATCGAGGGCGACTTCGATCACGCGCACCTGATTGCAACGACATCGTATTATCACCGCGACAATCAGACGGGCTACGAAGGCACCCTGTACAACCTGGGTTTTTACCAGACGCTCACCTCTTCCGCGACGACCCCGTTTAATCTGCCGGTATCGGGTACGACTGGACTGCCGATCCTGTTCCTGGACGGCACGGGCATTCACCTGAATGACCCGACCTACAATCCGGCTGGCATACCCGGCGCAAGCGGGTACCGTTCGCCGGCGACCGTGGACAACAGCCAGCGCAACTTCACACAGGAAATCCGGCTGCAGTCAAACGACCGTGACGCAAAAGTCACGTGGACAACGGGCCTTTTCTACAGTGTCAACAAGCAGGAATACCTCGAACAGATTCATGACCCCAATCTCGGTCAGTTTCTGCAGGCCGTGTACGTCGGTAGTGGCAATTCGCTCGGGCCTGCCGCCACGCCCAATGACTACATTCTGGATTTCTTCGCTGGCACCGGCTACGACCCGATGTTCCCGACGGATTCCTACTTCCTGCACACGCACGCCAAGGACGAACAGTTCGCCTGGTTCGGGGAAGGCACCTACCTGCTGACCGACCGGTTGAAGTTGACGGTAGGTGCGCGCCTTTCACAAATGAAGTTTTCGTTCGATTCGCTCACCGGCGGCCCGCAGCTGTACGTTGCAACCACGGCAGTGAACAGCAGCAAGAGCGAAAGCGCATTCACTCCCAAGCTCGGCCTGTCGTTCCAGGCCAATCCGAATGACATGTATTACTTCACGTACGCCAAGGGTTTCCGTCCAGGGGGCGGCAACAATCCGGTACCCTTCGCGGCTTGCTCAACGGACTTTCAGAATCTCGGCATCGCGGGCGCACCGCCGACCTTCGATTCGGACTCGCTGAACAGTTACGAAATCGGGGCCAAGAACAATTTCAACAATCGGGTCAAGCTGGCGAGCAGCGCCTACTACATCAAATGGCACAACATTCAGCAGACGGTCGTGCCGCCAATTTGCCAGATCTCCTGGATACAGAACCTGGGCCAGGCGACGGCCAAGGGCATTGACCTGCAGGCGGACATGGCGCTAACCGACAATTTCACGATGGAGTTGGCGGCGGGCTATACGGACGCGCGTTATACCGGCGACATAGTTTTCGGCAGCGCTCCGGTCGTGCTTAGCGGCGATGCGATCGTTGGCCAGGGCGGCCAGCCCGGTGCGCCATTCACCGGCTCGGTGGGTCTGGAGTATCAATTCTCGGCCTTCGCTCACAAGTCGTTCATGCGTCTCGATTACGAATACACCGGCTCGCCCAGGTGGGTTGGTGCTTCGCAGGACCCGAACACCGGGCAATATGACGCGGCCAACTATCCACTGCAGGCGACGAACTTCGTGACCTTGCGCGGTGGTGTGACTCTGGGCGAATGGCAGGTGGCGGCCTTCATCGACAACCTGACTGACTCGCACGCGGTCACCAACTACGATTGGACGATCGATCCCGGTGCCCTTGGCAACGGCACTGCGACGGATCGTGTCCAGCGCAACTACACATTCCGCCCGCGGACATTTGGCCTGACGTTCACCTACCGCAAGTAGCGCTGGACCCCTCCAGGCCGCGCCGCTGGGCGTGGCCTGGGGGCAGACCGGCCCGTCGCCGGCAATTCGGAGTAATCCTCAATGGCGCGCACTCGCAGCGGCAGGCCGTCCGATCGGGAGTTGGGCATGGATCGCGCGATCTCGCGGCGCGATTTCGTGCAGGGCGCCGCCGTCGGCGGCGCAGGGCTGCTCGCCGCGGCCTGGCTGCCGGGGTGCGGCCCGCTCGCGCCGACGCGGCGGCTGGCCGCACAGGACCGGCCCGGCTACTACCCGCCGCGGCTGACAGGCCTGCGTGGCAGCCATCCGGGCTCGTTCGAGAGCGCGCACGCGTTGCGCGATGGGCAGAAATTGCCCGAGCCACACGGGCTCGACGAACAGTACGACCTGGTGGTGGTGGGCGCGGGCATCAGCGGCCTGGCGGCCGCGCACTTCTACCGCGACGCGCAGCCGCATGCCCGCATCCTGGTGCTCGACAACCACGACGATTTCGGCGGCCACGCCAAGCGCAACGAATTCGAGATCGACGGGCAGTTGCGGCTGCTCAACGGCGGCACGCTGATGATCGACAGCCCGCGTCCGTACAGCGCGGTGGCTGATGGGGTGCTGCGCGCGATCGGTATCGACGCGGCGGCCCTCTCCGCACGGCTGTTGCCACAGGATCCGGACTTCTACGCTTTCGGCCAGTCGAAGCACAGTGGCGTGTTTTTCGATCGCGAGAGCTTCGGCGCCGATCACCTGGCGGTTGGCCTGCGCTCGAGGCCCTGGCAGGAATTCCTCGCGGCCGCACCGCTGTCGCCAGCCGCGAAACTTGACTACGAGCGCGTCGAGACGGGGCTGGTCGACTACCTGCCCGGCCTCGACTCGGCGCAGAAGCAGCAGCTGCTGACCAGGATCAGCTACCTCGCCTACCTGCGCGATCTCGCCAAAGTCGATCGCGCGGTGCTCAGGATCTATCAGGCGCGCACGCAGGGCGAGTGGTGCACCGGCATCGACGCGGTGGCGGCGATCGACGCGTGGGCCTACGGGCTGCCCGGCTTCAAGGGCCTGCAACTCGAGCACGGCAGCGTGCCGCAGTTGAGCTTCACGCCGAAGGGCTACTACGAGACCGGCGGTTCGGTGCGGCTGCATTTCCCGGACGGCAACGCGACCATCGCCCGTGGGCTGGTGCGCAAGCTCATTCCGGCCGCGGTGCCCGGCTCGGGCATCGAGGACCTGGTCACGGCCCGCGTCGACTATGCGCAGCTCGACCGCGCCGGCGAGCCGGTCCGCCTGCGCTTGAGCAGCATCGTCGTCGGCGTGCACCATGACGGACCGCCGCAATCCGCGCAATCGACGACCGTCACCTACATGCGTGGTGGCCGTGCACAGTCGGTGCGCGCCAGCCAATGCGTGCTGGCCTGCTACAACATGATGATCCCGTACCTGATGCCGGAATTGCCGGAACGGCAGAAGCAGGCGCTGCACGAACTGGTCAAGGGGCCGCTGGTCTATACCAGCGTCGGGCTGCGCAATGGGCGCGCCTTCGACAAACTGGGCGTCAAGTGGATCTACGCGCCAGGGAGCTATCACACGAGCACGCGCGTGAACCCGATCGTCAACATCGGCGACTACCGCAGTCCGCGCACGCCGGATGATCCTACGCTGGTGTGGATGACGCGCACGCCCTGCCAGGCCGGGCTGTCCGAGCACGACCAGAACCGAGCCGGCCGCGCCGAGCTGCTGGCGACTCCTTTCGAAGTATTCGAGCGCAACATCCGCGACCAGCTCGGCCGCATGCTCGGTGGCGGCGGGTTCGATCCGGCGGCCGACATCAGCGCGATCACCGTGAACCGCTGGCCACACGGCTACGCGCCCGAGCGCAATATCCTGTGGGAGCCGATGGTGCCGCATGAGCAGTTGCCGCAGGTGATCGGCCGCGCGCGCTTCGGCCGCGTCGCGATCGCCAATTCGGATTGCGGGGGCGGCGCCTACACCGACGTCGCCATCGACATGGCCCACCGCGCCGTCGAGGAACTGCTCGGCGGCACCGCCGGGGTATGACGTGCGGCACCGGGCGCCCGCTGTCCTGCTGCCGAGCGCCGCACACGCGCCCTCGTACTATGCGGCGACGGTACGCGAGCAGGTCGAGCTGGCGCCGTTTGACGGTGCGAGCAGCTGCGATGTGTGCGTCATTGGCGGCGGTTACGCCGGCCTGTCGACCGCGCTGCACCTGGCGCGGCGTGGCATCGACGTGGTGCTGTTCGAGCAATCACGGCTGGGCTGGGGCGCTTCGGGCCGCAACGGCGGCCAGGTGCATGTCGGCATGCGACGCGAACAGGAATGGCTCGAGGCGCAGGTCGGGCCGGAGGATGCGCGCCGCCTGTGGAGCTACGCGCTCGGCGCGCGCGCGCATCTCGACTGGCTGATCGATACCTACAGGATCGACTGCGACCTGCGGCTTGGCCACCTGCATGCCGACCACCGTGCGCGCTACAGCGCGGACACGCGCCGCCATGTCGAGCACATGCGCTCGGCGTACGGCTATGAACACATCCGCTACGTCGGGCGCGAAGAGGTCGAAAGCATGGTCGCGACGCGCGCTTACCATGGCGGCAGCTTCGATGCGCGTTCCGGGCACCTGCATGCGCTGAAGTTCGCGCTCGGCATCGCGCGTGCAGCGCTCGGCCATGGCGCGCGGCTGCACGAAGGCATCGAGGTGACCGGGCTCGCGGCGGCGTCCGGCGGCGGCTGGCAGGTGCGCACCGCGCGCGGCGAGCTCGCTGCCCGGCGCGTCGTGCTGGCCTGCAACGGCTACCTGCGCCACCTCGCGCCCGAGGTCGAGCGGCGGGTGATGCCGATCAACAATTTCATCGCGGTCACCGCGCCGCTGGGCGAGGCGGCGGCGCGGCGGCTGATCAGCAATGGCGCGGCGGTCTCGGACTCGCGCTTCGTGGTCAACTACTTCCGCATCACGCCCGACCACCGCCTGCTGTTCGGCGGCGGCGAGAACTACAGCTACCGCTTTCCGCGCGACATCGCCGCCTTCGTGCGGCCGCATGTCCTCAAGGTCTTCCCGCAGCTCGCCGACGCGCGTTACGAATTCGCCTGGGGCGGGACGCTCGGGATCACGCCCACGCGCATGCCCTGCGTGCGCGAGCTCGAGCCGGGGCTGGTGAACGCCAGCGGCTTCTCGGGCCTCGGCGTACTGCTGGCGCCCTACACCGGCAAGGCGGTGGCCGACGCGCTCTGCGGCGAACGAGCCGATTTCGAACTGCTGGGGCGCGTGCCGGTGCCGCCGTTTCCGGGCGGGCCGCTGCTGCGCTGGCCGACGCTGGTCGCGGCAATGCTCTATTACGCCCTCAGGGATCGCCTCTGAGGGCAGCAACTGAAGTGAGGTAATCATGCATGAACGCAAATCAGGTCAAACCGCATCGCTGAGTGAATGGCAGGCATTCCGGGCCGAAAATCCGGATATCCAGTTCATCGACGCATTCATCATTGACATCAACGGCAATACCGCCGGCAAGCGCCTGCCGGCCGCCGATGCCGACAAGCTCTACGGGGACGGCGCGATGTTCTCGGCCTGCGCGCTCATTGCCGACTGCCGCGGCATGGGTCACAACGCCGGTGGCCTCGGCAAGTCGGACGGCGATCCGGACGGCATTGCACGACCCATGCCCGGATACCTGAGGCGCGTGCCGTGGACCTCGGTGCCCACCGCGCAGGCGGTCTGCCACATGGTGACGCTGGCCGAGGGCGCGAACCTGTGGTTCGACCCGCGCATGATCCTCGCCGACGTCCTCGCGCAATGCCGCGCCGCCGGCATCCATCCGGTCGTGGCCTGCGAACTCGAGTTCTACCTGATCGATCCGCGCCGCGCCGCGGATGGGCGCATCAGCGTCGGCTCGCTCCCGGGCCGTAGCGCGCCGCGCCGCGCCGGCAATCTCTCGCTCGAGGTGGTCGAGGACCTGGGCGAGTTCCTCAAGCGCGTCGACGCCGCGGCGCTGGCCCAGCAGCTGCCGGTGTGCGGTTCGGTGGCCGAGTACGGCATCAGCCAGTTCGAGGTGAACCTGCGGCACGTCGCCGACCCGCTGCTCGCGGCCGATCAGGCGGTGCTGCTCAAGCGCCTGGTCAGGGGCGTGGCGCGCTCGCTCGGGATGGATGCCACGTTCATGGCCAAGCCGTTTGCATCGCAACCGGGCAGCGGCCTGCACGTGCACGTGAGCATCGTCGATGAGCGGGGGCGCAATCGTTTCGGCGCCAGCGGAGGAGATGCGCTGCTGCGCCATGGCGTGGCGGGCATGCAGGCCTTGATGTACGACTCGATGGCTTTTTATGCACCGAACTTCAATGCCCAGCGCCGCTACCTCGGAAAATTCGTGCCGACGACGCGCGACTGGGGCCACAACAATCGCAGCGTCGCGTTCCGGATTCCACCGGGTGACGGCGAAGCGACACGCATCGAGCATCGGGTCGCCGGGGCCGACGCCAGCCCGCACCTGACCATGGCGGCGATCCTCGCCGCGCTTCTGCATGGCATCGGCAATCGCCTCGAGCCCGGCGCGCCGGTGGAGGGGCGGGCGGCTGAGGGGGGCGATCATGAATTCCCGGGCGACCTGATGGTCGCATTGAACCGGCTGGAGCACTCGGAACTGCTGGCCAAATACCTGCCGCGGCGGTTCCTGGAGATCTATGGCGAGGTCAAGCGCGGCGAATACGGCGACCTGATCGAGGAGGTGTTCAGCCGGGAGCACGACTTCTATGCATGAACGGGCCCCGTCTGGCAAGCGGAATCGGCGCGCAGTCGCGCACCGTATTGCACTGCATTATTCAAAAATAATCCATTTAAAACATTGTGTTAGTTGTGATTAATGCCACGCAGCAAGCACGGCTCTCAGGCCTTTCGGCAGGGACTTCCAGCGTGCCCCTATGCTCTAATGGCTCCATTCACGTCCCCTGTCGGCGATTTCCTACCTGCCTGGACGGCTAGGGCGCCGGAGTCCGTTTCATGTCTGCCAGACGCCCTTTGATCGGTATACCCGCGGACCGGCGCATGCTGGGCCCGCAGCCATACCATCTGGCCGGCGAGAAATATGTCACGGCCGCACTCGATGCCGCCGGCGCCATCCCGGTGATCGTACCGGCGCTGGGGCGCGAGTTGCAGGACGAGAGCCTGCTTGCCTCGCTCGACGGGCTGCTGTTCACCGGCAGCCCATCGAATGTCGAACCGCACCGCTACCGCGGCGAGCCGAGCGAGGCGGGCACGCTCCACGATCCGCACCGTGACGAGACCACGCTGCCGCTGATCCCGCGTGCGGTAGCGGCGGGCGTGCCGGTGCTCGGCATCTGCCGCGGCTTCCAGGAAATGAACGTCGCATTCGGCGGCACGCTCTGGCAGAAGCTCCATGAAGTGCCCGGGCACCTCGACCATCGCGAGGACAAGGAGCAGCCGCTCGAGCGCCAGTACGGCGCCGCGCACGAGATCGTGCTCGAACCGGGCGGCATGCTGCAGCGCCTGGCCGGCGGCGCGGCGCGCGTCACGGTCAATTCGCTCCATGGCCAGGGCGTGCGCGACCTCGGGCCGGGCCTGGCGATCGAAGCACGCGCGCCCGATGGCGTGATCGAGGCCTTTCGCGTGCGCGGCGCGCGCCGCTTCGCGCTCGCGGTGCAGTGGCATCCCGAGTGGCGGGTACAGGACAACAAGTTCTCGCAGGCGCTGTTCGCCGAGTTCGGCGCGGCCTGCCGGGAACAGATGCAGGCAAGGTGATCTATGGCGAATGAAATCCAGCAGTTCTTCCGCGACCACGGCATTTCCGAAGTCGAGGCGATCATCCCGGACATGGCGGGCATTGCCCGCGGCAAGCTGATGCCGGCGGAGAAATTTGCCGAGGACGCCGGGATGCGCCTGCCCGAGAGCATCTTCCTGCAGACGGTAACCGGCGACTATCCGGGCGATACCACCTCCGCGATGAGTCCGGCGGAGATCGACATCGTGCTCAAGGCCGACCCGAAGACGGTGCGCGTGGTGCCGTGGGCCGCCGAGCCCACTGCGCAGGTGATCCACGATTGCTTCTATTCGGATGGCCGGCGCGTGACGATGGCGCCGCGCCAGCTGCTGCAGCACGTGCTGCACCTCTATGCGGAGCGCGGCTGGGAGCCGGTGATCGCGCCGGAGCTCGAATTCTACCTGGTCGAGCCGAACATCGACGCCGACTACCAGCTCAAGCCCCCGATCGGCCGTTCGGGCCGGGCGGAACCCGGCCGGCAGTCCTACAGCATCGCGGCGGTCAACGAGTTCGATCCGCTGTTCGACGACATGTATGCCTTCTGCGAGGCGCAGGACATCGAGATCGACACGCTGATCCACGAGGATGGACCGGCGCAGATGGAGATCAACCTGCTGCACGGCGATCCGCTGGCGCTCGCCGACCAGGCCTTCCTGTTCAAGCGCACCGCGCGCGAGGCCGCGCTCCGTCACAAGATGTACGCGACCTTCATGGCCAAGCCCCACGCCAAGGAACCTGGCAGCGCCATGCACATCCACCAGAGCGTGGTCGATTCGAAGACGCGCGAGAACATCTTCAGCAATGCCGACGGCACGCCTTCGTCGCTGTTTTTCTCGCACATCGCCGGGCTGCAGCGCTACCTGCCGAACGCGATGAGCCTGTTCGCGCCGAACGTGAACTCCTATCGCCGCATCGCGCGCGCTTCGCTCGCGCCGATCAACGTGCAGTGGGGTTACGACAACCGCACCGCCGGGCTGCGCGTGCCGGTCTCCGACCCGGACGCGCGCCGCGTCGAGAACCGCCTCGGTGGCGCCGATGCGAACCCGTACATCGCGATCGCGGGCTCGCTCGCCTGCGGCTACCTCGGCATGGTGCAGAACCTGCAGCCGAGCGAGCCGATCACCGGCAGCGCGCACGACCTGCCCTGGGATCTGCCGCGCTCGCTTGACGATGCGCTGCGGCGACTGAAGGACTGTCAGCCCTTGGTGAGCCTGCTGGGCCTGCCGTTCGTCGCGGCCTATACAATCGTCAAGCAGGCCGAGTACGAGGTGTTCCTGCAGGTGATCAGCTCGTGGGAGCGGGAGCACCTGCTGCTCAACGTGTAGCGGCCGGCGCCCGATGGTCGCGGGGGGACTTGCGTTAATATGAAAATTGAAGGGTCGCCAGGGAATGCTGCATGAGCACTGATCGCGGGCGTTGTGCGGCGGTCGCGCTGGCCGTGCTGTTGGCCGCGTCGCTGGCGGCTTGCGGCGGCGCCAGGCAGGGTTCGGCGCCGGCCGGCAACGCAGCCGGCCACGCGCTGCATGCGGCCGCACCCGGGCTCACCGACGCGGAAAAGGTGCTCAACGTCTACAACTGGTCCGACTACATTTCGCCCGACGTCGTGCCGGCCTTCGAGAAGGAATACGGCATCAAGGTCAACTACGACGTCTTCGATTCGAATGCCGTGCTGCAGACCAAGCTGCTGGCCGGCCAGACCGGCTACGACATCGTCGTGCCCTCGGCCAACTTCCTCGCGCTGCAGATCAAGGCCGGTGTGTTCCAGAAGCTCGACAAGTCGCGCATCCCCAACCTCAAGAACGTCGATCCGGACATCGCCAAGCGCTTCGCGCCGCTCGATCCGGGCATGCAGTATGCGGTGAATTATTTCTGGGGCACTTCCGGGGTTGGTTACAACGTCGACAAGATCAAGGCGGCGATGCCAGCTGCGCCGGTCGACAGCTTCCGCATGTTCTATGACCCGGCCGTGGTCAGGCATTTCAAGGACTGCGGCATCAGCATACTGGACGAGCCCGAGGAGATCATCAACACGGTGTTCGTGTACCTGGGCATCCCCGCCAACAGCGAGCGGCCGGAAGACCTCGCCGCGGCGGAGAAGGTGCTGATGGCAATGCGCCCCTACGTGCGCTACGTCAATTCTTCCCGCTACATCGAGGACCTCGCCAACGGCGATATCTGTCTGGCGCTGGGCTGGAGCGGCGATGTCGGCCAGGCGGGACTGCGCGCCCGCGAGGCCAGGAATGGCAACAACATCAAGTACCTCATTCCGCAGGAAGGGGCGGTCATGTTCTTCGACATGCTGGCGATCCCCGCCGACGCGCTGCACCCGAACAACGCGCACCTGTTCATCAACTACCTGCTGCGGCCGGATGTCTCGGCGAAGAATTCCAGCGCCGTGCATTTCGCCTCCAGCAACGCCGCCGCGTATCCGCTCATCGATCCGGTCGTGCTCAACGACCGCGGCATCTTCCCGGGGCCTGAGACCAAGGCGCACCTGGTGGCGAACCTGCCGCGCTCGCAGGCGTACATGCGGCTGCTGACGCGCATGTGGACCCGCTTCAAATCCGGCCGCTGAGAACCACGACATGGCTGACACCCGCACCAGGACGCCCGAGCCGTGGCTCGATCCGCACGCGCAGGCCTACATCCGCGTCGAGAACGTCAGCAAGCGCTTTGGCAGCTTCGTCGCCGTCAATAACGTCTCGCTGAAGATCTACAAGGGCGAGATCTTCTGCCTGCTGGGCGGCTCGGGCTGCGGCAAGACCACGCTGCTGCGCATGCTGGCCGGCTTCGAGCAGCCGAGCGCTGGCGCGGTCTACATCGACGGGCAGGACATGGCGGGCATTCCGCCCTACGAGCGCCCGGTGAACATGATGTTCCAGTCCTACGCGCTCTTTCCGCACATGAGCGTGGCCGGCAACGTGGCCTTCGGCCTCGAGCAGGAGAAAATCAAACGCGCCGAGATCGACCGGCGCGTCGCCGAGATCCTCGACATCGTCAAGCTGGGCGAGTACGCCAGGCGCAAGCCGCACCAGCTCTCGGGCGGCCAGCGCCAGCGCGTGGCACTGGCGCGCGCGCTGGTCAAGCGGCCCAAGCTCCTGCTGCTCGACGAGCCGCTCGGCGCGCTCGACCGCAAGCTCCGTGAGCACACGCAGTTCGAGTTGCTCGGTATCCAGGAGAAGCTCGGCGTCACCTTCGTGGTCGTCACGCACGACCAGGAGGAAGCGATGACACTGTCCTCGCGCGTCGGGGTGATGAACCGCGGCGAGATCGTGCAGGTGGGCACGCCGCGCCAGATCTACGAATTCCCCGCCTCGCGCTTCGTGGCGGATTTCATCGGTTCGGTGAACCTGTTCGAGGGGCAGCTCACCGAGGACGAGCAGGACCACGTGCGCGTGAAGTGCGAGGAACTCAGCACTCCGGTCTACGTCGACCACGGCATGAGTGCGCCGCCGCTGGCGCTGTGCTGGGTCGCGGTGCGGCCGGAAAAGATCGTGCTCGGGCGCGAGCGTCCGGCGGCCACTGATAACTGGGCGCACGGCACGATCCACGACATTGCCTACATGGGTGACATGACGGTGTTCGTGGTGAAGCTCGATTCCGGCCGCCAGGTGCGCGTCACGCAGGCCAACCGCACGCGCAAGCCCGAGGAACAGTTCGTCTGGGACGAGACGGTCTACCTGTCCTGGGATGCCTCGAGTCCCGTGGTGGGCACGGGCTGAGCGCATGAGCGGTGCCAACGGCAGCCGCTGGCGCCCGGGCTCGCGAGGCCCGGCCAAGCGCACGCCCGGTTCGCAACTGACGCGGCCGTGGGAACCGCTGTGGCAGTTCTTCAACCGGCTGCGACCGGCGCGCTGGTCGGCGTACGTGCGCGACCACTGGATCGGCAAGCCACTGGTCACGGCGGTGCCGATGACCTGGCTGGTGCTGTTCTTCATGGTGCCGTTCATCATCGTCTTCGGCATCTCGTTCTCGCAATCGGTGCTGGCGATCCCGCCGTACGAGGAACTGCTGGGCTGGACCGACGACAAGGTGCTGCAGCTCCGGCTCCACCTCTCGAACTACGACTATCTGTTCACCGACTCGCTGTATGCGAGCTCGTACCTGTATTCGCTCAAGGTCGCGGCGGTCTCGACCTGCTACTGCCTGCTGCTGGGCTACCCGATGGCCTACGGGATCGCGCGTGCCACGACCACCCGCCGCAACATCTACCTGATGCTGATCATCCTGCCATTCTGGACCTCGTTCCTGCTGCGGGTCTACGCCTGGATCGGGTTGCTGAAGGGCAACGGCGTCATCAACAACGTGCTGATGGCGCTCGGCGTCATCCACGAGCCGATCACGATGATGCAGACCGACTTCGCGGTGTACATCGGCATCGTCTATTCCTACCTGCCGTTCATGATCCTGCCGCTGTACTCCAACCTCGAGAAGCACGATCGCACGCTGCTCGAAGCCGCCGCCGACCTGGGCTCGCGCCCATGGAAGGCGTTCATGCGCATCACGCTGCCGCTGTCGGTGCCGGGCATCGTGGCCGGATCGCTCCTGGTGTTCATCCCCGCGGTGGGCGAGTACGTGATCCCCTCGTTGTTGGGGCGCACCGACCAGCTGATGATCGGGCGCGTGCTGTCGGATGAGTTCTTCGAGAACCGCGACTGGCCAGTGGCGAGCGCGGTGGCGATCGCGATGCTGATCCTGCTGGTGGTGCCGATCATGATCTTCCAGCGCTACCAGAACCGGGAGCTCGCGCACAAATGATCGGCGGGCGCAAGTTCTTCGTGCCGACGATGCTGGCCTTCGGCTTCGCCTTCCTGTACGTGCCGATCCTGTCGATGATCGTGTTCTCGTTCAACAATTCGCGGCTGGTGACGGTCTGGGACCACCCCAACTCGCCGACCCTGAAGTGGTACGGGCTGCTGTTCCACAACGACCAGATCATGGGTGCCGCCTGGCTGTCGATCAAGATCGCCACCATGAACGCCTGCATCTCGGTGGTGCTGGGCACGATCGCGGGGCTGGTGCTGGCGCGCTTCGGGCGCTTTCGCGGGCGGACACTCCTGGCGGCGATGACCACCGCGCCGCTGGTGATGCCCGAGGTGATCACCGGGCTCGCGATGCTGCTGCTGTTCGTGTCGATGGAGCAGCTGATCGGCTGGCCGGCGGGGCGCGGCGTCACCACCATCACGATCGCGCACGTCACGTTCTCGATGGCCTACGTGACCGTGATCATCCAGTCGCGGCTGGCCAACTTCGACGACTCGCTCGAGGAAGCCGCGATGGACCTCGGGGCGCGCCCGGCCAAAGTGTTCTTCCGCGTCACGCTGCCGCTGATCATGCCGGCGATCGTCTCCGGCTGGTTGCTGGCGTTCACGTTGTCGTGGGACGACGTGGTGATTTCGCAATTCGTGGCCGGCCCGAGCTCGACCACGCTGCCGATGGTGATCTTCTCCAAAGTGCGCCTGGGCGTGAGCCCGGACGTCAATGCGCTGGCCACCATCATGGTGCTGATCGTGGCCACCGGGGTGGTGCTGTCGGCGATCGTGATGCAGCGCCAGGAGAAGCGCCGCGCACGCGAGATGCAGCTCGCCGCCAGTGACTGAGCCACCCGTCCGCGCCGGCAAGCTGGCCGATGTCGGCACCACCGTGTTCACGGTGATGTCGCGGCGCGCCGCCGAGACCGGCGCCGTCAATCTCGGCCAGGGATTCCCCGACTACCCGATTGACGTGCGTCTGACCGAGCTGGTGCAACAGGCGATGGCGGCCGGCCACAATCAATACGCACCGATGCCCGGCGTGCCGGCGCTCCTCGAGCAGATCGCCGCGAAGCTCAGGCGCCTGCATGGCATCACGGTCGATCCGGGCGATGAGATCACCGTGACGCTGGGCGCGACCGAGGCGATCTTCTCGGCGATCCAGGCGCTGGCTGGCGCGGGCGATGAAGTGCTGGTATTCGATCCCTGCTACGATTCCTATGACCCCGCGGCTCGCCTCGCCGGCGCCCGCTGTGTGCATGTACCCATGGCGCCGCCGCGCTTTCGCCCGGACTGGGAGCGCGTGCGCGCGGTGTTCAGCGCGCGCACGCGGCTGGTGATCATCAATTCACCGCACAACCCGGCCTGCAGTTGCCTGGATGGCGCCGACCTCGATCAGCTGGCTGCGCTGCTGCGGGGCAGCGATTGCCTGGTGCTGGCGGATGAGGTCTACGAGCACATGGTCTACGACGGCGCGCGGCACGCGAGCGTGCTGGCGCATGCGGAGCTGCGCGGGAGGAGCGTGGCAGTGTATTCCTTCGGCAAGACGCTGCATGCCACGGGGCTGCGCGTCGGCTACGCGGTGGCGCCGCCCAGGCTTACCGTGGAGTTGCGGAAAATCCACCAGTACAACACCTTCACGATCGCGACCTGCCTGCAACACGCGATCGCGGCCTACCTGCGCGAGCGGCCCGACTGCGGCGCGGATCTGGCGGGGTTCTTCCAGGCCAAGCGCGATCGCTTCGCGGCGCTGCTGGAGGGCACGGGCCTGGTCCTGCCCCGTTCCGCGGGCTCCTATTTCCAGCTCGCCGATTATTCCGGGCTGGATGAGCGCGGTGACGTCGAGCTCGCGGGCGCGCTGATCGACGAGGCCGGCGTCGCCACGATCCCGCTCAGCGTGTTCTACCGCGAGCCGCCGCCGATGCAGCTGCTGCGGCTGTGCTTCTGCAAGCGCGAGCAGACGCTGGCCGAGGGCGCGCTGCGGCTGCGCCAATGGGCGCAGCGGCAGCGTACAATGCGTGGCAGCAGGCCCTAAATGGATAAATTCACGCGCCTCAACCATCCGCCCGACACCGGCTTGCTTCCCGGCAATCGTCCGGTGGTCGCGCCGATCTACCAGAGCGTCAAGTTCGAGTTCGACTCGGTCGATGAGACCGTGCGCAACTGGCGCGGCGATTCGCCCGGCTACAACTATCAGCGCTCCTCCAACCCGAATGCACGCCAGCTCGAGCTCACGCTGGCGCAATTGCAGGGGCGCGAGGATTGCCTGGTGACCGCCTCGGGTGTCGGCGTGCTCTCCAGCACGCTGCTGTCGCTGGCGAAGCAGGGCGATCATGTGCTGTGTTTCGTCGAGCTGTATGCGCCGACTCGCAACCTGATCCGCAGGCTGCTCGGCAAGTTCGGCGTCACGCATACGCTGCTGTCGGTGATCGACCTCGCGGGCATCGAGCGCGCGCTGGCGGGCAAGCCGACCCGGCTGGTGATGTTCGAGAGCCCGACCAATCCGATGCTGCGTATCGCCGATATCGCCGCCATCACGCGCCTGGCACGCGCCCAGGGCGCGTTGACGGTGCTCGACAACACGCTGGCCGGTCCGCACCAGCACGGCCAGTACGATGTCGATCTGTACCTGCACAGCCTGACCAAGTTCGCCGCTGGCCACGGCGATGTCATGGGTGGCGCGGTGATCGGCAGCGCCGAACTGATCGCGAAGCTCCGCCCGGACTTCAACGCGCTGGGCAATGCGCTCGATCCGCACGCCGCATTCCTGGTGCAGCGGGGCCTGAAGACCTACCTGGTGCGCTATCGCGAGCAGAGCGCGAACGCGCTGCGCGTCGCCGGGTTCCTCGCCCGACACCCGGCGGTCGAGGCGGTGCACTATCCGGGGCTGCCCTCGCACCCGGGGCACTCGCTGGCGCGCGCCCAGATGAGCGAGTTCGGCGCGGTGCTCAGCTTCGACCTGCGCGGCGGCGCGGAGGCTGCCGCGCGCGTCGCCGAAGGGCTCGAGCTGTTCGCCATGGCCGCGAGCCTGGGCGCGACCGATTCGCTGGTGCTTCCCTCGCAACTGCTCGGCGCGCGTGATCTCGACGAAACGCAGCGCCGCCTGGCGGGGATCGGCGCGGGCACGGTGCGGCTGTCGATCGGCCTCGAGAGTATTGACGACCTGCTCGCCGACCTGGCCCAGGCGCTGCAGCGGGCCTAGGGCCTGTTCACACTCAGGGTTCCGAAGTGGCGGCGAGCGAAAGCTAGTCCGGCTGCGTGACGCCGGCGCGCGCCGGCAATGACGGCCGTGCCGCAGGCAAACAGCACCGGGATGAGGGTGCCGATGAACTCGGCAACACAGGTCTACATGGTCTTTTCTGGTTGTTTACCGTAAGACCCAGCGGCGCAGGCTCAGCAGCGCACCCAGGCCGACCAGGATCAGCAGTGCGCCCGAGACCCAGTTTACGCGCTGCAACCAGCGTGGATCAAAACGGTCGCGCATCCGCGCGGCGAAGCCGCTCAGGATCAGCCACCAGATACCCGAACCCACGAACACACCGGCCACGAGCACCGTGGCCCCCAGGTAGTCGTGCGCCACCGCGAGGCCGAGGCCCGCGAATGCGCCCAGGAACGCCAGGATCGTCAACGGGTTCGTGAGCGTGATGATCAGCGCGCCGAGGTAGGCGCCGTGCGCCCATGAATCCGCCTCGCGGCCAACCGCCAGGTCCGGATGGATGCGCATGATGCGCGCGCCGAGCCAGCACAGGAACAGGCCTCCCACGAGCGTCAGCCAGGTGCGCGCACCGACCATGAGCGAGGTGACGCGTGTCAGACCGAAGGCCGCGACCGCGCCGTAGCAGGCGTCGGCAGTCGCGGCGCCCATGCCGGTCGCCAGGCCGGCCAGTCTGCCGGTGCTGAGCGAACGCCGGATGCACAACAGACCAATGGGGCCGACTGGCGCCGCAATCGAAAATCCCAGCACCAGCCCCTTGCCAAGCAAGGCCAGCATGACCAGCTCTTTCGTCATGCGCGCGGCGCTCGTCCCGGGGCGAGCGCCTGGACCTACAGGTTAGCGATCAGCGCGTCGCCGAATTCGCTGCACTTCACCTGCTTCGAGCCGGGCATCATGCGCGCGAAATCGTAGGTGACGGTCTTCTGGCCGATGGTCCGGTCCATCGCGTTGATGATCGCGTCGGCGGCTTCGGTCCAGCCGAGGTAGCGCAGCATCATCTCGCCCGAGAGGATCACCGAACCCGGATTCACCTGGTCGAGGTCGGCGTACTTCGGCGCCGTGCCATGCGTGGCTTCGAACACCGCATGCCCCGTGACGTAGTTGATGTTCGCGCCGGGCGCAATGCCAATTCCACCCACCTGTGCGGCCAGTGCGTCGGACAGGTAGTCGCCATTGAGGTTGAGCGTCGCCACGACGTCGAACTCATCGGCGCGCGTCAGCACCTGCTGCAGCGTGATGTCCGCGATCGCATCCTTGATGAGGATCCGGCCGGCCTTGAGCGCGGCCGCCTGCTCAGCGTTGGCCGCGGCCTCGCCCTGGGCCGCCTTGGTGCGCTCCCACTGCAACCAGGTGTAGACCTGGCCGCCGAAGTCGCGTTCCGCCAATGCATACGCCCAGCCGCGGAACGAGCCCTCCGTGAACTTGAGGATGTTGCCCTTGTGAACGATGGTCACGCTGCGCCGCCGGTTCGCGATCGCGTATTCGACCGCGGCACGGAACAGCCGCTCCGTGCCTTCGCGCGACACGTTCTTGATGCCTATGCCGGAGCTGGCCGGGAAGCGCACCTTGGCATAGTGCTTGGGGAAATTGTCCTTGAGGAAGGCCATGAATTTGCGGTTGTCGTCCGTTCCTTCCTCGAACTCGATGCCCGAATAGAGGTCCTCGGTGTTCTCGCGGAAGATCACCATGTCGACCTTCTCCGGCGCCTTGACCGGCGAGGGCACGCCCTTGAACCAGCGCACCGGGCGCAGGCACACGTACAGGTCGAGCATCTGGCGCAGCGCCACGTTCAGCGAGCGGATGCCGCCGCCGACCGGCGTGGTCAGCGGGCCCTTGATCGACACGAGGTACTCGCGGCAGGCAGCCACGGTCTCGTCCGGCAGCCAGCTGTTGAAGGCCTGGTAGCTCTTTTCGCCCGCGTAGACTTCCATCCACTCGAGCTTGCGCCTGCCTCCATAGGCCTTCGCAACCGCGGCATCGAACACCCGCACGCTGGCGCGCCAGATGTCGCGGCCGGTGCCGTCGCCCTCGATGAAGGGGATGATCGGGCGGTCGGGCACCGCGAGCTTTGTGCCGCTGACGCTGATCTTCTGGCCGCCGGGCGGCGGCGCGGGCTTGGCGGAGGCTGGCTTGGTCATGGGCGTGCATGTTTCCGGAAGGTGGGCGGGGCGGAAATGCTAACACATGCCCGGGCGCTGGCATCGGAGCCCGGAACTGCGGCAGACTCGCATGCATGAAGGGATCGAACCGGGTGCGCATCGACCTGCCGCGCAAACTGCGCGTGCGCGGCGGCCAGCGCGTGGCCCTGCACAACTCCACCGCGCACCATACCCACGGCTGGGATGAGCCGCAGGCGCGCGCGGCGACGGCCCTGCTCAAGGCGGAGCTCGGCGAGCTGCAGTACCGGATGTACGCGGAGGGCAGGAGCGGGGTGCTGGTAGTGCTGCAGGCCATCGATGGCGGTGGCAAGGACAGCACGATCCGCCATGTCTTTTCGGCCTTCAACCCGCAAGGCTGCACGGTGCGCGCGTTCAAGGCGCCGAGCGTCGAGGAACTGCGCCATGATTACCTGTGGCGCGTGCACCAGCATGTGCCGCCGCGCGGGGAGGTCACGGTCTTCAATCGTTCGCACTATGAAGAAGTGCTGATCGCGCGCGTCGATGGCCTGGTGCCGCGGCGGCTCTGGCAGGCGCGCTACCGGCACATCAACGAGTTCGAGCGCATGCTGGTCGAGTGTGACATCCGGGTGGTGAAGATCTTCCTGCACATCAGCCGCGCCGAGCAGCGGCGGCGGTTCGAGGAGCGGATCCACGATCCCCGCAAGCAGTGGAAATTCGATCCGCAGGACCTGCGCAAGCGGGCGCAATGGCCGGCCTACAGCAAGGCATTCGGCGACATGCTGGGACGCTGCAGCACCCCATTCGCGCCCTGGTACGTCGTGCCGGCCGACCACAAATGGCTGCGCGACCTGGCCGTCGCCCAGATCATGACGGCGACGCTGCGCGGGCTGGCGCCGCGATTTCCGGCGCCGGGCTTCGATCCGCGGCGCGTGCACGTGCGCTAGCCGATGCGCGCGGCGGCACTCTTGCTCGGCGGACTGCTGCTGGCGGGCGCCGTCCTCGCTGGCGAGGTACCCGCGGGCGAGGCCGCCCAGCACCAGTCCCGACGGCCACGCATCGGCCTGGTCCTCTCCGGCGGCGGAGCGCGCGGCATGGCGCACGCGGGCGTGCTCGAAGTGCTCGACGATCTGCACCTGCGCGTGGATGCGATCGCCGGCACCAGCATGGGCGCGGTGATCGGCGGCCTGTACGCCAGCGGCATGTCGGGCCGCGACATAGAAAGACTGCTGGCCTCGGTCGATTGGCAGGACGCATTCCGCGACCGGCCGCCCCGCGCCGAGCTGGGCTTCCGGCGCAAGCAGGAAGAGCACGATTTCCTGGTGAATTTTCCGCTCGGCGTGCAGGGACGCCGGCTCCTGATTCCCGCCGGCCTGGTGCAAGGGGAGAAGCTGACCGAGCTGATCCGCCGCGCCACGCTCCCGGTGGCCACCGTCACGAACTTCGACGAACTGCCGATTCCGTTCCGCGCCGTCGCCACCGACCTCGAGACTGGCGCCAGCGTCGTGATGGATTCGGGCGATCTCACCAGCGCACTGCGCGCCAGCATGTCGGCGCCAGGGGTGTTCGCGCCGGTGGAACGCGATGGCCGCCTGCTGGTCGATGGCGGGCTCACCGAGAACCTGCCGATCGATGTGGCGCGTGCGATGGGCGTGGACGTGTTGATCGTGGTGGACGCCGGCTTCCCGCTGCAGACCCGCGACCGCCTCAACTCGCTGACCAGCGTGTCCAACCAGGCACTCGCGATCCTGGTGCGGCGCGACGTCGAGCGACAGATCAGCACGCTCGGGCCGGGCGATGTGCTGCTCCAGCCGGCGCTGGGCCAACGAGCGTCCTACGATTTCAATGGTGTCGCTGCCGCGGTCGAAGCGGGCGTCAGCGCCGCGCGCGC
>JAGWPD010000105.1 GCA_028870705.1 Gammaproteobacteria bacterium
GGCGGGCGCTGCGGGGAAGGTGGCCGGCGGGAAGCCGGCGCAGCCGGCGAGCGCCGCGAGCGCCGCCGCCGCGAGCCAGGCCCAGGAACGGATTTGGTCGTGCCGTGTTTGCATGTGTAGCACCGCGCCCTGCAAGCTAGGCGCACGCATGGGAAAGGTGCGGGGGATTATAGTGGCTGGTGGCGCGGGAAGGCTCGATGTCATTGCGACGCCAATCGGCAATATTGGCGATCTGAGTCCGCGTGCGCGCGACTGCCTCGCGGCCGCCGACCTGGTGCTGGCCGAGGACACGCGCCGCACCGCCACGCTGCTCGCCGCCTGCGGCATCACGCGCCCGCTGCTCTCGCTCCACGAGCACAACGAGTCGCAGCGCACCGACGCGCTGCTGGCGCGGTTGCGCCGCGGCGCAGTGCTCGCGCTGGTGAGCGATGCCGGCACTCCGCTCCTCTCCGACCCGGGCTTCGTGCTGGTGCGCGCGGCGGCCGCCGCGGGACTCGAAGTGCGCAGCATCGCCGGCCCGTCGGCGGTGACCGCCGCGCTCGCAGTGGCCGGCCTGCCGACCAACCGCTTCGTGTTCGAGGGCTTCCTGCCCGCGCGCGTGCGCGAGCGCGCGGCGGCGCTCACGCGCCTCGCGCAGGAGCCACGCACGCTGGTGCTGTTCGAGGCGCCGCACCGCATCGGCGCCACGCTCGCCGGGCTGGCACAGGCCTTCGGCGCCGGACGCAGCGCGGTGCTCGCGCGCGAGCTCACCAAAGTGCACGAGCGCGTTTATCGCGGCACGCTCGCGGAACTCGCGCATCGCGCGCAGGCCGATGCGGACATCGGGCGTGGCGAGATCACGCTGGTGATCGCCGGGTCCGCGGGTGCGGCCGACAGTGGCGGTGACACGGCATTGCTGGCGCGCGCACTGCCGCTGCTGCTCGAGAGCCTGCCGCCCTCGCGCGCGGCCGCCATCGCCGCGCGGCTGAGCGGCGTACCGCGGCCGCAGGCCTACGAGCTGGCGCAGCGCCTGGCCGGAAACCGCGGCGGCATGCGGCGCGGCACGCACGATAACGATGCAGAAGGCGGCTAGAGGCCGTATCGTGGGCGCTGGAGAGCCGGCCAGGCAATCGCTGTCACGCGGGATTCCCCGGGTGGCAGAGGAAAGTCCGGGCTCGGCGGGTCGAGGTGCCAGGTAACGCCTGGGGGGCGCGAGCCCACGGAAAGTGCAACAGAAAGTAAACCGCCGAAGTGCCGGAAACGGCGCTGGCAAGGGTGAAATGGTGCGGTAAGAGCGCACCGCGCTGGTGGCAACATCAGTGGCACGGCAAACCCCACCTGGAGCAAGGCCAAATAGGGAAGTCGCGGTGGCGACACCGCAGCGCCGGACCTGCGCGTGCTTCCGGGTAGGCCGCTTGAGGCGTGCGGCGACGCACGTCCCAGAGGAATGATTGCCCACGACAGAACCCGGCTTATCGGCCGGCTCTCCTTCTTTCCCATAATCGCACTGAGATATCACGGCCAAGTGATTGATCAGTAAGTTCGTTGCCCGTGGCCACATCGCCCGCGGCGTGACGCAGGTCTCATTCCACGCGTAAGTCGTTGTGCAACTGGAGAAAAACCCAGGCAAGAGGCATTGACATAAGAGCATTGCGATTTCTATAGTGGCGCTAAGTGGGAAAAAGTGGGAGCAGATGGGTTTAACCAGCCCGTCGACGATATGTTTCGCGGCGCAACAAAGCTCACGGTGGATGACAAAGGCCGGCTGGTGATGCCCACCCGCCACCGTGATCGGTTGCGCGAGCAGTGCGCCGGCCAGCTGGTCATCACGGTCGATCGCGACCAGTGCCTGCTGATCTACCCGCTGCCCGAATGGGAGCAGATCGAGCGCAAGCTCATGGCACTGCCATCGCTTCAGCCGCAGGCGCGCCGGCTGCAGCGGCTGATGGTTGGCCACGCCACCGATGCGCAGCTCGATGCCCACGGCCGCCTGCTGCTGCCACCCGAGTTGCGCGAATTCGCGGCGCTCCATCGCCACGCGATGCTGATCGGCCAGGGTGGACGTTTCGAACTCTGGGACGAAGCGCGCTGGATGGAACGGCGCGAGGTGTGGCTCAAGAGCGAGGACTCGGCCGGCACGCTGCCGGCCGACCTCGAATCGATTTCGCTCTAGGTGCCGGTGCACATGCGTCAGGGCGGGGAAATTGGATGAGCACACACCGGTGCTTGTCGACGCGGTGCTCGCAGCTCTTGCCGTGCGCCCGGCCGGGCATTACGTCGACGCCACGTTCGGCCGCGGCGGGCACAGCGAGCACATCCTCGCCGCCCTCGGTCCCGCGGGCCGCCTCATCGCCATCGATCGCGACCGGCAGGCAATCGAGGCGGGCCGCGCGCGTTTCGCATCGGAGGGCCGTATTGCGCTTGTGCATGGAGCCTTTGGCGAAATCGCGGCGCTGCTGCGCGCGGCGGATCCGCACGGTTCCCTGTACGACGGCATCCTCATCGACTGCGGCGTCTCCTCGCCGCAGCTTGACACTGCGGCGCGCGGATTCAGCTTCCAGAAGGACGGCCCGCTCGACATGCGCATGGATACGCAGCACGGCGAACCCGTCGGCGCCTGGCTCGCACGGGCCCCGTTCGAGGAAATGCGCCACGTGATCGCGACGCTCGGCCAGGAGCGGTTCGCGCGGCGCATCGCGCAGGCCATCGAACGGGAACGCGCCCGCACGCCAGTGACGCGCACGCTGCAGCTGGCGAACCTGGTGAGCGCGGCCGTGCCGGTGCGCGAGCCCGGCAAGCATCCGGCCACGCGCACCTTCCAGGCGTTGCGCATGCACGTCAACGACGAGCTCGGGCAGCTGCGCGCCGCACTCGCGCAGTCGGTGCCGCTGCTGGCGCCCGGTGGGCGGCTGGCGGTGATCAGCTTCCACTCGCTCGAGGACGGCGTGGTGCGCGACTTCCTGCGCAGCCGCAGCAGCGTGGCGCCCGCGCTGGCCAGGTTGCCGGTACTGCCGCCCGCCGCACTGCCGGCGCTGCGGCTGGTCGGCCGCAAGCAACGCGCCAGCGCCGCCGAAGTGGCCGCCAATCCGCGCGCGCGCAGCGCGCTGCTGCGCGTGGCGGAGCGTACCGACTGGGTGGCGGCGTGAAGCGGGTGCCGTCCACCCTGTTGTGGCTGGGTCTGCCGCTGCTGTGGTGCGCGGTGCTGGCCTCGGCCGCCGGCGCGATCTACTGCAAGTATCGTGCGCGCGAGCTGTTCGTGCAGCTCGAGCGCCTCAACGGCGGACGCGATGAACTCGAGGCGGAGTGGGGCCGGCTGCAGATCGAACAGAGCTACTGGTCGACATACGCCTACGTCGACTACACCGCGACCGCGCGGCTGAAGATGCGCATTCCGGCCTCGCAGGAAGTCGAGGTGCCCCCGCCATGAGCCGGCGCCGCTGGTTCGGCCGGTCCGGCTCGGCGCGCACCGCCCGCCCCGCGGATGCGCGCCCGGTCGCGTTCCGCATGCGCCTGGGATTCCTGTTCCTCGCGCTGCTGGCATGTGGCGCCGGGCTGGTGGCGCGCGCGGTGCAGCTGCAGCTCGTGCAGCACAGCTTCCTCGCCGGCGAGGGCGCTGCGCGCTACACGCGCGTGGCCGCGATCGTCGCGCACCGCGGCCCGATCACCGACCGGAACGATGAGCCGCTGGCCGTGAGCACGCCGGTCGATGCGGTGTGGATCAACCCGCAGGAGCTGGCGGCCAATATCGAGCAGCTGCCGCGCCTGGCGCGCGTCATCCACATGGACCAGCAGGAGCTGGCGCGACGGGTCAGCAGCGCGACCGACAGCCAGTTCCTGTACCTGGTGCGCGGGCTCCAGCCGGCGGATGCGCGCAAGGTGCGCGAGCTGCAGATCCCGGGCGTGAATCTGACGCGCGAATACCGGCGCTATTACCCGGCCGGCGAGGTGACCGGGCACTTGCTCGGCTTCACCAGCATCGACGACGTCGGCCAGGAGGGCATGGAGCTCGCCTACGAGAACTGGCTCGGCGGTGAAGATGGCGCCAAGCGCGTGATCCAGGGCGGCGATGGCCGGCAGGTCGAGGACGTCGAGAGCATCCGCGCGGTGCGGCCGGGGCACGACCTGCGCCTGAGCATCGACCAGCGCATCCAGTACCTGGCCTACCGCGAACTCAAGGCGGCGATCCGCGACGACCGCGCGCGTTCGGGTTCGGTGGTCGTGATCGACGTGCGCACCGGGGAAGTGCTGGCGATGGTCGACCAGCCCGCGTTCAACCCGAACGATCGAAGTCAGCTCACTCCTGCTGCCTACCGTAATCGCGCGGCTACGGACCTCTTCGAACCAGGCTCGAGCATCAAGCCGTTCTTCGTGGCTGCGGCGCTCGCGTCCGGGCGCTTCACCGCCGACAGCATCATCGACACCAATCCGGGCTACCTGCAGGTCGGACCCTCGTTCATCCATGACGAGCACAACCTGGGCGCGGTGCCGATCGCGACGGTGCTGGCGAAATCCTCGAATGTCGGCATGGCGCACATCGCGCTCGCGCTCCAGCCGCAGCAGATGTGGGCCACGCTCAACGCGCTCGGCTTCGGCCAGGTGACCACCAGCGGTTTCCCGGGCGAGTCGCAGGGCGTGCTGCAGAACTACACGCACTGGCGCGAGGTGCTGCTGGCGAACATGTCGCACGGCTATGGCCTGTCGGTCACGCCACTCCAGCTTGCGCAGGCCTACGCGACGCTCGGCGCCTACGGCGTGCGCCGCCCGGTCTCGCTGCTGCGGGTCGATGGACCGGTGGCCGGCGAGCGCGTGCTCGATGGCGAAGTGTGCACGCAGCTGCTGGCGCTGCTGCAGTCGGTGATCAGGATGCCGGGCGCGACCGGCGCGCTGGCGGCGATCCCCGGCTACCAGGTCGCCGGCAAGACCGGCACGGCCTGGAAGTCCGACGGCCACAGCTATTCGCAGGATCGCTTCGTCGGCACTTTCGGCGGCGTGGCACCCGCCAGCAATCCGCGGCTGGCTGCGGTGGTGGTGATCGATGAGCCCACGGCCGGCAAGCACCGCGGGGGCGATGTGGCCGCGCCGGTGTTCTCCGCGGTGGTGGGCGGTGCACTGCGCCTGATCGGCGCGCCGCCCGATGACGCGCATCAGGCATCGCCGACCCCGGCGAGCGCGCGCGTGGCGCTGCGATGAACGCCGGCGCAACGCAGGCGCCGCCGGCGCCGCCGGCGCTGCCGGCGGTGGCGGCGTGGCGACCGCTCAAGGCCCTGCTCGGCGGTGGCTTCGGGGTGCCGGATGACTTCGAAGTCGCCGATCTCACGCTCGACAGCCGCAGCGTGCGTCCCGGCGCCGCCTTCCTCGCCTGCCGCGGGCGTACC
>JAGWPD010000106.1 GCA_028870705.1 Gammaproteobacteria bacterium
GCCGCGTGGTCATTCCACGTCAGCGCCGAGCAACGCCGTATGAAAGCCTCTTGAGCGCAACCCCCGCTTGTAGCTGCGCCCATGCCAAATTCACAAGTACATATCGGTCGTCGCGCCTTGCCCTGTGCAAACCTGAGCACGGCCGCATCGACGTCCTGAGTGTGAACAGGCCCTAGGACGCGACATGGAGCCCGTCGATTACCTCATTGTCGGCGGCGGTACGGCCGGCTGCCTGGTGGCCGAGAGGCTCTCGGCGAGCGGCCGCGACCGCGTGCTGCTGCTGGAGGCCGGCGGGAGCGATCGGCGCGTCTGGGTGCGCGTACCGATCGGCTACGGCCGCACGTTCAACGATCCGGCGGTGAACTGGATGTATGAGGCGGAGCCCGAGCCGGCGCTTGGCGGCGTGCGCAGCTACTGGCCGCGCGGCAGGGTGCTGGGCGGCTCCGGCTCGATCAATGCGATGGTCTATGCACGGGGCCAGCCGGCTGACTACGACGAGTGGCGCGCGCTCGGCAACCCGGGCTGGGGCTGGAGCGACGTGCTGCCGCACTTTCGCGCCATCGAGGATCGCGGCGGCGGCGGCGCGGAAGCCGCGGCGACCCATGGTCCGCTGCGCATCACCGATATCAGCGGGCAGGCGCACCCGCTGGTGCGCGCCTACCTCGCGGCCTGCGCCGAGATCGGCTACGCGTACACGCCCGATTTCAACGGCGCGCAGCCCGAGGGCGTCGGCATCTACCAGGTCACGACGCGTGGCGGCTTCCGCGCCTCGACCGCGACGGCGTTCCTGCGCCCGGCGCTGCGCCGCAGGAACCTGGAATTGTGCTTGCGCACGCAGGCGCTGCGGCTGGAATTCGACGGGCGTCGCGCGGTCGGCGTCAGCTGCCTGCGCGGCCGGCAGCGCCTGACGTTTCGCGCGCGCAAGGCCGTGGTGCTGTGCGCCGGCAGCATCAATTCCCCGCAGCTGCTGCAGCTGTCGGGACTCGGGCCCGGCGCGCTGCTGCAGTCCCTCGGCATTCCGGTGGTCCATGAGCTGCCCGCCGTCGGGCGCAACCTGCAGGACCACCTGGCGGTCTCGTATTTCTACCGCTCGCGTATCCCGACGCTGAACAATCGGCTCTATCCCTGGTGGGGCAAGCTGCTCGCAGGAGCGCAGTACGCGCTCACGCGGCGCGGACCGCTGTCGATGAGCGTCAACCAGGGCGGCGGCTTCGTGCGAAGCGATCCCGGGTTGCGCACGCCGGACCTGCAGCTGTACTTCAATCCGGCCAGCTACACGCAGAGCCGCACGCGCACGCGCCGGTTGATGAATCCCGATCCCTTTCCGGGTTTCCTGACCTCGTTCAATTCCTGCCGGCCCACGAGCCGCGGACATCTCGCCATCCGGTCGGCCGATCCGCTCGCGCAACCAGCGATCCACCCCAATTACCTGTCGACGGAACAGGACCTCAGGGACGTGCTCGCCGGCGCGCGCCTCATGCGCCGGCTCAGCGCGGCCAGGCCGCTCGCCGCGCTGATCGACCACGAGATGCTGCCGGGCGCCGACAAGACCACGGACCAGCAGTTGCTGCAGGACTTCCGCGAGCGCGCCGGCACCGTGTTCCATCCGGTCAGCACCTGCAGGATGGGCCCGGACCCGGCCAACTCGGTCGTCGATGCGCGCCTGCGCGTGCATGGCGTCGAGAACCTGCGCATCATCGATGCATCGGTGTTCCCGACGGTGACCTCGGGCAACACCAACGGGCCCACGGCCATGGTTGCCGAGAAGGGCGCCGGGATGCTGCTGGCGGATGCAAGCTGAGGTAGCGACGATGCGACGAGTGCCAGTGATGACCACCGCGGCGATGCTGTTGCTGGCCACCGGCGTTGCGCGTATCGCACCGGCCGAGCAGCCGCCGAGCCGGCCGGTCGTCGACGCCCCCGAACTCGCGGCCCTCGGCGCGCACGCGGTCGGCGTGCGCACGCTGAAACTGGTGGATCACGATGCCGTGGATGTGCTCGCTCCACACCGCGACCGCGTGCTGGAAGTGGACCTGTGGTACCCGGCGGTTGCTGAACGCGGCGCCCGGCCCGAATCCTACAGTGGCAGCCTGCCCGCGGAATTGCCGGGCCCGCCGGCCGCTTTCACGATTCCGGGCCTGGCGGTGCGCGATGCGCGACCCGAGGGCGGTCATTATCCCCTGGTGATCGTTTCGCATGGGCGCAGCAATGTCACCGCGGCGCTCAGCTGGCTGACGGAGAACCTGGCGTCCAAGGGCTACGTGATCGCGGCCATCCGGCACGCGGATCTGCAGCGCACCGAAGCGCTGGAAGTGCCCGAGTTCCTGCTGCGCCGTCCACTCGACATCGCCTTCGTGGCACGCGCACTGCAGGAATCGCTCGCGCACGATGGCCTCGTCGACCCGGACCGCGTCGCACTCATCGGGTACTCGATGGGCGGGTACGGAGTATTGACCGATGCCGGGGCCGTGCTCGACCCGCAGGGCGGCCCCTGCAAATGGGTGCCCGGAGGTTCCTTGCTGCCTTATGCGGCGGGTGGTCCGCTGCAGTCGTCGCTGGTGGTGACGCATCTGCGGGCGGTGGTCGCGATCGCTCCATGGGGCGCCGCCTCCGGCGCCTGGGGCAATACCGGATTGGCGGCCATCAAGGCGCCGCTGCTCCTGATCGCGGGCGACCGTGACCATACTGTCGACTATCGCAGTGGCGCGCGCGCGATCGTTGACGCCGCGGCCGGCGCCAACCGGTACCTGCTGACGTACAAGGGTGCCGGCCATGCGCTCGGCCTCGGCCCTGCGCCTCCCTCGATGCGCGGCAGCACCTGGGACATCAGCTGGTTCGAGGATCCGGTATGGCGGAAGGACCGGATCATCGCGATCAACCTGCACATGATCACCGCATTCCTCGATCGCTACGTCAAGGACGATGCGGGTCGCGCGGCCTACATCGATGGCCTGGTGCCGGAATCGGACGCCGGAAGCTGGCGGGCGCCGGCCGGCACTCCGTTCGATGCCCGCAGTCCCGGTAGCGCGGATATCACCTTGTGGAAGGGCTTCCAGCGCGACTACGCCGAGGGACTCGAGCTGCTGCATCACGAGGCGCAGTCAAGCGGGCAAGGGCAATGATGAGC
>JAGWPD010000107.1 GCA_028870705.1 Gammaproteobacteria bacterium
CGCGCGCTGGCGTGCGCTGGCGGGCCGCGGCTGCGCCGGCCTCAGCGCTCGTAGCGCAGCGCGAGCTGCCACTGGCGCTCGGTCGCGTTGGCGTTCGCGCCGGGGCCGTTGCCGGCCACCGGTAGCGTGCGCTGGGCTACCCAGCTGTGCACCTCGACGCCTTCGAGCAGCGCGCTCCAGTGCCGGTCGAAGCGCCGCGCCGCACACAGCGTCCACGCGTGGCCGCGATCGCCGAAGTAGACGTTGTTGACGTAGGCGAGGAATGCGCTGGCGGTCTGCTGCGAGCCGAAGCGGTCGTAGCGCGCGCTGTAACGCAGCGCGCCGCGCTGCCAGCTGGCCAGCAGGAATTCGGCGTGGAGGCCCCAGGCGTTGACCGGCAGCGCGGTGCCTGCGTAGGTGCGGCCGTGCAGCCACTGCGCGATCAGCGTCAGCTCCACGGTCGGTGTCCAGCGGGCGCCGAGGCTGTCGAAGTAGGTCCGCCAGGTGGTGTCGTCGATCGTTTCGGAATAGGGCGCGAGGCTGGCGCGGTTGTCGTAGTGCAGCGCATGCAATTCCAGCAGGCCGCGGTAGTTGCCGCTGAGGCCGGCGTGGTAGCCGGCGCGCTTGTCCATATCGTCGTAGAACAGCGTGCGCTCGGCAAGCGGATGGCCGCCGGTGGCGAAGCGGCCGAACAGTGTGCTCTGGCGATCCGTCAGGCCCCAGCCACGCGCGGCAATCACGGTGCCGGCCGGGTCGTTCCAGCCGAACGCCGCCGCATTCAGGCTGACATCGAAGGCGTGGCCGTTGCTGCGCCCCAGCCAGTCGAGGCTGTATTCGGCGCCGATCGTGCGCAGCTCCTCGCCCACCCAGGTGTCGAGCGCCGACCAGGTCAGCGTGTAGGGCGAGTCCCAGCCGTGCTTGCGGTTCTCGAGCGAGATCTCCGGATAGAACGCGCCGAACTTCAGGCGCGATCGCCAGATGGATCGCGGGATCGGCCGCCAGTCCGCGTACAGCTCGGTCAGGTCGATCGGGTTGACGTCGTGATCGCCGTAGGCCACGCCGTCGGCCGCGACGCGCACCGTCTCGGTGACATCGCCGCGGTAGCTGAAGCGAGCTTCGCCGAGCCGCAGCCCGGCGTGCTGCGGATCGAAGCGCAGCTTGCCGAGGCCGCCGTCGAGGCGCGAGGAGCCCGCGTCGCTCGACACGGCGCGCAGGTCCACACTCCAGTCGAATGCCGCCGCGCCGGCCACGCGTGCCAGCAGCACTGCGGCGGCGAAACCGGCGGCGGTCAGTAATCGGCCCATTTCTTGTCCGCTCCGTGGTTCATCAATGGCGGCTTCAGCAGCTGGCGCAGGCGGAATCCCGCGCTGGCGGTCGCGCCGTCCGCGAGGCTGAGTTGCTGCCGCAGCTGCGGGCCGGATTCGGCCAGCCGCGAATGCCAGATGCGCACCTGGTATTCGCCCGGCGCCAGCCCGCGCAGCTGCAGCGTGCCGCTCGCGCTGGTGCGGCCGAACCACGGCGAATCGGTGACCCAGATGTAGCCGACCATGCCGTCATGGATGTTGCAGCCCAGCGTCACCAGCCCGGGATGGTCGAAGACCACCGGCGCGTGCGCACGGCCGGCGTAGAGCGCGAGCTGGAAGGTCTTGGCGCTCGAGAACGAGTACACCTGGTGGCGCACCTGGTCGCTGTTGGGGAAGTCGACCGCGGTGCCGGTCTGCACCACCAGCACGTCGGGCACGAACATCAGGTTGCGCTGATCCATCGTCGCCCTGAGGCCCGCCGCCGGGCGGGGTGCGGGCGCGACGGGCTCGGCCAGCACCACGGCGCCCTCCACCGGCCGGCCATCGGCGCCGAGGACCGTGACCGAGAGCGCCGCTGCCGCGACTGCGATGCCCGGCGCGGCCAAAACCGTGCAGGCCATCACGCAAGCCGCCGGCCATGCGCACCTACTATCCATAATCACGCGGATTAGAGCGCCTGAAGTTGACCAGCTTCAAGAACCGACTGCTCATTCTGATCGTCTCCCTGATGGCACTTGCTCAGGGTGTGACGATCGTGCTGACGCTCGGTTCGATCCGCGCCGCCGTGCGCGCGGAATCGGCCCGCCAGCTCACCGCGACGCACGCGATGCTCGATCGCACGCTGGCGGAGCGGGCGCGGCTGCTGCGCGCGACCACCGACGTGCTGGTGGCGGATTTCGCGTTCCGCGCCGCGGTCGCCACCGCCGACCGGCCGACGATGCAGTCGGCGCTCAGCAACCACGCCGGCCGCGTCGGCGCCGATCTGGCGGTGCTGTACGCGCCCGACGGGCGGGTGCTGACGGCGACCACGCCCGAACTCGCGCAGCAGGCGGGTGCGAGCCTGCACCTGCCCGAAGCCGGCGCGGCCGCGCCATTCGCCGTGGTCGGCGGCCGTCCCTACCAGATCGTGTTCGCACCGCTCCGGGCGCCCGACGTCATCGCGTGGGCCGCGCTGGGCTTCGCGCTCGACCGGCCGCTGGCGCAGCAGCTCGCCGCGCTGGCCGGCACCGACGTCAGCTTCATCTACCGCGAGCCCGGCGGCGAGCCGGGTGCCATTTCCACGCTGGAGCCGGCCGCCGCCGCGCAGCTCGCGGCGCGTCCGCCCGCCAGCCTCGGCGGCGACGCGCCGTCGCTGTCGAGTTTCGACGCGCAGCAGTACCTCACGCTCAGCACGCCGCTGCGCGCGCAGCGGGGCATGCTGCAGCTGGTGGTGCAGCGCTCGCAGCTGCAGGCGATGGCGCAGTTCCGCGAGATGCGCTTCGCGCTGCTGCTGATCGGCGGGGCGGCGCTGCTGGGCGCGATCGTCGTGGCCGTGTTCGCCGGCCGGAGCGCCGTGCGTCCGCTCGGCGTGCTGGTGACCGCCGCGCAGCAGATCGAGCGTGGCTACTACTGCGACGCGATCGCGGTGCGCGGCGGCGAGGAATTCCAGCGGCTGGCCGGCACCTTCAATTCGATGCAGGAGGGCATCCGTGAGCGCGAGGCGCACATCGTGCGCCAGGCGACGCACGATGCGCTCACCGGCCTGCCCAACCGCGAAGGTCTGCGCGAGCGCCTGGCGGCACTGCCGGCCGAGGCGCAGCTCAGCGTGGCGCTGCTCGATGTGCATCGGTTCCGCGACATCAATGCCTCGGTCGGCCACCAGGCCGGTGATCGCCTGCTGCAGGCGCTGGCGAACCAGCTGCGCTCGCAATGCGGCGAGCACTCGCCGTGCGCGCGCGTCGGCGCCGACCAGTTCGTGATGACCGCGCCGATCCACGACAGCGAACTGCTGCACCGGCTGCTGGTGCTGGCGGACGGGTGGCGCGCCGGCGTGCCGCTCGGCGAGCTGCGGCTGAGCGTCGACATCCGCGCCGGCATCAGCGAATGGCGCGCGCCGCGCGTGCCGGTCGCAGACCTGCTGCGCCAGGCGGACGTGGCGCTGCTGCAGGCGAAGGAGCAGTCGACGATCGCGGTGGTCTACCAGTCCACGCACGATGCCGATCACCGGCGCCGCGTGCTGCTGGTGGCCGAATTGCGGCGCGCGCTGGCGGGCGAAGGCCTCTCGCTCCACTACCAGCCGCTGGTGAACATGACCGATCGCGCGCCGCTCGCCTTCGAGGCATTGCTGCGCTGGGCGCACCCGGCGCTCGGCAACATCTCGCCGGCGGAATTCATTCCGCTGGCCGAACGCGCTTCGGTGCTGCCCGACCTGTCGCGCTGGGTGCTGAACCACGCGATCAGGCAACTCGGCGAGTGGCAGCGCGCCGGACTGGATTTCGAGGTGGCGGTGAACCTCTCGGCCGCGGACTTTGCCGACGGCGGCCTGCCCGCGCGGGTGCTCTCGCTCCTGGGCCAGCACCAGGTGCCGGCCACGCGTCTGCTGCTCGAAGTCACCGAGAGCGCGATCATGCGCGAGCCGCAGCTGGCCGCGCAGGTCATGCAGCAGCTGCGCACGGCCGGCGTGCGTTTTGCGATCGACGACTTCGGCACCGGGCATTCGAGCCTGGCGCAACTGCACGCCTTGCCGGTGGACGAATTGAAGATCGACCGTGCCTTCGTGATGAACCTCGAGCGTTCGGCCAGCAACCTGGCGATCGTGCGCACGACCATCGAGCTGGGCCACAGCCTGGGCCTGAAAGTGGTGGCCGAAGGCATCGAGACGCCGGATGTGTGGGCGACGTTGCTGCGGCTGGGATGCGATCTGGCGCAGGGCTACTACATCAGCCGCCCGATGGCCGCGGCGGAAGTCGCCGGCTGGACGCGCACGCAGCGCGCGCAGCTCGCGCGCACGCTCGATGCGGCCGCGGAAGACGGCCGGCTGACGAATCTGCGCCATCGTCCCGGCTGAGGCCGCGCGCACCAAGCGCGGGCAGCCGGCCACCGGCAGCGCGCCAAAATGGTGCCGCGCCACCACGGAATTGCCGCCGTCGCGGCCGCCGCCCGCGGTTTTCGCGCGTGGGCACCATGGCATGAAAGGTGCACTTCCAACTGCCAGTCAGGCCCAATCGACGGCCGGGAGCGCACGCAATGAAACTGGTAACCGCGATCATCAAACCCTTCAAGCTCGACGACGTGCGTGCAGCGCTGGCCGAACTGGGCGTATCGGGCATGACCGTCACCGAGGTCAAGGGTTTCGGCCGGCAACGCGGCCACACCGAGCTCTATCGCGGCGCCGAGTACGTCGTGGATTTCGTCCCGAAGACGCGCGTCGAAGTGGCCGTGCGCGACGAGCTGCTCGAGCAGGCCGTGGAAGCGATCGTCGGTGCCGCGAAGACCGGCAAGGTCGGCGACGGCAAGATCTTCGTCACGACGATCGCGCGCGTGATCCGCATCCGCACCGGCGAGACGGACGCCGCGGCGCTCTAGCGGCCCCTCAGGCCGGCTCGACCAGCCGCAGCGCGCGTGTGTTGCGGCCGATGCCGAGCGCACCGCTCCGCACGACCTCGAGCAATTCGCCGTGCGAGGCGACCTCGCGCATGAAACCATTCACCTCCGCCTCGCTCCCGAGCAGCTCGACGATGAAACCGTCGGTGGATGGATCGAGCACCCGGCCGCCGGTGCGCACCACGTAGCCACGCAGCGCATCGCGGCGCGCCGGGTCGACACGCAGCTTGGCCAGCACCAGCTCGCGCTCGAGGTGCTCGCCGCGCGTCATGTCGTCGACGCGCACCACGTCGATGAGCTTGTTGAGCTGGTTGACGATCTGCAGGATCACCGCGTCCGAACCGGTGGTCACCAGCGTGAGGCGCGAGACCGTCGGATCGTCGGTGGGCGCCACCGAGAGCGATTCGATGTTGTAGCCGCGGCTGGAGAACATGCCGGCCACCCGCGCGAGCGCACCCGCCTCGTTCTGCAGGAGGATGCCGATGATGTGCCGCATCGCCTTGACGTTCGCCGTCATGCTTCGTCTCGAGGGTCCGGAGGCTGGAGAATAGCCGAGTTTTGTGCGGACGTGCCAAGCTGATAGGCTCTGGCCATGGACGACGCCCTGCCCAAGACCGCAGCCCAGGCGCATCCGCTGGCCGGCCATGCCATGAGCGGCGCGGAGATCATCGTGCAGGTGCTGGCCGACGAAGGCGTGCAGGCGATCTTCGGCTACAGCGGCGGGGCGATCCTGCCTACCTACGATGCCGTGTTCACCTTCAACGAGGCGCAGCGCCGCAGTGGCGGCCGCGAGGTGCCGCTGATCGTCCCCGCCAACGAGCAGGGCGCCGGCTTCATGGCGGCCGGCTATGCCCGCGCCAGCGGGCGGGTCGGCGTGTGCCTGGTGACCTCCGGCCCGGGCGCGACCAACACCGTCACGCCGGTGCGCGACTGCATGGCCGATTCGATCCCGATCGTGGTGATCTGCGGCCAGGTGCCGACCGCGGCCATCGGCACCGACGCCTTCCAGGAGGCGCCGGTCGCGGCGATCATGGGGCCGGTGGCCAAGCACGTGTTCCTGGTCACCGACCCGACGCGGCTCGAGGCGACGATGCGCACCGCGTTCGAGATCGCGCGCAGCGGGCGACCCGGCCCGGTGGTGGTGGATATCCCGAAGGACGTGCAGAACTGGGCCGGCACGTTCAACGGCACGGGCACGCTGTCGATACCTGGCTACCGGCGCCGCACCTCGGCGCTGCGCGCGAGCACGCTCGGGCCGGAGCAGCTCGCAAGCTTCGTCGAGCTGCTGTCCGAATCGCAGCGGCCGCTGATCTACGCGGGCGGCGGCGTGATCAATGGCGAGGCGGCCGCGGCGCTCACCGGATTTGCCGAGGCGCTCGACATCCCGGTCGTCACCACGCTGATGGGCATCGGCAGCATCGACACCACGCATCGCCTGTCGATGCGCATGCTGGGCATGCACGGCGTAGCCGCGGCGAACTACGCGGTGGAGGATTGCGATTTCCTGCTGGCGGTCGGCGCGCGCTTCGATGACCGCGTCGCCGGCAATCCGGCGAAATTCGCGCGCGCCGCGCGCACGATCGCGCACCTCGACGTTGATCGCGCCGAGGTCAACAAGGTCAAGACCGCGCGCTGGAGCCACGTCGGCCTGTTGCCCGATGCGCTGCGCGCGCTCGCCGCGGCGGTCAAGGGCGCGGCGCGCCAGCGCAACTATGCTCCCTGGCACGCGCATCTCGATGCGCTCCGGCAGCGCTACGGCATGAACTACCAGCGCGCGGGCGAGCTGGTGCAGCCGCAGTACCTGATCGAGGAGATCAACCGCCACACCCGCGGCGAGGCGATCATCACCACCGGCGTCGGCCAGCACCAGATGTGGGCCGCGCAGATGTTCGACTTCGGCGCGCCGCGCCGCTGGCTCACCTCCGGCAGCATGGGCACGATGGGTTTCGGGCTGCCGGCGGCGATCGGCGCACAGGTCGCGAATCCCGGCCGGCTGGTGATCGACATCGACGGCGACGCCAGCATCCGCATGAACATCGGCGAGCTCGAAACCGCCACCACCTACAATCTTCCGGTCAAGGTGGTGGTGCTCAACAACTTCGGCGACGGCATGGTCAAGCAGTGGCAGAAGCTGTTCTTCAAGGGGCGGCTGTCGGGGAGCGATAAGTCGCTCCACAAGAAGGATTTCATCAAGGCCGCGCAGGCGGACGGTTTTGACTACGCGCGCCGGCTCGAGCGCCGCGCCGACGTGCCCGCGGTGATCGCCGAATTCCTCGCGTTCAAGGGTCCCGCGTTCCTCGAGGTGATCATCGATCCGGACGCCGGCGTCTATCCGATGGTCGGGCCGGGCCAGGGCTACGAGGCGATGATCACCGGTGAATTCATTCCCTCGCGTGACCCGAAGGATGGCGGGAACATCGATCCCTCGAGCATGTTCTGACGCAGGTCGGTCCGGGCGCAATCGCGCCTCAGCGCACGGTGTCGAGCGATGCCGGCAGCTCGAGTGGTTGCGGCCGGTATTTGGGATCGAACAGGTCTGCCTCGCCCGGCTCCGGATCGATATGGCCGACCGCGCAGCCGAACACGGGCAGGATGAAGACCAGCCCGATCATGCAGCGATTGCCGCGCAGGCTGACGAGGCCCGTGTGCGGGTCCGCGTCGAAATGCCTGCCCAGCGGCTGGCGTGACCACGGAAATGCCGGCCTGGCCGCGGTCGCGGCAAAAGGCGATTTCGGGATCGATCCCATCGCTGCACCGCGTTTCTGGTCGACTGCCGCGCGATTGATCACTGCGGCTGCGGCCCGTGCTGCTGCCATGTTCCAGTGCGTCGCGGGCTGCGCCGGTGCGGTCGCGGCGGTTTGCATGGCCGACGTTGGCGGACTCATGGGCGGAGCGGGCGGTGTTGCGGCCCCGCCCGCGGCCGCATCCATGCGCGGCCGCGGGCGCATTTGTGGGGCCGGCCGCGCGCTCATCACGGCCGCCAGGGGCCAGCCGATCCACACCATCACGGGCCCCACGGGCAGTGCGGGCGGCGCGGAATGGAAGACGCCGCTGAACAGCAGGCCGCCCAGCAGGTGCAGGCCGATTGCCGCGAGCAGCGCAACGCGGCGCGAGATCCTCTGCCGAGCCGGTACCCGCACGCGCTGCCGCCCCTGGTGAATCCGCCGAACGCCGCTGCCCGAGCTTTGTTCGCACTGGTCTGCTGCGACCGGCGACGGCGAGCGAAGTTCCAGCCTTGCTTGTGCCACGTCGCTGCGGCACACTCGATCGATCGGGGCGCGCATGGTTGGCAGCGCGCCTCTCCAAGAACTTAAGGGGCTGAGGGCGAACCCGAACCATGGCTTTACTTGATGACTAGCGGCACCGCGCTGCCGCAGCCCTCCGCGCTCGACGAGGATGCGTGGGACGACCTGCTCAGCTTCATCGAAGAACGGCGCGTCATTCCGATCATCGGCCCAGAGCTGCTGCAGGTCAGTACCGACAAGGGGCCGCGGCTGCTGTACGACTGGCTGGCGGAAAAGCTCGCGGCGCGGCTGAACGTCGAGGTCAGCCAGCTGCCGAAGCCGTATACGCTGAACGACGTGGTTTGCTGGTTCCTCGGCGCGCGCGGCCGCCGCGAGGAAGCCTACGTGCGCCTGCGCAGCATCCTCAAGGATGCGAGCTTCGAGCCGCCGCGTGCCCTGCAACGGCTCGCATCGATCCCCGAGTTCGACCTGTTCGTCTCGACGACCTTCGATCCGCTGCTCGAGAGCGCGATCAACAGCGCCCGCTTCAACGGCGCGCCCACGACCGAAGTGCTCTCGTATTCGCCCAACCGCGTCGCCGACCTGCCGAGCGAGCGCGATCGGTTGCAGCGGCCGGTGGTCTATCACCTGTTCGGCCGGCTGTCGGCCTCGCCCACCTACGTGATCTCGGACGAGGACCTGCTGGAGTTCATCTGCGCGCTGCAGAGTGAGCACCTCGCGCCCGAGAAGCTCTTCCATGAGCTCGAGCACAACCACCTGCTGTTCATCGGCAGCAACTTCACCAACTGGCTGGCGCGGCTGTTCCTGCGCATGGCCAAGCGCCAGCGGCTCTCGGATCCGCGCGATGTCGGCGAGATCATGGCCGACGACCACACCAGCGACGACGAGCGGCTGGTGTCGTTCCTGCAGCAGGTCAGCGTGCGCACGCGCATCTACCAGGGCGCCGAGCGTTTCGTCGACGAGCTGCACGAGCGCCTGGCCGCGCGCCGCCCGCCGGCCGCGCCCGCCGGCCGAGCGCCGACGGCGCTGCGGATCATCCCGCCGGTGCGCGAGATGCCCGAGCATGCGGTATTCATCAGCTATGCGCGCGAGGACCTGCCGGCGGTGCAGCGGATCAAGGCCAGCCTCGAGGCCGCGGGCGTCACCACCTGGTTCGACATGGACCGGCTGGAGAGCGGTGACGACTACGACCGGATGATCCAGCGCAACATCGCGCGCTGTTCCTACTTCATACCGGTGGTCTCGGCGAATACGCAGCGGCGCCTGGAGGGCTATTTCAGGCGCGAGTGGAGCTACGCGATCGACCGCGCCCGCAACATGGCCGACGGCGCGCTGTTCATCCTGCCGGTGACCATCGACGGCACCGACGCCGTGCAGGCGCAGGTGCCCGACAAGTTCCGCGCACTGCACATCACGCAGCTGCCCGGCGGCGAGGTGCCGGCCGCGTTCGCCGAGCGGCTGCGCGACTTCACGCAGGCGCGGCAACGATGAACGCGCGGCCCGCGGGCGCCGGCGCCGGCATCGGCGCCACCGATCGGGACGCACCGACGATCGACGAACGCAACCCGTGGCTGGGCCTGGCCTCGTTCACCGAGGAAACCCGCGCCTACTTCTACGGTCGCGACGAAGAGGTCGCCGAGCTCGCGCGGCGCGTGCAGCGCAAGCTGCTGACGGTGCTGTTCGGCCAGTCGGGTCTGGGCAAGACCTCGATCCTGCGCGCCGGCCTGGTGCCGCGGCTGCGCGAGCAGGGCTACTGCCCGGTGTACGTGCGGGTCGACTACGGGCGCGAGGCGCCCGAGCCGGCCGAGCAGATCAAGCAGGCGATCCAGCGCGGCGCGCGGCGCGCCGGCGAATGGACCCAGGTTGGCGTCGCGGCCGCCGGTGAATCGCTGTGGGAATACCTGCACCACCGCGACGACGTGCTGCGCGATGAAAGCGGCCAGACCCTCATCCCGCTGCTGATCTTCGACCAGTTCGAGGAAATCTTCACGCTGGCGCAGAGCGATGATTTCGGACGCGCGCGTGCCGCGACCTTCATCACCGACCTGGCCGATCTGGTCGAGAACCGCGCGCCCAGGGCGGTCGAGCAGCGGCTGGAGGCCGACGAGACGCTGGCCGAGCGCTTCGATTTCGCGCGCGGCGATTACCGCGTGCTGATCTCGCTGCGCGAGGATTACCTCGCGCCGCTCGAGGGGCTGAAGGCCGTGATGCCCAGCATCACGCAGAACCGGCTGCGGCTAGCGCCGATGACCGGCGCCCAGGCGCTGACCGCGGTCATGCAACCGGGCAAAGGATTGGTGTCGGAGGAAGTGGCCGCGGCGATCGTGCGCTTCGTCGCCGGTGGCGCGGACCTGGCCAACGCCGAGGTCGAGCCCTCGCTCCTCAGCCTGATCTGCCGCGAGCTGAACGATGCGCGCCTGGCGCAGGGCCGCAGCGAGATTTCCCTCGACCTGCTGGCGGGTTCGCACGCCACGATCCTGAGCAATTTCTACGAACGCGCGCTGGCCGACCAGCCGCCGGCCGTGCGGCGCATCATCGAGGACGAGCTGCTCACGGCCTCCGGCTTCCGCGAAAACATCGCCGAGGAGCGCCTGGTCAGCGATTTCGACACGGCCGGGGCGGCGCCGGGCACGGTGAGCCTGCTGGTCAACCGGCGCCTGCTGCGCATCGAGGAACGGCTGGACGCGCGCCGCGTCGAGCTGACGCACGACGTGCTCTGCGGCGTCGTCAAGTACAGCCGCGACCAGCGCAAGGAGCGCGAGGCGCGCGCCGCGACCGAACGGATGCTCGCCGAACAACGCGAGCGCGAACAGGCCGCGCGCCGTTCGCTGGTGCGGGCGCGCCAGGTGGCGGCCGTGTGCGTGCTGCTCGCGCTGGGCGCCGCGGTGGCCGCCGGCGTCGCTTACATCAGCCGGCAGGCGGCCCATCGCGCCGAGCAGGTCGCGGAACAGGCGCGCGCCGGTTCGGAGCACCTGCTGGGCTACCTGACCGACGATTTCGTGCGCGAGCTCGAGAGCTTTGGCCGCCTCAACGTGGTGGCCGAATTCACGCGGCGGCAGATCGACTATTTCCACGGCCTGCCGCCGGCGCTCAAGGGCCCGGAGACGGTCCGCAACGGCGCGCTGGCGATGGTGCACTACGCGCGCGCGCAGCGCGTGCTCGGCGACCTGCGCGCCGCGGGCGCCAGCGCCGACGAAGCGATCGGCCTGCTGGAGCAACAGCGGGCCGCCGGTGACGAATCGGAGGCCACGATCATTGCGCTGGCACTCGCCAACACGGCCAGGGCCCAGGTGCTCGACAACGGCAACGATCCGGGCGGTCCGATTGCCGGCAGTCGCGCCGCCGAACTGCTGCGGCCAGTCGCGGAATCGCCGGGAGCATCCGCCGCGGCGCGCCGCGCATACGTCGAAGTGCTGGTGCGCAAAAGTTACGAACAGTGGGCCGGTCTGCAGAACGAGGATGCCGTGCGGACGGCCAGCAAGGCGCAGCACTACGCCGAAGAGCTGGGCGCGCTTGATCTGCGCGATCTGAACATGGCGGCTTTCCACGCCGAGGCGGGCGCCTGGTTGGTGGGCGGGCTCATCAACCTTGGCCGCAACGACCAGGCCCGGCGCTATGGTGAGGCTGCCGTGGCGCTCGGCGACAAGGTGCTCGAGCAGCGGCCCGGTTACCGCATCGCGCTGCACGCACAGCAGGTCATATTGAGCGGCCTGGCCAGCGTCGCGCAGAACGATTTGAATCCGCTGGAGGCCGTGCGCGTCCAGCAGCGTGGCGAGCAGGTGTCGCTGACGTTGCTGAAGCTGGATCCGGATAGCACCATCAGCATGAACAACCTGGGTGTTTCCCGCCAGACCCTGGGCGATTCGTACTGGGCGGCCGGCAGACTCCACGAGGCGATCGTGGCTTACCGGACATCGCTGGACGACTACGGCCACGCGACGGCGGGCGGCGCAGGATTTTTCATGATCCGCGCATTTGATGTGCTCGGCACGACCTTCCGGCAAGCGCAGCTGGGAGACCTGGCGGCTGCGGAATCTACCCTCGCCAGCGGCGAGCCTTACCTGGAGAGACTTCGCAAGGTGAGCCGCCCAGGCGGCATATCGCTGGTCATCACGACCGCGCTCGGCCAGGTGGGCGCGGCGGTGATTGCCCTGGAACGCGGGGATTTCGCCAGCGCGCGCCGCTTCGCGGGAGATGCCGAGCGCGAATTTCGCAGCATCAAGCCAAACGGGAGCTTCGAGGTTTCGCAGACTTACGGCAACCTGTACTTTGCCCAGTTAATAGCCGGCCGCGCTGCCTACGGGCTTGGTGACTATGCCGCCGCCGAAAAATCCATGCGCGGGGCGCTGGCCTCGCGCAAGGTCTGGGGCACGCAGGCCATACCGGACCGGCGCGACCTCGGCGAGGTGACCACGTGGTTGGCGTTGGCCGTTGCGCGACGGGGAAGGCTGGCGGACGCGGCGGAGCTTATCAGGCCCGTCGTGCAGTTCCGCCGCGAGCTGGCGGCAAAGAACCACGGCGATCAGTGGGTGCCGGTAGAGCTGGCAAGTGCGCTTTACGTGCAGGCGCTCACCGAACCTGCGCATGCCCCGGAGCTGCTCAGGCAGAGCGCGGCGTTGCTCGACTCGCCGGCGGCGACGGTGCGCAACTTGAATGACGTACGGCAGTGGCGGCGTTGGGTGGCCGCCGCGCGTTCCGTCTCATAGCGTCGCCTCGGTACTTACCAGGAACTGCAGCCGGCTGAGGTTCTGGCCGTCGAGCGGCGCGGCGATGTCGACGTGGATCACGTTGCCGAGCGCTGAGCGATCGTTGCCGAGCCGCAGCCCGATGCCGACATCGCGCAGCCAGCCCAGTTGCGGCACGCCGAGCGGATTGCTGCCGTAGGTCCGGCCGGCATCGAAGAACGCGGCGCCACCGATGGTGAACAACTGCCACAGCGACCAGTCGGTGTAGACGCGTTCCTCGACCTTGAGCTGGGCGCGCGCGGCGCCCAGCTGGTAGCGCAGCGGATAGCCGCGCAGGCCATTGTCGCCGCCGAGCCCGTAGTAGTGGTCGAGGTCGAGCGCATGCCCGGCGTCGCCGGCGATGCGCACGTGGGTCAGCGTGCGGTGCGAAGTGCGCCAGTACCAGGCGAGATCGGCGTTCACGCGCTCATCGACCGTGCCACGCGACTCGCTGCGGCCGCTCAGGCCGGCGCCGGCATAGAGCTGCTGGCGGCTGCTCAGCCGCCAGCCGTAGTCGGCGCGGGCCGCGTATACCCAGGCGCGGCGGTCGGCGCCGAATGCCGGGCTTGCCAGCCCGAGCTGCAGCGTCGCCGCGAGCCCGAACGACAGGTCTTCGGTGCGCGCGATCAGGTCCTGGTTGCGGGTGGTGTGGAACCGGTCGGTGAGCCAGTCGGCGCGCAGGTAGGGATACTCGAGATCGCGATCGGCCGGAATCGGCGCGAGCGTGAGCGGGACCGGCGGCGCGCCGCCGTAGAGCGCGCCGAATGCATCGCGCTCGACGCGCCAGCCCGCCGCGAGCCGCAGCACGTGCCCGGACCGCAGTCCCGCGGACCAGCCGCCGAAGACATCGAGCAACCGCGCGGCGTGCTGGTAGCGATCGTATTCCCTGCCCAGCAGGTAGCGCGTGTCCGCGCCGCTGGCGTCCGCCAGCGTCAGGCCGCCCGCGTGGCGCACCTCGAGCGCGTAAAAGGGGCGCGCCAGCTGCACGCGCCAGCCACGGCCGTCGCTGTTGTTGGACCAGCGGAACGAGTCGACCCAGCGGCCCCCGAAGACCGCCGGATCGCGCCACTCGAAGTAGGTCGAATTGCGGTCGATCCCGCGGCTGCTGCCGGCGATCAGCGTCTTGCCGAAGCCGAGCAGGTTGTTATCCTGGAATTCCAGCGAAATGTCGTTCTTGCCGCCGCGGCGCCCGTAGCTCGGGCCGAGCTGCAGCGTCCACACGTCGCGGGTCTCGACCAGGATGTCGACCACGCCGTCGTGCCAGGCGATCGGACGGATGCGCGGTTCGCGCAGGAAATTCAGCTGCCGGAGCCGGCGTTCGGTCTCCTCCAGCAGGCGATGGTCGTAGCGCTCGCCGCTGCGGAACAGCAGCTGCGAGCGGATCACGCCGGCGCGCGTGTTGATGTGCCAGCGGTTGGCGAGCCGGTACAGCGCACGGTTCTCGCGCGGATCGCTGAGATCGAAGATCGCGGCGCTGCGGATCGTGACCTGGCCAATGCGCGCACCGGCGGCCTCGAGCGTCGCGTTGTCCGGCACTGCGGCCTGGGGCATTGCGGCCGGGGGCGGCGCGGCCTGCGGCGGCACGGCCTGCGGCGGCACGGCCTGGTCCGCAACGGCGATTCCGGCGGCCACCAGCACGGATACGGCGAAGGGCAGCGCGCGCACAATTGCCATTGCCGGCTATGTGAGCATTGTGCGTGAGCCAGCGTCAATCAAGCTATATCGGCCGCGCCGCTTGGCCTATGATTTGCCGCAGTCGAAACGGCACGGAGCAGCGCCGCAGGTCATGGCAGCAGACAAACGCGCGGCGGGCTACGAGCACATTTCGCAGCCGGTCGCGAAATTCCCGGATTACCTGCGCCGGCAGCTGCGCAGCATCGGCTTCGGCATGGCCTTCATCGGGGTCGCGCTCTACGCGGGCATGCTGGGCTACCACTACCTGGTCGGGCTGTCGTGGATCGACTCCTACGAGAATGCCGCGATGATCCTCTCGGGCATGGGCCCGCTGGCCGCGCCGGCCACCACTGCCGGCAAGCTCTTTGCCGGCACCTATGCGCTGTTCTCCGGCATTGCCGTGCTGGCGATCGCGGGCGTGATCGCGGCGCCGCTCGTGCATCGCTTCCTGCACCGCCTGCACGCCGATTGCGGAGATCGCCGGTGAGGCCGGCGGCGCGGCTGCGGCGCACCTATTTCGACTGCCGCTATGGCCAGCTGCACGTGCATCAGGCGATCCCTCCCGGCGGCGGGTTCGATGAAGCCACGGCGCTGCTGTGCATTCCGGGCGCGGCCGGGGAAGGGCGGTTCTTCAGCGCATTGCTCGGGCCCCTGGGCGCGGACCGTTCGATCTACGCGCCGGACCTGCCGGGCCACGGCCAGTCGGACCCGCCGGCCGTTCCCGCCGGCTGCGAGCAACATGCGCTCGCGCTGCTCGACCTGCTCGATGCGCTCCGTCAGCGGCGGGTGGATGTGCTCGCGCACGGCGCTGGCGCCGAGATCGCCGCGGCGCTGGCGGCGC
>JAGWPD010000108.1 GCA_028870705.1 Gammaproteobacteria bacterium
AGTTTCCCCTGCGTGTCCAGCTGCACCGGTCGGCCGGCAATCTCGGTGGCATCGACGGTAGTGAGCGTCGCGAACGGTTGCGCCGCGCGCGCGCCGATCGGCAGCCCAACCGGCAGCCCAACCGGCAGCACAGCCAGCAGCACAGCCGGCAGACCGTTCAGGCGCACAGGTCGCCCGCCAGCGCCTGGAGCGCCGCCAGGGCCGCGAGCGGCGCGGTCTCGGTGCGCAGGATTCGCGGGCCCAGCCGGCAGGCCTGGAAGCCGTTGCGCTGCGCGAGCAATTGCTCGCGACCGCTGAGGCCGCCTTCGGGGCCGACCAGCAGGGTCGCACGCCGGACGCCCGTGACCAGAGGGGCCAGTGAAGCGGGCGCCTGCGGCAGCAGCAGCAACTTCAGCTCATCGCCCCCTTCGGTGCAGGCGGCTTCGATAGCCGTGACCGAGTCGACCTCCGGCAGCCGGTTGCGGCCGCACTGCTCGCAGGCGGCGACGGCCACGGAGCGCCAGTGCTCCACGCGGCGGCGCAGCGCCGCCTCGTCCAGCCGCACCACGCTGAACTCGCAGGACAGCGGCACGATGCGCTGCACGCCGAGCTCGGTGGCCTTCTGCACGATGAAATCCATCCGCTCGCCGCGCGCCACGCCCTGTAGCAGTCTGAGGTGGAGCGGTGACTCGCGCTCGATCGCGCTGGCGGCGCCCACCCGCACGCGTGCGCCGGCCTTGTCCGCGGTGATGAGTTCGGCGGCATGCTCGCCGCCGCGGCCGTTGAAGAGCGTGAGCACGGCTCCCGGCCGGAGCCGCAGCACGCGCAGCAGGTGCGTCGAGGCCGCGGCCGGCAGCAGCACTTCGGCGCCCGGCTGGAGCTCCAGGTCGACGTGAATGCGGGTGGTACGCATCGGGCAGGCATTTTGGCATCATGGGAGCCATCATGCAGTCCGGTTTTGCCATCGACGTGACGACCGGGCTCCTGCGCGAGGCGCGGCAGGTGCTCTCGCCCCATTGGGATGAGCGGCCCGCCGGCTGCCTGCCGGAACTGATCGTCGTGCACGGCATCAGCCTGCCGCCCGGGGAGTTTGGCGGCCCGTGGATCGAACGGCTGTTCAGCGGCGGCCTGGATCCGGACGCCCATCCTTATTTCTCCGCGATCGCCGCACTGCGCGTCTCGGCGCACGTGCTGGTGCGGCGCGACGGTGCGCCGGTGCAGTTCGTGCCCTTTGGCATGCGCGCCTGGCATGCGGGCGCATCGAACTGGCAGGGCCGCAGCGCCTGCAACGATTTTTCGATCGGCATCGAGATGGAGGGCACCGACGAAGGCCCCTACGAGGCGGCCCAGTACCGCACGCTCGCCGCTCTGATCACGGCACTGTGCGCGGCCTACCCGACGCTGGCGCGCGAGCGGGTGGTAGGGCACAGCGACATCGCTCCGGAACGCAAGAGCGACCCGGGCCCGGCCTTTGCGTGGCCGCTGCTGAAGGAACTGCTGGGCTGAACAGGCCCTAGCGGCCGCGATCGCGGCGCCACATCACCTCGCTCCCGCGGGCGCGCCGCGCCAGCACCCGCGCCAGCACGAACAGCAGGTCCGAGAGCCGGTTGAGATAGCGCAGCGCCTGCGGGTTGACGGGCTCGCCGCGCGACAGCGCCCAGCAGCGCCGTTCGGCGCGCCGGCAGATCGAACGCGCCAGGTGGCAGTGCGCCGCCGCCGCGCCGCCGCCGGGCAAGACGAATTCCCGCAGCGCGGGCAGGTCCGCGTTCCACTCATTGACCCGGTGTTCGAGCGCCTCGACCTGCTGGGCGCGCAATACCACGCTCCCCGGGATCGCCAGTTCGCCGCCGAGGTCGAACAGGTCGTGCTGGATCTCGAGCAGCTGCGCCGCCATCGGCGCGGGCAGGTCGGCCGCCAGCAGCACGCCGAGCGCGCTGTTGAGTTCGTCGACCGCGCCGCAGGCTTCGATGCGCGCGCTTTCCTTCGGCACGCGGCTCCCGTCGGCCAGCCCGGTCGTGCCGTCATCGCCGGTGCGCGTCACGATCTTCGAGAGGCGGTGGCCCATCCCCGGCAAACTACCTCATGTGATAGCGCATGGCGAGCGTGAGGCTGCGGCGCGGCGTGTTGTAGCCGCTGACCAGCTCATAGCGCCGATCCAGGAGGTTGTCGATCCGCAGCTGCGCCATCCAGCCCGGCGCCAGCTGCCAGCCGCAACCGGCACTCACCAGTGCGTAGCCGCCGAGGGTGACGAGGTTGCCGGAATCGTCGACGTCGGCGCGCGCACCGGCCAGTTGCAGGCCGGCGCTGGCATAGAGCCGGCCCGCGTCGTAGCCGGCGTCGAGCGCGAGGTTGTGGCGCGCGCGGCGCAGCAGTTGCGCGCCGCTGTCGAGGTTGCGCGGATCCTGCAGCGTGTAGCCGGCATCCAGCCGCCAGGGGCCGCGGCGCCAGCCGTAGTCGAACTCGGCGCCGCGGGTGCGGGCTTTGCCGACGTTGCGTGCCTGGTAGACGAAGTTGACCGGGTCGATCAGCACGTACTGGATCAGGTTGTCGATGCGATTCTCGAACAGCGAGACCTGGAGCTGCCGGCCGGCGGCAACCTGCCATTGCAGGCCGAGCTGACCCTGGGCCGAAGTCTCCGGGCGCAGCGCGGGATTGCCGCCGAAACCGTAGCGATCGGTGCTGTCGGGTGCGTGGAAGGCCGTACCCGCGGCCAGCGTGAGCCGCAGGCCGTGGGTCAGCATGCGGCCGTATTCCAGGTTCCAGGTGGTGTGCGCGCCGAAAGTCTCGTGGTGGGTGTAGCCGGCTGCGAGCAGCAGCTCGTTGGCGCCGCGGTGCAGCTGGTCCTGCGCGAAGGCGAGGAGCGTATGCGTGTACACATCGTAGGGCAGGCCGAACGAGAGGCTCTGCGTATGTTCGTTCGCGAGCACCGCGCCGGCGGTCAGCTCATCGCTCGTGAACGCGCGCCAGCTGTACTGCGCATCGAGCGCATCGCGGCGCGTGTGGTCGAAATCGCGGCCCGAGCCGGGGAACGATTCCTGGCGCTGGTTCACTTCGGCCGTGACGCGGCTGAGGTTCAGCCGCGCGTCGCGGCCGCCGGCATCATGCCAGGCGGCGCCGGCCGCGTAGCTGGCGTCGAGGAAGTTCTCGTCGGCGGCTGCGCCGAAATTCGAGTAGGCCGACTTGCCGTTCGCGTGCCAGGCCTGCGCGTGGAACGAAAGTTCGTCGCTGGCCGCATAGCGCAGCTGCGCATTGGCGCTGCTGTTGCCGTAGCCGCCCGGATCGGTCGCGGCGCGGCGTGGCGGGAAACCATCCGAGCGCTGCCAGGCGAAGCTGCCGCCCGCAGCCAGCCGCTCGCCGAGCTGGCCGCCGGCATCGCCGGCCAGCACCCGCGTGTCGTAGCGGCCGAGCGAGGCGTAGAGCGAGGCGCCGCGCGCCGCGCCGGCGCGCGTGATGATGTTGATCACGCCGCCGATCGCATCGGTGCCGTAGAGGCTCGAACGCGCCCCCTTGATGATCTCGATGCGCTCGATCGATTCGGGCTGGATGTTCTGCAGCGCCGCGCCGCCGATCGTGCCGGGATTGATGCGCACGCCGTCGACCAGCACCGTGGTGTGATCGCTGTCGGTGCCGCGCAGGAAGATCGCCGCCGGCTGGCCGGGCCCGCCGGTGCGCGCGATCTCCAGGCCCGTCTTGCCGGCCAGGAGCGATGCGACATCGCCCGCGAGCGAGCGCTCGATCTCGGCGCGCGTGATCACGATCACCGGCACGGCCAGCTCATTGACCGGCGTCGCGGTGCGCGTCGCGGTGATCACCACCTCGCCGAGGTTGTTGTCGTCGTTCGCCGCGTGCGCGACAAGACTTCCCAGGGCCAGCGCCACCGCGCCGGCCAAAAATACGATCGCTGATTTCACTGCTAACTCCCGCACGCCCGCCCGCGTGACCCGATGGCCGCTATGCCCGCTGGCGCGGTGAGGGAAGTTCCGGGATTGGCTGATTGCAACAGCCAGCCCGACGCCCGCCGCGTCCTTAGGGACTGAACGTGCCAGGCCGGTCTCCGGGCTCGCGAGTGGCCGTTGGCACGACCGGCTGCATCGCCTTCCCATGCCCACGCCTCATCGGCGCGGTGCGCAGTGGCTGATGGATGCAGCGAAACTCGCTTACCGTTGCGGGGGCAGCGCCGGAATGGCCGCAGCAGGTCTGCTGCGCGCGTCACCGGCTTCCCGAGCACCTGACAACGGCCGGCACTCTAGGCAGCGGCGCGCATGGTGTCAACCGAGCGGGCCGCGACCCGCATTGTTACTATTGCGACATGCCCTCCGCGGAACTGGCTGCCGCACTCGAGGCCGCGCGCGCCGCGGCCGCGATCAGCGCGCGCCTCTACCGCAGCAACATTGCGGTGCGCATCAAGCAAGACCGCACGCCAGTGACCGAGGCGGACGTGCAATGCGAGCGCGCGATCCGTGCGGTGCTCGAGAGCCACTTCCCGGACCACGGTTTCTACGGCGAGGAGACCGGGCAGCGCGCGATGAACGCGGCGAATGTCTGGCTGGTCGATCCGATCGACGGCACCAAGTCGTTCGTGCGCGATTGCCCGTTCTTCTCCACGCAGATCGCGCTGCGGCGCGAGGGCCGGATCGTGCTGGGCGTGTCGAGCGCCCCGGCCTACGGTGAAATGGCCTGGGCCGAACTGGGCGGCGGCGCCTTCCTCGATGGCGTGCCCATCAGGGTCAGCGGCGTCGATACGCTGGCCGGGGCGATCCTGTCGACCGGCAACCTCAAGACGCTCGCGGCCTCGGCGGTGGGTTGGCGGCGCTTCGGCGCGCTCGTCGGACGCGTCAATCGGCTGCGCGGGTACGGCGACTTCCTGCACTACCATCTGCTGGCGCGCGGCGCGCTCGACGTGGTGCTCGAGTCCGACGTCAACATCCTCGACATCGCCGCGCTCAGCGTGATCGTGCAGGAGGCCGGCGGACGCATCAGCGCACTCGACGGCGGTGCGATCGACCTGGACACCACCAGCGTGCTCGCGGCCAACGCGGCGCTGCATGCGCCGGTGCTGGCCGCTATGCGGGAATGAACGCGCGCCGCCCGGCGCCCGCCAGTTCCCGCATCGGCGTCGCGTAGAGGAGCGAGAGCTCTGCGGCATTGAGCACTGCGGCGGTGGTGCCGAGCCGCCAGCGCCCGTCACCGTGCATCAGCAAGACGCGATCGGCGCAGCGCTCGGCCAGCGCCGGATCGTGGAGCGTGGCGATCACGGCCGCGCCGCTGGCGCAGCGTTCGCGGAAGGCCAGCAGCACGTCGACCTGGTGATGCGGATCGAGGTGATTGGTCGGTTCGTCGAGCAGGTACACCTGCGGCTCCTGCGCCAGCAGGCCCGCCATCGCCGCGCGGCGCTGCTCGCCGCCCGAGAGCGTGGCGAGCATGCGCGGCGCGAACTCGCCGACGCCCATGCGGCCGAGCGCGGCGGTGGCGATGTCATGGTCGCGCCGCGATTCGCCGCGCAGCCAGCCGATGTGCGGATGGCGGCCCAGCAGCGTCGCCTCGAATACCGACAGCGGGAGCGAATCCTCGCGGTCCTGCGGCAGGAAGGCGAGCCGCCGCGCGATCTCGCTGCGCGCGAGCTGCGCGAGCGGCGCGCCGCCGAGCGTGACCGAGCCGCTGGCCGGCGGACGCAGTCCCGCCAGCGTATGCAGCGTGAGGCTCTTGCCGCAGCCGTTGCGACCAAGCACCGCGATGAATTCGCCCGCCCGCAGTTCGAACGACAAGGCGTCGACGAGCCGGCGTCCGCCGGCCTGCACCGCGAGCTGGCGCGTGCCCAGCAGCTGCACAGCCGGCGCGGCGCTCACGGTTGGCTCCAGCCGATCTCGCGCGCGGTCGCTGCGCCTACCCGCACCTGCGACAGGTCCGCGGGCATCTCCTGCCGGCCGGGCGCGAGCGGCACCCGCCCGGCCATGATCTCGGCGTAGCGTTGCGGGTAGCGCGGCGCGCGCTCGGGTTCAGCGAAACCCTGTGGATACAGCGGTTCGTCGCCGTCGGGCGAGTACTTGTCGGTGGCGCCGAAGGTGTGGAGCAGCTCGTGCGCGGTCACGATCGCATTCTGCGCCGACTGGCTGCGCGTGGCGAACAGCTGCACCACGCCCGTCAGGCCGCGCTGGAGCCCGAGCGAATGCGGCAGCACCGGGGCGCGCGCCGGGTCGTGGTAGAGCAGGAACAGCGCGATCTTCGGCCGCGCTCGCTCGATGCCGTCGACGGCGCGCGCGCGGTAGTGGCGCAACCGCAGGCTCCACAGCGCCCGCGTGACCAGGCCGGCGCCGGTGGCGAGCGGTGGCGGCGGCTCGGCGAGCGGCGGGTAGAGCCTGATCTCGATCGGCGCGTCGATCATCACGCCATGGCGGCGCGCTTCGCGCGCGATGAAATCGCTCACCGGCTGCAGATCGTCGGCGGACAGGCCGGCGATGTACTCGGCCGCGGCCACGCTGCCATCGGCGTTCACCGGGAATGCGCCCACCCACACCGTGTGTTCCCAGCTGGTGGTCCGCAGCCGGTCGAGCCAGGCGCCCGCGGCCACCAGGCCGAGCACGACCAGCAGCACCGCAATGCGCAGTTTGCGCCACATCGCCCGCGCGGCCCGTTCAGCGACTCATGGCTGGAGGCGGCTCACCGACCAGGGACCTGGCTCGAAGCCCGCGCCCCGCGGTTCGAGCTGTCGCTCCCAGCGCGCGCGATCGTGGATGCGCGCGCTCCCCTCGACCCACAGCTCGATGGCTTCCGCCCACAACTGGTAGCCACCCCAGTGCGGCGGGCGCGGTATGCGCTGGCCCGGATCGCTCGCCTGCTCGTCACCATCGGGCGCCGGCAGCGCGAAGCGCAATGCGGTCATCGCGACCTTGGCCAGCAGCTCCGCGCGCGAACCGATCGGCTCGCTCTGCTGGCTCACCCACGCGCCGAGGCGGCTCTGCCAGTTGCGGGTCGCGAAGTAGGCGTCGCTGTCGGCGGCGCTGGTGCGCACGATGCGGCCCTCGACGCGCAGCTGCCGGTGCAGCGCATCCCAGTGCATGACCACTGCGGCCTGCTGTCGCGCGCCGAGCTCGCGGCCCTTGCGGGAATTATAGTTCGTGTAAAACGTCAGGTAGCCCGGGTGTGGCGTGATCTGCTTGCAGAGCACTACCCGCGCGGACGGGCGCCCGGCTGCGTCGGCCGTGGCCAGCACCATCGCATTCGGGTTGGGCGAGCTCGCGCGCCGCGTGGCCTCGGCCAGCCAGGCCACGGCCACCTCGAGCGGTTCCGCCGGGAGCGGATCGGGCAGGTGTTCGCGGTGCCAGGCCATGCCGCGCATGTTACTTGATGGGGGCGCAGTGGCGTGTAAACCCCTGTAAACATGCCGCGTTTCAATAGCCAGGGCAACGGCAATCCCGGTTCAGGCCGCGTTCAGCGAGCAGCGCGTAGTTTCGACAGCGAGGCTGGGGCCGAAATTGAGGAGCACACCATGAAAGGACTCATCACAACCACGGCCATGCTGCTGGCGGCTGCCGGGCTGGCCGGGCAGGTGCAAGCCCGCGACCACGGCGGCGATGCGCGCGGCGGGCAACAGCACAGTGGCCAGGCGCGCGGCTGGCAGGACCGGGGCGGGCGTGATTACCACCCGGGCTGGATGGATCGCGGGCACCGCTACGGGCAGGAGGCCGACCGCGGCGGCTGGCGTGATCGCGATGGCTGGCACGACCGCGACGACCATCGCTGGGACCGGCCGTACTACCGCGATTACGGCTACCGCTACCCGCGCTACTACTACAGCCGTCCGTACTACGGCGCGGGCTGGCGCTATTACTACCCGCCGGTCTACCGCAGCAATTACGACTACGACTGCGACGATTATTTCGACTACGACGACTGCTACGACGACGGCTTCTCGCTATCGTTCAGCCTGCCGCTGCGCTAATTCAGGGATTCAGCAGCGGTTTTCGGGCGGCGCGGATCGGGCAATGCGCCCGATCCGCGCACTTGCGGTGGACGTGCTTTGCCTTTACAAAGCCCGGATGACCACCGGAAGGCCCGCATGAATCTCGACGAACTCCGCCAGCAGCTCAACGTCCTCGATCGCCGCCTGCTCGAACTGATTGGCGAGCGCCAGGCCGCCAGCCGCGAGATCGCGCGCGTCAAGCGCGCCACCGGCCATCCGACCCGCGACTACGGGCGCGAACGCGAAGTGATCCTCGGGGTGCGCGCCGCGGCCGCCGAACTCGGCGTGCCCGCGGATGTCGCCGAGGCCGTGATGCGGCTGCTGATCCGCTCCTCGCTCACCACGCAGGAGCAGGCCAGCGTGGTGGCGCGCGGCGCCGGGAGCGGACAGCGCGCACTGGTGATCGGCGGCGCGGGCCGGATCGGCGGCTGGTTCGCGCAATTCCTCGCTTCGCAGGGCTTCTCGGTCGAAGTGGCCGATCCCGCCGGCGGTGCGGGGGCGATCGCGGACTGGCGCAGCAGCCCGCTCGACCACGACTTCATCGTCGTCGCCGCGCCGCTCGGCGCCACCAACGGGATCCTGCGCGAACTGGCCGCGCGCCGGCCGCGCGGCGTGGTGTTCGACGTCGGCTCGCTGAAGACACCGCTCCGCGCAGGCCTCGGCGCCTTGCGCGAAGCAGGCGTGCGCGTCACCTCGATCCATCCGATGTTCGGGCCCGACACCGAGCTGCTGTCCGGCCGGCACGTGATCTTCATCGACCTCGGCATGGGCGATGCGCTCGAGCGCGCGCGCGGCCTGTTCGCGCCGACCATGGTCGAGCAGGTGGTGATGAGCCTCGACGAGCACGACCGGCTGGTCGCCTACGTGCTGGGCCTCTCGCATGCGCTCAACATCGCCTTCGTCACCGCGCTGGCACGGAGCGGCGAGAACGCGCCGCGGCTGGTGCAGATGTCGAGCACCACCTTCGACGCGCAGTTCGACGTCGCGGCGCGGGTGTCGAACGACAGCCCGGAGCTGTATTTCGAGATCCAGCACCTGAACGAGTACGGCGGCGAATCGCTCGATGCGCTGGCGCAGGCGGTCGAGAGCGTGCGCAGCGCCGTGCAGGCGGGCGATGCGAAGCGCTTCCGCGAACTGATGGTCAGCGGGCAGGCCTACACGCAGGGTCGACGGAGCCTCACGCAACGTCGGGCCTGACGCCGCGGCGCACGCATGGCACCGGTGGCGGCGACCGCGTCACGATGGCCGGGTTCAGCGCAACGGCCGCCGGCGCAGCAGCAGCAGGAACACCGGCGCGCCGATCAGCGCGGTGATCGCGCCGACCGGCAACTGGCGCGGCGCCGCGAGCGTGCGGCTGGCGATGTCGGCGAGGCACAGCAGCGCGCCGCCGGTGAGTGCCGCGCCCGGCGCGACCAGGCGGTGATCCGAGGTGCGCAGCGCGAGCCGCACCAG
>JAGWPD010000109.1 GCA_028870705.1 Gammaproteobacteria bacterium
CAGGATCCGCAGCTGGCGCGCCGGGAGCGTCAGCGGCATGCCAGCGAGCGTCGCCCCCGGCTGGGCCAGCAGCGATTTCGCCAGCCCGGTGGCGGCGGGACAGGCGCCCGGCGTGGCGATGTAGTTCAGCGCCGCAGCCAGGCGCGCTTCGCTGGCATTGCCGAGCGCATGCCCCAGGTCATCGGCCACCGAGCAGCCGGGGAGTGGCGCGTTGGTCGGTTTGGGCGCGTTCTGCGGCGAGAAGCCGTCGGTGTAATCGCCGAAATTCATCGCGTTGACGCCACGGAACTCGATCGAGAAGTACGTGGTGCCGCAATTGTCCTGCGGATAGAAGCCGTAGGGCTTGCCGCAGGTGGTCGAGCCGATCTGCACGACCGTGACCCCGACCCCGCGCAGGCTGTTGATGATCGATTCGCTCGCGGAGCAGGTATCCGCCCCGGTCAGCACGAACACGCGCGGCAGGTCCAGATGCGGCAGCGCCTGGCCCGCGGTGGTCGAATAGCCCTGCGTGGTCGACTCGAACGGCAGCGGCGCGATGGCCATGCCGGTGACCGGATCGACGGCCGGATGCTTGCTGTTGAACTGCGTGAGCTCGAAGGTCATGCCTGCGGTCGGGCCCGGCCCCGCGATCATGTAGGCCACTTCGCTCGCGATGTCGAGATAGCCACCGCCGTTGTAGCGGATGTCGAGCACCAGGTCGTTGACGCCGGCGGCCTGCAACGTCGTGAACGCGTTGACCAGCAGCTGCTCGGAGGTCGCGAGGTGATCGTTGAACAGCAGGTAGCCGGCCTTGCCGCGCGCGGTGGCGATGGTCATGACGTCCTGCACCGGCGTCGAGGTGACATTCGCGGACGCCAGCGTGATGGTTCGCGGCGAGGCGGCGCCCGGGTCGAGCACCTGGAAGGTGTGGCTCTCGTTCAGCGTTGCCGGATACAGGCCCGCGAGAATGGTGTTCACGCTCGCCTGGTCCGGCGCATTGACGACATCGACGCCGTCGATGAGCAGCACCCTGGTGCCGCGCGTCAGGTTGTTCAGCGCCGCGGGCGAGCTGGGCGCAGCGGGCGGGGCGCTGCCGGGATCGATATACCCGACTTCCACATCGCGCGGCGGCGTGCCGGCCACCACGACCCAGTAGGCGCCGTAGCCTGCCTGCACGCCGGTCTGCGAGAGCGCCTCCCAGTCGGCGGTCTTGTAGGTGAAGTGGAACTTGTCCTTGGCCGCGCCCGAGGCGGTGGTCGCCATGGTCTTGAGGACGCCGAAGTAGGCGCTGGTGGTCGCGTAATTCGCCGGGTTCTGGTCGGTGATCTCGCCAAACCAGAGATACAGGTCGTTCGACCATGAGCGCAGCCAGTTGTTCTCATCGAGCGTGGTGCCCGCCATGTCGGGATAGGCCATTTTGGTGAACGGGTCGGTGCCGGTGCGCGGCGCGGCGCACTTGTTGACGAAACTGGATTCGGCCTGGAACACGCCGGACGTCCAGCCTGTCGGCGTGAAGCTGGTGCCGCCGCCGCCACCGCCGCCGCCGCCACCGCAGGCCGCCAGCAGCAATGTAACCAGGACCAGGCCGCTGCGCATGTTCGTCACCTCGTCGAAGCTGAACCAGACGGCCGCACGCGGTGGCCGGACAAGGGCCGGCGCGACCAATTGCCGGCCAGCATTGCATCCCGCGACCGAGCGCGCAACCGACACCCGGCGGCGCGGCGGGCCTGCGGCGCACCGGGCTGGCGCGCCCTGCGCCAGAGGCTAGAATCGGCGCGCGCAGGTCATTCACCGGAGAGTGCATTCATGGCATGGATCGACATCATCGCGTTGCTGAGCGTCGTGCAGCTGTTCGTGTTCGGCGTGATGGTGGGCTGGGCACGCGGTAAATACGGCGTGGCTGCGCCGGCCACTGCCGGCCACCCGATCTTCGAGCGCTACTACCGCGTGCAGATGAACACGGTCGAATCGCTGCTGGTCTTTCTGCCCGGGCTCTGGCTGGCGGCGAAATACTGGTCGCCCAGGTATGCGGCGATACTGGGGGTGATCTACCTCATGGGCCGCGTGATCTACTGTTTCGCGTATATCCGCGACCCGAAGCGGCGCAGCGCGGGATTCGCCCTGAGCATGGGGCCGGCCAGCGCGCTGGTCGTGGGCGCCCTGCTGGGCGCGCTGCGGGCCGCGCTGCACGCCTGAGAGCCTGACTGACGCAATATTAAGACACGTAAGGGTATCTTAATAGTCGTAACATAGCCTCCGGGGGCAATCCGGCACTGTCGGCCGGGTGGGACTCCTGGAGGCGCCATGCGCGTGCTGCTGATCGAAGACGATGCGATGCTGGGCAAGGCCGTGCAGACGGGGCTGCAGCAGCAGGGACATGCGGTCGACTGGGTGCGCGACGGCGTCGCCGGCGAGGCCGCGGCGCTGGCGAGCGACTACGCCGCGATACTGCTCGACCTCGGGCTGCCACGCCAGGGCGGCATGCAGCTGCTCGAGAAACTGCGCCGCGGCGGCTACCTGCAGCCGATCATCATCATCACCTCACGCGATGACATTCCCGAACGCGTGCTGGGGCTGGATGCCGGCGCGGACGACTTCCTGGTCAAGCCCTTCGACCTCGACGAGCTCGGGGCGCGGCTGCGCGCCGCGGCGCGGCGGGCCCGCGGCCGCGCGGCCACAATCGTCGAGCATGGCGCGCTGCGCGTCGACCCCGCGTCGCACAGCGTGCGCCGCGGCAACAGCACCATCGCGCTCACCGCGCGCGAATTCGCGCTGCTGCTGCAGCTGCTCGAGCACCGCGGCCGGGTACAAAGTCGCACGCAGCTGCAGGACGCGCTTTATAGTTGGAGCAATGACATCGAGAGCAACGCGGTCGAAGTGCACGTGCATCACCTGCGGCGCAAACTCGGCCGTGAGCTCATCCGCACCGTGCACGGCCACGGCTACATGATCGATGCTCCGGAAAGCCACACCGCCACCAGCACTGCCAGCTGAAGCCGGCTCCGGCGGCACGGCGCGCGCCCGCCTGCTGGCCCTGACGATCGCCGCCACCGGCTGCCTGATGAGCGTGGGCGCGGCGCTGATCTTCCTCGAAGCGCGCGCCAGCAGCGAGCGGCTCTACGACGATGCGCTGCGCGAGACCGGCGTGCTGCTGCTGCAGCTCGCGCAGCACGAGATCAACGAACACGGCCGCTCGCTCGGCGTGCAGCTGGTCGAGGCCGAGACCGAGCACGACCGCAACTCATTGCGCTTCCAGGTGTGGACCGACGACATGCGCGCGGCCTACCGCAGCGCCGATTCACCGGCCGCGCCGTTCGCACCGCTCGATGCCAGCGGCTTTGGCTGGACCAGCATCGATGGCGCGCCCTGGCGGAGCTTCGCGGTCTGGAACCACCAGCACACGCTGCAGCTGCAGATCGTCGAATCGGAGAACTACCGGCAGGTGCTGCCGCGCGCCATCTTCTGGCGGCTGGCGGTGGCGATGGCGCTGCTGCTGCCGCTCAGCATCGCGCTGCTGTGGTGGATCATCGCGCGGAGCCTGCGCAGCACGCGCGCGCTGGCGCGAATGCGCGAGACACTGGCCTTCGAGCGGCGCTTCACTTCCGACGCGGCGCACGAGCTGCGCACGCCGCTGGCGGCGATCCGCGCGAACACGCAGGTCATGCAGGGCGCACGCACGCCGGAGGAATTCACGACCGCGTCGGTGAACCTGCTGGCGAGCGTCGATCGCAGCGGCCGCCTGGTCGAGCAGCTGCTGGCGCTGGCGCGGGTCGACGCCAGCGCCAGCCTGCCGCAGCGCTTCGAACTGGTCGACCTCGCGCCGCTGGTGCACGCGCAGATCGCCGAGCACGAGCGCTTCGCCGGCCGCCGCCACGTCGAGATCGAGGCGAGCACCGAGCCGGCGCGGGTGCGGGGCGATCGCGAGCTGCTCGGCGTGCTGCTGCGCAACCTGGTCGACAATGCGATCCGCTATTCGCGCCCGCAGACCCGCGTGGTGATTTCCTGCGATACTCTGGCCGACGGGGTGGAACTGGCGATCAACGACGAGGGCGTGGGCATCGTGCCGGAGGAACGCACGCGCATCTTCGAGCGCTTCTACCGCGCCAGCGGCACGCATGACTACGGCAGCGGGCTGGGCCTGTCGATCGTCAAGCGGATCGCCGACCTGCACGGCGCGAGCATCACCGTCAGCACCGGCGCCGGGCAGCGCGGCAGCTGCTTCACGCTCTGGTTCCCGAAGCCCGCGGCGGCAAGGCCGGCTTGATGGCGCGGCGCGGACCGAAGAGCGTCGCCGGCGTGGCGGCCTTCGACCGGCTGCCACTCAACGCGCTGCGCGTGTTCGAGGCGGTCGCGACGCAGCTGAGTTTCGCCGAGGCGGCCGAATCGCTCCATGTCACGCCGGCGGCCGTGAGCATGCAGGTCAGGACGCTCGAGGATTACCTGCAGGTGCCGCTGTTCCGCCGCGCCGGCCGCTCGATCGAGCTGACGCCCGAGGGCGCGCTGCTGCTGCCGGGCGTGCGCCGCGGGCTCAGCGACCTGCAGAGCGCGCTCCACCAGCTGCGCCAGAGCCGCTCGGCCGGCACGCTCAACATCTCGACGCTCGCCTCGTTCCTGCAGAAGTGGCTGCTGCCCCGGCTCCCGCAGCTGCACGACCAGCACCGCGACCTGCAGCTGCGCATCCATACCTCGCGCGAACCCGTCGATTTCAGCCAGACCGACTTCCATGGCGCGTTGCGCATGTCGGCCGGCCCGGAAGCGGGCCTGCATTGCGAGAAGCTGCTGGATGAATGGTTCGTGCTGGTGTGCAGCCCGGACCTCTACCAGCGCTTTGGCCCGGTGCGCGACACCGCCGATCTCAAGCGCTACCCGCTGCTGCGCTCCTCGGACGAACCCTGGCAGCTGTGGAACCGGCCGGACGCCGATCGCGACTGGAAGGAACACGGCACCGCCTACGACGATTCGGTCGCGGTGCTGACGGCGGCCGAACAGGGCCAGGGGCTGGGGCTGACGCGCTGGTGCCTGGCGGCCGGCGACATCAAGCTCGGGCGACTGGCGCTGGCGAGCGCCGCGGCGCTGCCCTGCCCGCGCGCCTACTACTTCGTCTGCCCCGAAGCCTACCTCGCGATGCCGAAGCTCCAGGCGCTGCTGAAATGGCTGCGGGCGCGGGCGCGGGAATTCGGCAACCCGCCGGGCGCGCCGGCTGGCGGCGGCGCCAGGCGCAAGGGCTGATGCCGCTGCGCGCCGTGCGCTCCTTCGTCCGCCGCGCCGGGCGGATGACGGAGGCGCAGCAGCGCGCGCTGCAGGAACTGTGGCCGCGCTTCGGCGTGCCCTCCGGCGATGGCCGGCTCGAGCTCGCGGCGCTGTTCGGGCGCGTGGCCCCGTGCACGCTGGAAATCGGCTTCGGCAACGGCGAGCACCTGGCTGCGCGCGCGCTGGCGGAACCACTGCGCGATTTCCTCGGCGTGGAAGTGCATCGGCCCGGCATCGGCCAGCTGCTGCGCGCGGCGGCGGCAGCGGGCCTCGCCAACCTGCGCATCATCGAGCAGGACGCGGTCGAAGTATTGCGCACGCGGATCCCGGCGGAGGCGCTCGATGAAGTGCAGCTCCTGTTTCCCGATCCGTGGCCGAAGCAGCGCCATCACAAGCGGCGGCTGGTGCAGCCGGAGTTCGCGCTGCTGGTCGCCGATCGCCTGCGCCGCGGCGGCCGGCTGCACCTCGCGACCGACTGGGCCCCGTACGCGCAGCACATGCAGCTCGTGCTCGATGCCTGTCCATCGCTGGCGCCGCCGGCCGGGCGCGCCGGCGCAACGGGGGCAGCGCGCGCCGCGACGCGGTTCGAGCGCCGCGGGCTGCGCCTGGGGCACGCCGTGCGCGACCTGGTCTACGAACGCAGGGGCTGATGCGCCGCATCACATGCAAACAGCCGGCAAACATCCACGATAGCGCTTGATCCGCACCTGTGCCGGGTGCAACATCGTTGCGGAGGCTACGCCATGAACATGCAGCGACCGGGCATCGGCGAGTGGTACCGCCTGAGCAGCGGCGAGTTGCTCGAGGTCGTGGCCTTCGATCCCGCCGATGGCACGATCGAAGTGCAGTACTTCGATGGCACGGTCGAGGAATTCGATTTCGAGGACTGGCGTTCGCAGCGCGCCAGCGGCGCGATCGAGGAGGCCGAGGCGCCGGAAGACTGGAGCGGCTCGGTCGACGTCGAGCCCGAGGACGGCCGCGCCGATCCCGATCCGCTCGACGAGGAAGACCGGCGGCTGCGCGCCGACCGCCTGGAAGGTCTCGACCTGTTCGAGTGAATCCGCCGCGGCGCCGCGGGCACTGGCATTCGGCCAAATCCTGAAATAGCTTAGGCTTTTGGCGAGGGAGTGCTACGTGCGATGAAAGTCGTCCTGTTCTGCGGCGGGCTCGGCACGCGCCTGCGCGAGCACGCGGATACCGTGCCCAAGTCGCTGGTGAACATCGGCAGCCGCCCGATCATCTGGCACCTGATGCGCTACTACGCGCACTTCGGCCACACGGACTTCGTGCTCTGCCTCGGCTACCGGGGCGACCTGATCCGCGAGTACTTCCTCAATTACAACGAGGCGCTGACCAACGATTTCACGCTGAGCGCAGGCGGGCGCAAGGTCGAGCTGCACGGCTCCGACCTCGACGACTGGCGCATCACCTTCGTCGACACCGGCCTGCACAGCAACATCGGCCAGCGGCTGCTGCGGGTGCGCAAGTACCTCGAGGGCGAAGCGCAATTCCTGGCCAACTACACCGACGGGCTCTCGGCGCTGCCACTCGACCGCCAGCTCGGTGAATTCCAGGCGGGCGATGCGGTCGCGAGCTTCGCCTCGGTCCGCAGTTCGCAGAGCTTCCACGCGGTGCGGAGCGATGCGGACGGCCGCGTCAGCAGCATCGGGCCGCTGGCGAGCGAGCAGCTGTGGATCAACGGCGGCTACTTCGTGTTCCGCAACCGCATCTTCGACTACATCAACGAAGGCGATGAACTGGTCGAGCAGCCGTTCGCACGGCTGATCGCCGAGAGGAAGCTGCACACCTACCGCTGGCAGGGCTTCTGGCAGTGCATGGACACCTTCAAGGACAAGATCAGCTTCGACCGGATGGATGCGCTCGGCAACTGTCCGTGGAAGGTATGGAAGCCCGCCGCCGATGCCGCGGCCGCTACGGCAGCCGGCGCAGCAACCGGGCGTTGACCAGCGCCGCGGCGGCGCGCGCCACCAGGCCGTAGTCGAGCCGCGCCTTCTGCGCGATCGCCAGCAGGTCCTGCCCGCCGTCCGACTGGTTGAGCACCCACAGCAGCGCATGCCCGAATTCGCCGGGGGCCTGCCCGCCGGCCAGGTCGTACAGGCCGCGCGGCCCGAGCCGCGGCTCGCATTTCGGCGCCAGATTCAGATAGCGCGCGTTCGTGTCGAGCAATGCCAGGATCTGCTCGCAGGCACGGAGCGAGTCCGCCAGCGCCGCCGGCGTCACGAACGCCAGGTTGTCGGCCGAGCTGTGGTATTCCGCGTAGCGGCCGTTCGGCGTGCGTGTCAGCCGGCCCACCGGCAGGTCGAACCCGGGCGAGCAGAACTGGCGCTCGTCGTAGCCGTAGGGCGAGAAATCCTCGCAGCTGCCAGCGTGCGCGCGCGCGATGACGTGTTCGCCCACCCGATCGATGTCGGCATTGCCGCGCCGGCTGCGCTTGTAGGTCAGTGCGCCGCGATCGCCGAGCGAAGCGAGCACCAGGCCGTGGCGGATCGCGCCGACCCGGGCCTCGTTCCGATGCAGCCAGGCGATCGCGCCGATGGTGGCCGGCGCGAACACGAAGCGCCAGGTGTAATGACGCGCTGGCGCCTGCGCGCGCCGCTGCGCCAGCAGCGTCGCCACCGCCAGCGCCGAGAGATTGTCGTTGCACAGCGAAGGATGGCAGTCATGCGCATAGAGCAGTACTTCGTCGCTGACCGCGCCGGGAATCACGCATTCGGCCAGCGTGAGCGATCCGGGCGCGAGCGTCGAGTCGATGCAGACCTCGTATTCGCCCTCGCGCAGCGCGTCGAGCTGGCGTTGCGACAGGCAGAAACCCCAGCTCTCGCGGTAGTAGCTGGTGCGGTAGGGAATCCAGTCCGGGTGCGCCGGCAGCGTGTGCAGGTGCGGCCGCAGCCCGGCCAGCGGCAGGCGCGCGCGCACCGGTGCCGAGTAATTGACCACGTGCAGGTTGTGGTCGCGGAAATCCACGACGCGCCGGCCGCCGGCATCGTCGATCCACGCCTCCCTGATGTTCCATTCGGGCGGAATGACCCAGTCGAACACCTGCGTGCCGCTGGCGATCTCGATGCGCGAGAGCGGGATGCGCCGCTGCAGGACATCGAGCGTGGCGCGCAGCCCGTTGCCGGTGATGCTGCGGCAGATCGGATACAGCTCCTCGACCAGCGCGTAGGCGTCGCGGCCCAGCTCGGCGTACTCGCCGGCGCCTGCGGCCGCGGCGTTCATAGCCCGATGCCCTCGTAGCGGGCGAAGGCCGATGGTTCGAGCATGCGGCGGCCATCCACGACCAGCGGCGGGCGCGCCCGGCCGCGCAGCAAGCCGGCCAGCCGCGAGAACTCCGGCCAGCGCGTGACCAGCACCACGATTTCCGCCCCGGCCACCGCCGCTTCGAGCGTCGCGGCCAGGCTCACGCCGGCGAGGCCGGCGTGTGCCGCCGACCGCGCCACCGGATCGTAGGCCATCACCCGTGCGCCCGCGGCCCGGAGCCGCGCGATGATCGGAAAGGCCGGCGATTCGCGCACGTCATCGGTATCGGGCTTGAAGGCGATGCCGAGCGTCGTGACATTCACGCCGTCCAGGGACGGTGCGCCGCCCGCAGCCGGGTAGTGCCGCGCGATCAGCTTCATCACTTCGTCCGCCTGGCCGCGGTTGATCGCCAGCACGCTCTGCAGCAGCGCCGGCTCCAGGCCGAGGCCCCGCGCCTGCCCGACGAGCGCGGCGACATCCTTCGGCAGGCAGCTGCCGCCGAAACCGCAGCCGGGCAGCAGGAAGGCCGCGATGCCCGCGGTGCTGCGTTCCGGGCCGCGCCGCGCGGTGAAATAGCTCGCCTGGTGCACGCCCTGCAGCACCTCGACGGCATCGACGCCGCCGATCGCGGCGCACAGGCGCGCGATCTCGTTGGCAAACGAGACCATCGTCGCCAGCACCGCGTTCGAGGCGTACTTGATCATCTCCGCGGTGCCCGGATTGGTCCTGATGCGCGGCACCGCGGCATCGAAGCCGGCGTACAGCTCCTCGAGCACGCCGTGCGTGCGCGCATCGATGCCGCCGAACACCAGTCGATCCGGATTCATGAAGTCGTCGACCGCCGTGCCTTCGGTCAGGAATTCCGGGTTCATCCCGAGGCCGAAATCGCGGCCAGCCTGCTTGCCCGAGGCCGCTTCCAGCGCGCTGCGCACCACCCCCGCGGTCGTGCCCGGTATCACCGTGCTCTTGACGATGACCGTGTGGTAGCGATCGATAGCGCGCAGCGCCGTGCCGATCGCCGCGGCGGCGCGCTCGACCTGCCGCAGATCGATCCCGCCATCGGCCGCGGGCGTACCCACCGCGATGAACGTCAATTCGCTCGCCGCCACCGCGGCCGGCAGGTCCGCGCTGGCGCGCAGCCGCCGGCCCACATGCCGCTGCAGCAATTCTGGCAGGCCCGGTTCGTGGATCGGCGCGCGCGCCGCATTGATCATCGCGACCTTGTCCGGATCGGCATCGACGCACAGCACCGAATGGCCGCGCTCGGCGAGGCAGACGCCCGAGACGAGCCCGACGTAGCCCGTGCCGACGACCGAGACTTTCATCAGGCCGCCGCGGCGAGCGGGTTGTGGCTGTACCAGATCAGGGTCCGGTAGATGCCTGCTTCGGGCAGCACGCGCGGGTCGAAGCCCAGCTCGCGCCGCGCCTTGTCGATCACCGGGCAGCGGCGATTCGGGTTGTCGACCAGATAGTCCGCCTCGTTGCTCCGGCCGAGCACGACCTTGCCCTGGTAGCCGAACAATTCGCGCGCTGCCTTCACCACCAGCTCGGCGAGCTGGGCGATGGTGATTTCCGGCCGGTCGATGCCGATGTTGTACGGCTCGCCGTCGCCGCCGCGCACCAGCGCCTTGTAGTAGCCGACGATCGCGTCGGTCACGTAGCAGAACGTGCGCCGCGGGCTGCCGTCCGAGAGGATCACCACATCGCGGCCCGCGAAGACATCGCGCGCGAAATCGGCGATCACGCGCCCGTCGGTGATCTTCAGGCCCGGACCGTAGTTGTTGAACGGGCGCGCGATCCGCACCGGCAGGCCCTGCTGCTTCGCGTACACCACGCACAGCGTCTCGCCGAAGCGCTTCGATTCGTCGTAGCAGGCGCGCGGCCCGGTGCAGGAGACATTGCCGCGGTAGGTCTCGGGCGTCGGGATCGCCGTCGCGGCCGGGTCGCCGTAGATCTCGCTCGAGGAATAGAACAGCAAGCCCCGCAGTGGCCGGCCGGCGGCGCGCTGGCGCACCGCATGGTCGAGCAGATTGCGCAGGCCGTTGATGTTCGCATCGATGCACTCGAGCGGCTGCGCGCGGTAATAGATCGGCGAAGCGATCCCGGCGGCGTGCACGATGTAATCGAAGTGGCCGATATCGCGCGGCAGCGGCTCGATCAGGTCCTGCCGCCGCAGGCTCAGGCCCGCCTCGCCCCTGAGGCCCTCGAGCCACTCGGGTACGCCGCGCAGGTAGTTGTCGTACACCGTCACCTCGATCCTGGCGCCCGCGGCCCGGCCGCGGTTCCAGTGCAGCGCGGCCTGCACCAGGTAGTAGCCAAGGAACCCGCCGCCGCCGGTGATCAGCAGGCGCGCGCCGGCCATCGCCGCGAATTCCTCGCGCAGGTCGGCGCAGACGCTGTCGAGGTCCTCGTCCAGGAGCTGGCGCAAGCCGATGGGTTGTCGATGCACGCGCATTCGTTCAATGGCCACGGGGCTGCGGGACCGGGCTGGGCCCGGGCACATTCTGCCCCCGCTTGCGGCGGCGCTGCCTGACCTGCATCACAGGATCAATTTGCGCGCATGGAATCCCTCCGCGTGGCGCGAAGGGGCATTGCATTCGACGCCGCGCAGGCGCAGTTGCCCGCGGAACAGCTCGGCATCGAACCACTGGCGGTGGCGCTGCGAAGGGAAGCATTCCAGGAGCGTCGCGATCTTGCGCTCGACCGCCGCCAGCGGCAGCGGCACGTACACGCCCGGCTGGCCAAGGTCGCCCTCGAACTTGGCGATCTCGTATTCCAGCACCGCGTGGTCGCGGAAGGTGTTCCAGGTGAGCTCGGCGATCACGCGGTGGTCCTGGTGGCGGTCGTTGAGGAAGTGCGTGAACACCAGGTCGGGCGAGACGCGCGCGCGCAAGGCCTCGAAGGCATCCTTGATCCCGCCGCCGAGGTAGGGAAAGTAGCTGCCGCGGAAGCGGTGCACCTCGAGCTGGCAGTGCCCGCCCGCATCGAGCAGCTGCGCGGCTGCGGCCCGCGTTTCACGTTCCCGCTGCTCGTCGCCCGAGAACACCACCCACTGGAAGCGCAGCTGCGGGAAGCGCCGGCGCAGTTCGACGAGCGTGCCGCCGCAACCGATCTCGATGTCGTCGCAGTGCGCGCCCAGGCACAGCACCGTGCCCTGCTCGGGCAGTTCGGGCCGGAACCTCAGCATCGCGGGCCGGGGCCGCGGCGGGCCGGAAGGCCGGTCACGCGACGATCTCCGGTGTCGGAATCGGGATGATGAACTGGCAGCCCCATTCGCGCACGTGCGCCATCTGGCCGATGATCTCGGCCCGCAGGTTCCACGGCAGGATGAACAGGTAATCCGGTTTCGTCGCGCGGACGTGTTCCGGGCCGTAGATCGGGATGCGGCAGCCCGGCGTGTACTTGCCCTGCTTGTAGGGATTGCGGTCGACCGTGTAATCGAGGAAATCGGTGCGGATGCCGCAGTAGTTGAGCAGCGTGTTGCCCTTGCCTGGCGCACCGTAGCCGGCGATGCGCTTGCCGGCGGACTTCAGCCCGATCAGCAGCTGCAGGATCCGGCGCTTGGTTTCCCGGACCTGCGCGGCGAACGCGCGGTAGGTCTCGAGCCGGCCGTAGCCCAGCTCCGCTTCGCGCTGGCGGAGCGCGGCGACCCGTGCGCTGCGCGGCCGGCTCGCGTCCTCGGCGTGCCGCCCGTAGATGCGGAGCGAGCCGCCGTGCGTCGGCAGCTCCTCGACGTCGAACAGCGTCAGCCCGTGCGCGGCGAACACCTGCTCCACCGTGCTGAAGGAAAAGTAGCTGTAGTGCTCGTGGTAGATCGTGTCGAACTGGTTCTGCTCCATCAGCCGCTGCAGGTGCGGGAACTCCAGCGTGATCACGCCGCGCGGCTTCAGCAGCGTGCGCACGCCGGCGACGAAGTCGTTCAGGTCCGGCACGTGGGCCAGCACGTTGTTGCCCAGCACCAGGTCGGCCTGGCCGTGCTGCGACACGATCCGCGCCGCGTTCGAGCGGCCATGGAACGACACATCGGTGCGGATGCCGCGCTCGCGCGCGACCCTGGCGATGTTGGCGGCGGGCTCGATGCCGAGCACCGGCACGCCGGCCGCAACGAAATGCTGCAGCAGGTAACCGTCGTTGCTGGCGATCTCGATCACCAGGCTGTCGTGGCCGAGGCGCAAGCGCTCCTGCATCGCGCCCGCATAGCGCCGCGCATGCTCGACCCAGCTGTCGGCGTACGAAGAAAAATAGGCGTACTCGCTGAAGATGTCCGCGGGCGCGACGAACTCCTCCAGCTGCACCAGGAAGCAGGCGTGGCAGACGCGCGCATGCAGCGGATAGAACGGCTCCATCGCCGGCAGCTGCCGCGGCTCGATGTGCGTCTGGCACAAGGGCGACATCCCCAGGTCGACGAAGGTGCTGAGCGCCTTCGAAGCGCAGAACCTGCAGCCAGGGATCGCAGTCGCCGCGACCGCGACGGCATCCACAGCACTCATCCCAATCTCTCCTGGGTGTCGGTTCGGGGAGGGGCGACCGGCTCAAATGTATAGCCGCCCAGTCCGCGGATCAACCGGCGTGCGCCGGCATCGGCGGTGCGTCACAGGCTGGAAAAGCCCAAATAGTGACCTGCCTCGCTCGATCGCCACGCACCCCCATGCTACGGTGGCGCAATCCCCATGAATGCAGATCCCAATGCCGGTGCGGATCACGGCCGCATGTACCGCGGCCCCGTCGGCGATGTGCTGCTCATGTCGATGCGCCGCCGGTCGGATCTCGTCGGCTACTGCGCCAGCTACGAATTCGAGGACGTGATCGCCCAGGTGACCGGCGCCGACCGCTTCGAACCGGGCGCCGCCATCGACCTGGACATGCCGCGGCGCGCGTTCAAGGCGGCGCGCTACCTGAGCGGCTCGCGCACGCTGGCCTGGCGCCTGGCGCCGAAGCCGCGGCATCCGCGGTTCGAGCGCCGGTACGAACTGTTCTTCCCGGTGTTCACGCACGCGCACGAGCTGTTCGCGCTTGCGGCCATTCCCGACTGGCGGCGGCAGTGCCGCGTGGCGGCGTGCTTCATCGCCGAGATGTGGCTGCACATCCTGCCGCGCTACCTGCTGGAGCTGCTGCGCGATTTCGATCATGTCTTCGTCGGCGTGCGCAGCCCGGTCGAGGCGGTCGCGAAGATCGCGCGACGCCCCTGCAGCTACCTGCCGCCGGCCGCCAGCGTCCTCGCTTTCTCCCCGCTCCCCGACTTTCCACGCCGTGTCATCGACGTCTGCAGCGTGGGCCGGCGCTCGGCGCAGACGCACCGGGCGCTGATCGAGCTCGCCCGTCGCCGCGAGATCTTCTATTACTACGACACCGTGGCCGCCAGCGGCGTCGATCTCAAGCAGCGCACCTTCCGCGTGCAGGACGCCGCCGAGCACCGGCTGCTGCTTGCGAACCTGCTCAAGCGCAGCCGCTACTACATCGCCAACCGCGCGCTGGTGAATGACCCGGGTTTCACGCGCGGCAGCGAGGAGATTTCCAGCCGCTTCTATGAGGGCGCGGCGGCCGGGACGGTGATGATCGGCGAGCCACCCGTATCCGATGAGTTCACCCGCCAGTTCGACTGGGAGGACGCGATCGTGCGCCTGCCCTTCGACTCGCCGGAGATCGGCGCGCTGATCGCGCAGCTCGACCGGGACCCCGCGCGCCAGGCGAAGATCCGGTGCACCAACTTCTGCAATGCCGCCCTGCGCCATGACTGGCTGCACCGGCTGCAGGCCGTGTACCAGGCCTGCGGGATCGCGCCGACCGCCGGCATGGCCGAACGCCAGCGGCTGCTCGCGGCGGCCGCCGCGCAGGCCGCCGCGTCCTGGCCGGCGTGAACAGGCCCTAGTCGAAGCGCGCGACCAGCGCGGCCACCTCGACGCTTTCGTCCAGCAGCACGAAGCCCGCCACGACCTGCACCGCAATGCGCTCGAGCGAAGCGCCGAAGCAGGGGCCGGCCACGCAATAGCCGCTGCCCTTCTCGAACAATGCGCCGTGCGCGGTGCACAGGATCAGGCTCCCGTCGTGCGTGAGAAAACGGTCCGGCAGCATGTTCAGCGGCAGCGCCAGGTGCGCGCAGCGATTCAGGTAGGCTCGAACCTCGGTGCCCGCCTTGACGGCGAAGCCGCGGGCCGGCCATTCACCGCCGCCGAGCCTGAACTCGCGGCAGCCCGTGGGCGCCAGTTCCTCGACCCGGCAGAGTACGCGCTCGAGATCGATTTCCATCGACGCGGGCCGCGGCTCAGGCGCCAGCGCCGGGCGCCGCGAACTGGCCGCGCCGTCGTAGCAGCCACAGCAGCAGGAGCGCTGGCACGCTGAGCGAAGCGGTATACATGAAGAACCACCCGTAGCCCACGGCATCGACGACGAAACCCGACAGGCCCTCGAGGAGCTTGCCCGGCAGCGCATAGAGCGAGGAGAACAGCGCATACTGCGTGGCGGTGTAGCGCGCGCTCGTGAGGCTCGACAGGAAGGCGATCAACGCCGTGCCGTGCAGGGCCTGCGCGAGGTTGTCGAGGCCGTTGACCGCGCCGAGCTCGAGCAGTGTCGGCGCCGTGGCGCGCGCGAGCAGCGAGAACCCGAGGTTCGAGAGCATGATCATCACGCTGCCGAGCAGGAGCGAGCGCAGCAGGCCGAGCCGCGCGATCAGGAAGCCGGCGAGCACCACGCCGAGCAGCGACAGCGCCAGGCCATAGAGCTTCACCACCGCCGCGATCTGCGTCAGCGTATAGCCGCGATCGAGATAGAAGGGATTGGCCATAGAACCCATCGTGAACTCGGTGAGACGGTAGCTGCCCATGAACAGCAGCATCAGCACCGCCAGCGCCGGCCCGTAGCGCGCGAAGAAATCGAGCAGCGGGCAGGCCACGGCGCCGACCAGCCAGGCGCCGGCCCGCTGCAGCGCGGGCGGCCAGTGCGCACGCTGGGCGAGCCAGTCAGCCACGCGCTGCTCGCGCGCCGCGGCGGCGTCGCGCAGCACGACGCCAGGCTCTGCCGACAGGAGCGTAGTCACGACGCCGACCGCCACCAGCCACGCCATCGTCGCGTAGCTGGTGCGCCAGCCGAAGTGATCGGCGATCGTCAGCGCCCCGGCGCTCGCGGTGATCAGCGCCATGCGATACCCGATCTGGTAGGCGGCGGCCATCGCGCCCTGCTGCTCGACCGCCGCGGACTCGATGCGCCACGCGTCGACCGTGATGTCCTGCGTGGCCGCGCAGAACGCCACGAACAGCGCCCACAGCGCAATGCGCGTGACGCCGGCGTGCGGATCGCTGAACGATAGCTGCAGCAGTCCGAGCCCGATGCCGAGCTGCGCCACCAGCATCCAGCTGCGCCGGCGCCCCAGGCGCCGGGTCAGCCAGGGCAACGGCACGCGATCGATGAGCGGCGCCCACAGGAATTTCAGCGAGTAGACCAGGCCGACCCAGGCCAGCATGCCGATCGTCGAGCGCTCGATGTGCGCCTGGCGCAACCAGGCCGACAACGACTGGTAGACGAGGTAGAAAGGCAGGCCGGCCGAGAAGCCCAGCAGCAGCATGCTGAGCATGCGCGGCTGTGCGTACACGCGCAGCGCTGCGCCCCAGCCGGTGGCGGCGCCGGCACCCGCGCCGCCGGCGCCAGCCTTCACAGCTCGTAGTCCATGATCAGCGGCGCGTGATCCGAGAAGCGCTCGGCCTTGTAGATCTGCGCCGAACGCGCCGCGCCGGCGAGCTGCGGCGTGGCGATCTGGTAGTCGATGCGCCAGCCGACATTCTTCGCGCGCGCCTGGCCGCGTTGCGACCACCAGGTGTACTGGTCCGGTGCGGCGTTCACCTGGCGGAACGCATCGAGGTAACCGAGCCCGTCGAACAGCTCATCGAGCCAGGCGCGCTCGTGCGGCAGGAAGCCGGAGTTCTTCTGGTTCGACTTCCAGTTCCTGAGGTCGATCTCGCGGTGCGCGATGTTCCAGTCGCCGCACAGGATATAGGGCCGCCGCCGGCGCTTCAGCGCGCGCAGGTGCGGCAGGAATTGCTTCAGGAAGCGGTCCTTCGAGGCCTGGCGCGCGGGCCCCGACGATCCCGATGGCAGGTACAGCGACACCACCGCGAGGTGCGGGAACTGTGCCTCGAGGTAGCGTCCCTCGGCGTCGAACTCGCTGACGCCGAAGCCGCGCACCAGCCGCTGCGGCTCCTGCCGCGCGAACAGCGCAGTGCCGGCGTAGCCGGGACGCGCGGCCGGATACCAGGCCGCGTGGTAGCCCGGCAGCGCGATGTCGTGGCCCGCGAGCTGGTCCTCGCGCGCGCGCACTTCCTGCAGGCAGATCACGTCCGCATCCTGCTGCGCCAGCCACGGGAACAGCCCCTTGCCGGCGGCCGAGCGGATGCCATTGACGTTGAGCGTGATCACGCGCATGGGGACATGATAGCCTGCCGCGGATGCACGATTACCAGCAGGAATTCCTGGCGCTGGCCCTCGAGCACCAGGCCTTGCGCTTTGGCGAATTCACGCTCAAGTCCGGGCGCGTCAGCCCCTATTTCTTCAACGCCGGAGCGTTCAACGACGGCGCGGCGCTCGCGCGCCTCGGCCGCTGCTACGCGGCCGCCCTGGCGCATTCGGGGCTCCCCTTCGACATGCTGTTCGGGCCGGCCTACAAGGGCATCCCGCTGGTGAGCGCCTGCGCGATCGCCTTGGCCGAGCACCAGGGGCGCAACCTCCCCTGGGCCTTCAACCGCAAGGAGGCCAAGGATCACGGCGAATCCGGCACGATCGTCGGCAGCCCGCTCGAGGGGCGCGTGGTGATCGTCGATGACGTGATCACCGCCGGCACCGCGATCCGCGAATCGATCGACCTGATCCGGGCCGCCGGTGCCGAACCAGTCGGCGTGGCCCTGGCGCTCGATCGCCAGGAACGCGGCCAGGGGGAGCGCTCGGCGGTGCAGGAAGTCGAATCGCAGTACCGGTTGCGCTGCGTCAGCATCCTCTCGCTGGACGGCCTGATCGATGCGCTCGCCGGGCGCGGCGTGCGCGGCTTCGAGCCGGCCCAGCTGGCCTCGCTCCGCGCCTACCGGGCGCAGTACGGGATCGCGAATTGAGGAGCGCCGCACTTGCCCCGCGCCCGGCTTCGTGGACAATTGGTGGCCGGGCAGTACCTCGGCGCAATCAGGATGGGTGCAGTGCCTGACATAATCAGGGTTCTGGGCGGCATCGCCGCCGCGACCGCCGTGCTGCTGGCGGCGCCGGTCAATGCGGCCGACTCGGCCTCGCACCCGAGCTACAGCTGGGTCGACAAGAACGGCGAGCGCCACTACGGCGATGCCGTGCCGCCCGAATATGCGCAGCAGGAACGGCGGGTGCTGAACAACCAGGGCGTAGAGATCCAGCGCGTCGATGCCGAAAAGAACGCCCAGCAGCAGGCCGAGGAGCGCAAGCGGCAGCAGGCGATCGCTGACCGCGCGCAGCACGACCGGTTCCTGCTGACCACCTACACCTCGACCAAGGACATCGAGCGGCTGCGCGACGAGCGCCTCGACCAGATCGACGGCCAGATCAAGGCGACGATCGCCTACATCGAATCGCTCGACGCGCGGCTCAAGACGCTGCAGCAGCGGGCGCTGAACTACAAGCCCTACAACACCAAGCCCGATGCGCGGCGCATGCCCGACGACCTCGCCGAGCAGCTGGTGCGCGCCTCGAACGAAGTGAAGACACAGCGCCGCTCGATGGACCGGCGCCAGCAGGAACAGCTGACGGTGCGTGCGCAGTTCGAGGCCGATATCGCGCGCTATCGCGAGCTGACCGCAAACTCCGCACGCGGCTGAGGCGGCGCTGCACCGACCGGGTCGGCGCGGCCGTCAGGCGCGGCCGGTGTGGCCGAAGCCGCCGCTGCCGCGTTCGCTGGCGGTGAATGCCGGCACGATCTCGAGCTCCACCTGCACCACCGGCACGAGCACGAGCTGCGCGATGCGCTCGCCCGGTTGCACGGTGTAGGCACTGGCGCCGCGGTTCCAGCAGGACACCAGCAGCGGCCCCTGGTAGTCGGAATCGATCAGGCCGACCAGATTACCGAGCACCACGCCATGTTTGTGGCCCAGGCCCGAACGCGGCAGGATCATCGCCGCGAATCCTGGATCCGCGACGTGGATCGACAATCCGGTGGGAATGAGCTCGGCACGTCCCGCTTCGAGCAGGAGCGGTGCCGCGATGCAGGCGCGCAGATCGAGTCCGGCCGAACCGTCGGTCGCGTAGGCCGGCAGCGGGAACTCGTTGCCGATGCGCGCGTCGAGTATCCGCACCTGCAGTGAGCGACGCGCAGTCTCAGCCAAGGTCCTGGCGCCGTTCCGGCTGCGGTTCGGAGCGCGCTCTGGCCTGGTACTGCGTCGCGATCAACGCGACCAGCGCGGTCGCCAGCTCGCGCTTCGGGGCCCGCGCCAGCTCGGCGCGGCCGCCGCCGCGCCACAGCACCAGCAGCGCGTTGTCCTCGCAGTCGAAGGCCTTCGCCGCGCCGACTTCGTTGGCGCAGATCATGTCGAGGTTCTTACGCAGCAGTTTCTCGCGCGCGTGCTGCTCGACCGCATCGGTCTCGGCCGCGAAGCCGACGATGTACGGACGCTGCGCGAGCGCCGCCACGCTCGCCAGGATGTCGGTGGTGCGCGTCAGCTCGAGCGAGAGCGTCTCGGCTTTCTTCTTGATCTTGCGTTCAGCCACTTCGACCGGGCGGTAGTCGGCCACGGCCGCGGTGGCGACCAGCAGCTGCGTCGCCGGCAGTTCCTGCTGCACGGCCGCGTACATCTGCGCCGCACTCTCGACCCAGACGCAGCGCACGCCGGCCGGCGCTGCCAGCGCGACCGGTCCGCTGACCAGCACGACCTCGGCGCCGGCGGCGCGGAACGCCTGCGCCACCGCGTAGCCCATCTTGCCCGAGCTGCGGTTGCTGACGAAACGCACCGGATCCAGGCATTCGCGCGTCGGCCCGGCGGTGATCAGCACCCGCTTGCCGCTGAACGGACCGGGACCGATCAGGAGCGGTTCGACCAGGTCGGCAATCTCGGTGGGTTCGAGCATGCGGCCCGGACCGACCTCGCCGCAGGCCTGCTCGCCGCTGGCAGGACCCAGCACCTGCACAGCGCGCTGCCTCAGCGTGGACATATTGGCCTGGGTCGCGGCATTGGCCCACATCTGCTGGTTCATGGCCGGCGCAACGACGATCGGCGCGGTGGTGGCGAGGCACAGCGTGGCGAGCAGATCGTCCGCGCGGCCGTGGACGAGGCGCGCGAGGAAATCCGCGCTGGCAGGCGCCACCAGCACCAGCTCAGCCCAGCGCGCGAGCTCGATGTGGCCCATCGCGGCCTCGGCATTGGCGTCCCACAGGCTGTCGCGCACCGGACGGCCGGACAGGGCCTGGAAGGTCGTGGCGCCGATGAATTCGCGCGCCGCAGCGGTCATCACGACCTGCACTTCCGCGCCGCGCTCGACCAGGCGGCGCACCAGTTCCGCGCTCTTGTAGGCGGCGATGCCGCCGGTCACACCCAGCAGGACGTGTTTGCCACGCATGCCCGCATTATCGGCCACGCCCGCCGTTTCATGCCATGCCCACCCGATATGTCCATCGCATGCAAAGGCCATGTCAATCGAGAATGAAACCCATCCGGCAACGACCCGAGGCGTGACCCGCATCACATGAACCTGCAGCAATGGCCGGCCGGCGAGCGGCCCCGCGAGAAACTGCTGGCCGCGGGCGCCCAGCAGCTCTCGGATGCCGAGCTGCTCGCGCTGGTACTGGGCAGCTCGGGGCTGCGGGGCAGCAACATCGTCGACCTGGCGCGCGGGCTGCTGGCTACGCATCACTCCCTGCGCGAGCTGCTGAGCGCCGAGCGCGCCTCGCTCCTGGCGACGCGGGGGCTGGGCGCGGCGGGCTACTGCCGGCTGCAGGCCGCGCTCGAGCTCGCGCGGCGCCATTACGCCGAGGCGCTGCGCAGCGGTCCGCTGCTCGACTCTCCGGCGGCCACGCACCGCTTCCTGATCGCGCGGCTGCGCGATCAGCCGCACGAGCTGTTCTGCTGCCTGCACCTCGACAACCGGCATCGCCTGATCGCCTTCGATGAGCTGTTCCGTGGCACGATCGATGGGGCCAGCGTGCATCCGCGCGAGGTGGTCAAGCAGGCGCTGCGCCGGAACGCCGCGGCGGTCATTCTGGCGCACAACCACCCCTCGGGCGTCACCGAACCGAGCCAGGCCGATGAGCTGATCACCGCGCGGTTGCGAGCGGCGTTGGCGCTGGTCGATATCCGCGTGCTCGATCATTGCATCGTCGGCGAGGGCGGCTGCCTGTCATTCTGCGAGCGGGGCCTGATGTAGGGGCCAGTGCGCGGCGCTTGCGGGCGACCCGGGTTGGTCTTGAATGGCTGTGGCCGGCGTCGCGCGGCTCGCCGTGCGAGTTGCCCGGGCAGCCAATGACTGGTATAAAGCCCGCCCTTCGTCCGCCACTTGGCGGGCGCGGAAATCATCCAAGCGATTGATTTATAAGGATTAGTGAAATGTCGCGCGTCTGCCAGATCACGGGTAAGCGTCCGGTCGTGGGCAACAACGTGTCCCACGCCAACAACCGCAAGCGGCGCCGCTTCCTGCCCAACCTTCACCGGCAGCGCTTCTGGCTCGAGACCGAGAAGCGCTGGATCAGCCTGCGCCTGTCCAGCAACGGCCTGCGCACCATCGACAAGCTCGGCATCGACGCGGTGGTCGCCGGCCTGCGCGAGCGCGGCGAGCAGATCTGACCCCCGCGCCACCCGATTCCAAGCGAGCCCTGCATCATGCGTGAAAAAGTAAAGCTCCTGTCCTCGGCCGGCACCGGCCACTTCTACGTGGCGATGAAGAACAAGCGGCTGCATCCGGAGAAGATGGAAGTCCGCAAGTTCGATCCCGTGGTGCGCAAGCACGTCGGCTACAAGGAAACCAAGATCAAGTAAGCTTGGCGCCGCCTGAGCGGCCTGCAATTCCGCCGAGGAACAGCCCGCCACCTGGCGGGCTGTTCGTTTCTGCAAGCCTGCGCGCGAGGTCGAGGTGCCCGAGCTGCCCGAAGTCGAAACCACCCGCCGCGGCATCGAGCCCGGTCTGCGTGGCCAGCGCATCCGCGCGGTCCATGTCCATGACCGGCGCCTGCGCTGGCCGGTGACGCCGGGACTGGCTGCCGCGCTGCGTGGCCAGCGCGTGCGCGCCGTGCAACGGCGGGCGAAATACCTGCTGCTGCGCCTGGAGCGCGGCACGCTGATCCTGCACCTCGGCATGTCGGGAAACCTGCGCGTGCTGCCGCGCGCGAGCCCGCTCCTGAAGCACGATCACCTCGAGCTGCAGCTCGATTCCGGCCTGGTGCTGCGGCTCAACGATCCGCGCCGCTTCGGCAGCTGCCTGTACACCACCGACGACCCGGCGCGGCATCCGCTGCTGCGCGACCTGGCGCCCGAGCCGCTCGAGCCCGGGTTCGACGGCGCCTACCTGCAGCGGATCACGCGCCAGCGGCGCGTGGCGATCAAGCTGCTGCTGCTGAACGGGCGGCTGGTCACCGGCGTGGGCAACATCTACGCCAGCGAGGCGCTGTTCCGCGCGCGCATCCGCCCGCGCCGCGCCGCGCGCTCGCTGACGGCCGGCGAATGCGCGCGGCTGACCACCGCGATCCGCCGCGTGCTGGGCGCCGCGATCCGCGTCGGCGGCACGACGCTGCGCGACTATGTCGGCGCGGACGGCAAAGCCGGCTATTTCCGCCAGCGGCTCTACGTCTACGAACGTGCGGGGCTCCCCTGCCGCCGCTGCCGCACGCCGATCCGGCAGATCACCCAGGGACAGCGCTCGACGTATTATTGCCCGCGATGCCAGGCATAGACCGCCGCACGATGCGCCGCCGCGAGCGCGCGCTTGCGAACTGCGACCCGGTGATGGCGCGGCTCATCGCTGCGGCGGGCCCCTGCCGGATCGAGACCGCCCTCGAACGTCCGCCATTCGAGACGCTCGCGAGCGCGATCGCGCACCAGCAGCTCAATGGCGCGGTCGCCCGGCGGATACTGGCGCGCTTCACCGCGCTGTACGCGCCGGCGCAATTCCCGCAGCCGGCGGCGGTTGCCGCAACCGGCGATGCACCGCTGCGCGCGGCGGGATTCTCTTATTCGAAGATAATTGCGTTGCGCGACCTGGCCGACAAGGTCTGCCGCGGCGTCGTGCCCACGGTCGCCGAAATGCACACGCTCGACAATGATGCGATCGTCGAGCGCATCACGCAGGTGCGCGGCATCGGCCGCTGGACGGTCGAGATGATGCTGATGTTCCATCTCGGCCGCCCCGACGTGCTGCCGGTGGACGACTTCGGCGTGTGCAACGGATTCCGCCTGGCCTATGGCCTCAAGGGCATGCCGCGGCCGCGCGCACTGGCCGAGTTCGGCGCGCGCTGGGCGCCGCACCGTTCGCTCGCGGCCTGGTACCTGTGGCGCGCGGTCGACCTGGCGCGCGAAAGGAAGCTGCCGCGCGCTGGCCGCGCACCGCGCGTTGCGCTGATCCAGGCGCGTTCCAAACCCCACCGCGCGAAGCGGCCATCGGCGAAACGCCGACGTGCAGCCAGGTGATGTGGCAGATGGCCTCTTTCGCAGGTACGTGAGCCCGAAATTGACTTGGCGTTACATGTACGTGCGTACATGTAACGCCGATTGATGGCGGATGCCTTTACGGGTTCGCCGTGCGCCCCGTTAGTTGACGACGCCGGCTCCCTCGCCGCGCGGATCGGAGGCCGCCTCGACGCTGCCGGTGGCGCGGTTCCAGATCACCGCCTGGAAATTGCCCCACCGGTACGGCACGGGCTGCAGCGTGTCGCCCTGCATCGTCAGCGTGCTGATCTCGGCGTCACTGAAGGCGCCGGCCTCGTAGCGCACCACGTCGGGCAAATACTGCTGGTGGAAGCGCGGCGCCGCGACGATCTCGCTGGCCGAGTGCCCGTCGATGAAATCGAGCGTCGCCAGCAGCACCATGCCGATGATCAGGCTCCCGCCCGGAGAGCCGCCGATCAGCACGCGATCGCCCGCTTCGACGAAGGTCGGCGTGATCGATGAAAGCATGCGCTTGTGCGGCGCGATCGCATTGGCATCGGCGCCGACCAGGCCATAGCCGTTGGGCACGCCGGGCTTCATCGAGAAATCGTCCATCTCGTCGTTCAGGAACAGGCCGGTGCCGGCGATCATCCGCCCGCTGCCAAAACCGAAATTGAGCGTGATGGTGGCGGAGACGCGATTGCCGTCGCGGTCGAGCACGGAGAAATGCGTGGTCTGCGGACCGGCGTTCGCGCCGGCGCCAATCCCCGGCAGCGCGCTGCTCGGCGTGGCGCGATCGGTGCGGATCGAGGCAGCGAGTCCGGCGGCATAATCGGGGCTGGTCAGCCGCGCGACCGGTACCGCAACGAAATCCGGATCGCCGAGGTACAGCGCGCGGTCGCGGTGCGCGCGGCGCATCGCCTCGATGATCAGGTGCTTGCGCTCGACCGGCGTCGCCGATCTGAGATCGAACTGCGCCAGCACGTTGAGCGCCTCGACGAGCGCGATGCCGCCGGAACTCGGCGGCGGCGCCGAGACCACGCGCGCGCCGCGGTACTCACCGACGATCGGCGCGCGCTCGACCGCCCGATAGGCGGCCAGGTCGGCCTCGGTCCAGATGCCGCCCTGCGCGCGCACGCCCGCCACGAGGCGCGCGGCGAGCCCGCCGTGGTAGAAGGACTCGAGCCCGTCGCGGGCCAGCTGTGCCAGCGTCGCGGCGAGCTCGGGCTGGCGCACCAGCGTGCCGACCGGCGGCACGGCGCCAGCGCGCAGGAAATTGCGCGCCACCTCCGGATCGGCCGCGAACTGCGCGAGGTGCGACTGCAGCGCATCGTGCAGGTGGAGCGATTGCGGAAAGCCCTCGCGCGCCAGCCGGATCGCAGGCTGCAGGCTCCGCGCTACCGGCAGCCGCCCGTAGCGGGCCGCGAGCAGCGCCATTCCGGCCGGCTCGCCCGGAATGCCGGCGGCGAGCGCGCTGCGCGTCGACAGCCCGGGCACCGGATTGCCCTGCGCATCGAGGAACATGTCGCGGCTCGCCGCGGCCGGCGCGAATTCGCGCGCATCGATCGCGGTCTCGAAGCCGTCGCGTTGCCGGTGCAGCAGGTATATGCCGCCGCCCGTCAGCCCAGAACCGGTGGGTTCGACGACCGCCAACGCCGCGCTCACCGCAACCGCGGCATCGAAGGCATTGCCGCCCGCGCGCAGGACCTCGAGGCCCGCCGCCGTGGCGAGCGGATGCGCGCTGGCGATTGCGGCGTGGCCCGGCGCCTGCGCGCGCGCGGTCGCTGCGGCCGGCGCGGCGACAGCGTGCAGCTGCAGGCAGGCCAGGGTCAGCGCGAGCGCGCCGCGCACCGCCATGAATCGCAC
>JAGWPD010000110.1 GCA_028870705.1 Gammaproteobacteria bacterium
AGCGCGGCGGCGAGGATCTCGGCCGCCGAAGCGGTCTCGCCGTTCACCAGCACGACGATCGGCGCGCCGTCGAGCAGGTCGCCGGGCGTCGCCACCATCCGGAAGCGCGCATCCCGCAGCCGGCCTTCGGCGCTCACGATCGTGCCGTGATCGAGGAAGTCGTCGGCGACCGTGCCGGCGGCCTCGAGCACGCCGCCGGGATTGTCGCGCAGGTCTATGAGCAGACCTCGCAACTTCCCACCTGCGCTGGCAAGAAGTTGCCGCAGCGCCGCACTGGTCTCGGCGGGCGTAGCGGCGGTGAATTCGCGGATACGCAGGTACCCAAAGCCTGGCGCCAGGCTCGCGGATGCGACGCTCGGCAGCTCGACCTGCGAGCGCGTCAGCTGGAATCTCAGCGGCGGTTCCGTGGCGGCGGAGCGCCGTACCGCGAGGCGCACGCTGCTGCCGGGCGGGCCGCGCAGCAGGGCCGTCGCGCCATCGATGTTGGCGGCTCCGACCTCGAGCGCGTCGATGCGCACGATCAGGTCACCGGCGCGCAGGCCGGCGCGCGCCGCCGGTGAATCCGCGAGGCAACGCACGACGCGCAGGCCATCGGCCGCGCCCTCGACCACGACGCCGATGCCGACGTAGGAACCGCTGGTCGCCGCCTGCAGTTGCGCGTAGTCGGCGGCCTCGAGCAGCGCCGAGTGCGAATCGAGCTCGGCCACCAGGCCACGCGCCGCCTGCCGCAGCAGCTGCGGCTCATCCACCGGGTCGACGTATCCGGCGCGCACGCGCCGCAGCACTTCGCCGAGCAGCCGCGTATCGCTCGCCGGCAGCGCGCCGTTCGTCGACAGAACCGTGTCCGCCGCAGGCACGGTGCTCACCGGGGGCAAGGTGCCAAGCAATGCCATCTGCGGGTACGCGTACGGCCTGGCGGCGAAGCCAACGATGAATGCCAGCAGCAAACCCAGCAGGATGCCGGTCCCGAGGACCGGCCACAGCCGCCATGCGTTCGGATTGCGCGCCACACCCATGCGCGCAGATATTACACGGCCGCGGCCGTCGGCGGCGCCTCGCTCAGTACGATGTTCTCGACCGTGCCGCCGGCCACTGCCGCGTACAGCGGCAGCTGCTCGAGCACGTCCTCGATCGGCACGGGCTGGCCGATCGCGAAGCCCTGACCGTAATCAACGCCGAGCTGCGCGATGCGATGGCGGATCTCGTCGGTCTCGACGTACTCGGCCACGGTGACCAGCGACATCGCGCGCGCGAGCTGCGCGATCGCCTGGATGGTCGACTCGGCCTTCGGGTCCCGGAGCACGTCGCGCACGAAACTACCGTCGATCTTCAGCATCGAGATCGGCAGCGAGCGCAGGTAGGAGAGCGAGCTCAGCCCGGTGCCGAAATCATCGAGCGCGATGCCGCAGCCGAGCTTGCGGAGCTGGCGCATCAGCGTTTCGGCGTGCGTCAGGTTGCCGACCGCCGCGCTCTCGGTGAGCTCGAAGCACAGCGCCTCGGGGTTGATGCCGCTGGCGGCGATCTGGGCGGTGAGGAACTCGGTGAACGCGCCGTCCTTGAGCGACTGGCCGGAGCAGTTGATCGTGAACACGACCGCGTTGCCGGCCAGCAGGTCGCTGTGGGGCCGCAGCAGCCGCAGCGCCTCGCTCACCACCCAGCGGTCGATCTCGGGCATCAGCTGATAGCGGTGCGCCGCGGACATGAAATGATCGGGGCCCACCGTCTCGCCATCGGCGCCGCGCATCCGCAACAGCAGCTCGAAGTGCGGCCGAAGTTGCGTGCGGCCGAGCGGCAGCAGCAGCTGCGCGTTCAGCCGCAGCCGCCCGGCGGTGATCGCCGCGCGCAGGTCGGTGATCACGTTGATGTCGGTGAAGCGGCGGATGATGCTCTCGTCCGCCTCCTGGAAGACTTCGACGCGATTGCGGCCGCGGTCGTTCGCGGCCTTGCAGGCGGTCTCGGCGGCCGCAAAGGCGTGCGTGAATTCCTGCGCGCGCGGCTCGACCGCCGCGACGCCGACGCTGATCGAGACCACCAGCGTGCCATCGCCGATGGTCGAACCGAGCCGCTCGGCGCCCTGGCGGAGTGATTCGGCGAAGCGCGCCGCGTCATCGAGGCCGACCGGCAGCAGCAGCGCGAAGCGGTCGCCGGAGATGCGCGCGGCGATCGCGCCGGGCGGAATGCGCTTGCGGATCAGCTCGCCGAGCTGCGCGATCACCTTGTCACCGACGTGCATGCCGTAGCTGTCGTTGATCACGTGCATGCGGTTGGTGTCGACCGCGACCGCGCTCCACCAGCGCTGCACGCTGGCCTCCTGCCGCAGCGTGCTCTGGACGCGCTGCTCGAAGGCCGGACGATTGAGCAGACCGGTGAGCGCGTCGTAGCTCGCGGCAATGACGGTTGCCACGCGGCGCGCGAGCAGTTCGGCGAGGCGCGCCTGGCGCGGCGTGAATTCGGGCATCGTGTCGGGCCGGAACAGCGCCAGCACGCCGATCGCGCGCCCGTCCGCGCGCAGCACCGCGCAGGACAGCAGCCGGTAGACCTTTTGCGCATCGTTCCCCTGCAGGCACATGCGGTTGACGATCACCGCCTCGCTGCGCAGCTGCGCGGTGGAGACGAGATGGCGGTGCGCGCGCGCCACCAGGCTGGCCTCGATCGCATGGTGCGGATCACGGCGCACCAGCACCAGGCCCTTCTCGGGCACGATGATCGCGGCCAGGCCGCCCTGGATGTGTTCGACCGCGGCGCGCAGCACCGCCTTGAGTTCATCGCCGCCGCCGTCCTCGCCGGAGGCGTCGTTGCCGCTGACCGACAGCAACATGTCGAGATCGTGGTCCTGCTCGGCGAGCGAGCCGCTGAGGCTGCTGATCTGCTCGCGGTTCACGAGTTCGCGCGTGAGGATCTCCAGCGCCGGCCGCACCAGCGCGTGCACGAAGGCCAGCGTGCGCTGTTCGCTCTGCTGGCCGCTCTTGCAGCGCACCAGCACCGCGGCGAACGGCGGCGTCGGCGCCGCCGTGCCCGGGCGCCATAGCCAGAAAATGTAGATGGGCTCGCCATCGGTGATCCACACACCCGGCACGCCGGGCTCGTCGCAGGCGCTGCGCATCGATTCGGCGACCATCCGCACCAGCGCCGGATCGGTGACCATATCGCTCGACCAGATCACCTCGCTCGCGGCGTTGAAGATCGACACGCCGGTGAGGCGCGGCAGCAGCGCGCGCAGCAGCTTCGTGTACGGCTCGAATTCCGAGCCGGCCGCTCGGGCCGTTTCCTTGCTGGTGTCCGGGATCATGGGTGTGCGCCGCGGGCAAGCATCGTGCAATGGCCGCTTTGCGGCCTTGACCGGGTTCGCGCTTTACTTAAATGAGCCCCGCATTCGCGCGCCGGGCATGTGCCCCGGAATGTGACCCAGTTCTCGGCGGGCTGCGCGGCCGATCGTCACGGGCGCCGCTGGCGAAACCACGGCCGCGGATCGATCGGCTTGCCAGCGCGCCGGAGCTCGAAGTACAGCTCGGGCTCGGGCCGGCCGCCGCTGTCGCCCGCGGCCGCGATCACCTCGCCCGCGGCCACCGCATCGCCGGCCGATTTGCGCAGCTGGTCGTTGTAGCCGTAGAGGCTGAGGTAACCGCCACCGTGGTCGACGATCGCGAGCAGGCCCAGGCCCGGCAGCCAGTCGGCGTAGATCATGCGGCCCGCGGCGATCGCGCGCACCGGCGCGGCCTGCTCGGTCGCGACCACCATGCCGTCCCAGTCGACGCCGGCGGCACGCGTGTCGCCATAGCTGGCGACGATGCGGCCGCCGACCGGCCAGTTGAGCCGGCCGCGCAGCCGGCCGAACTCGCTGCCGTCGTCGGCCCGTGGCCGCGCGGGCGCGGC
>JAGWPD010000111.1 GCA_028870705.1 Gammaproteobacteria bacterium
CGGCGCGGCGCGCGCGCTCGCCGCCATCCTCGCCCGCAGCGCACAGCACGCGCGGACCGGTCGCGGGCGTGAACGGAATGGCCAGCAGGAGCTTCGGGTAGTAATCGAGACCGCGGCTTTCCCAGGCGCGCGCCCACGCGAAATCGAACACGAATTCGCCCCAGGAATGCGTCTTTTCGTACAGCGGCGCCAGCGCCAGCGGCTGCGTGGGCGGCCCGATCCGCAGGTGATGCGGGATCCATCCGACCGCGGGCGACACGCAGCCCGTCGTCTCGAGCGCGGCCAGGAATTCGTGGCGCAGGAAGGGGTAGTCGCCGGCCAGCGCGTTCCAGGAGGCAGCGTCCAGCCCGGTCATGCGGTCGTGGAAACTGACCGGCTGGCGCTGGTTCATCCTGACCCGTCGAGCTGCTCCAGGTAGCGGTCCGCGTCCAGCGCCGCCATGCAGCCCGAACCCGCCGAGGTGATCGCCTGGCGGTAGACGTGATCGGTCACGTCGCCGGCGGCGAACACGCCCGGGACGCTGGTTGCGGTCGCATCGCCGCCATTGCCGCCGCGCACCAGCAGGTAGCCGCCCTTCATGTCGAGCTGGCCCGTGAAAATCGCGGTGTTCGGAACATGGCCGATCGCGATGAACACGCCGGCGATCGCCAGTTCACGCTGGGCGCCCGCGGCATCCTTGAGCCGCAGCCCGTTCACGCCCTGCGCGTCGCCGAGGATCTCGGCCACCGCATGGTTCCACAGGATCGTGACCAGGCCAGCCTTTTCGCGCTCGAACAGACGGTCCTGGAGGATCTTCTCGGCGCGCAGCCGGTCGCGGCGGTGCACCAGCGTGACATGCGCAGCGATGTTCGTCAGATACAGCGCCTCTTCCACCGCGGTGTTGCCGCCGCCAATCACCGCCACGCGCTGGCCGCGGAAGAAGAAGCCGTCACAGGTCGCACAGGCCGAGACGCCGCGGCCGCGGTAGGTCTCCTCGGACCGGAGTCCCAGGTACTGGGCCGAGGCGCCGGTGGCGATGATCAGCGCGTCGCAACTGTAGCCACCGCGGTCGCCGGCCAGCTCGAACGGACGCTGCCCCAGCCGCACGGTGTGTATCTGGTCGGCGACGATCTCGGTGGCGAAGCGCTCGGCATGCGCGCGCATGCGCGCCATCAGGTCTGGGCCCTGCAGGCCCTCGACGTCACCCGGCCAGTTGTCGACGTCGGTCGTGATCATCAGCTGGCCGCCCTGTTCGGTGCCCGTGACGAGCAGGGGCTTGCGGTTGGCGCGCGCGGCGTAGACCGCGGCGCTGTAGCCGGCTGGACCGGAGCCCAGGATGATCAGACGGCGATGGGTGAGCGCGCTCATGTACAATTTCCGGATGACTTGCGGCGGCCCCGAATCGGCGGTCGCCTTGCAGGATGGTATGAAACGCGGCGCGCGCGGCCAAGTCATTATTTGATTCATTTATGGTGGCCCCATTGAGCAATTCCCAGGCGAGCCCGAAGCCGCCGCCGCGCTTGTCTGCCGCGGTGGCCCGCGGCCTGCGCGAGGCCGCGGCCATCGGCCTGGGTGTGCTGGCGTTGGTGCTCGTGGTCGCGCTGTTCAGCTTCGATCCGCGCGACCCGGGCTTTTCCTCCACCGGCATCGGCGATGTGACGCACAATCGCATCGGCAATACCGGCGCCTGGCTCGCCGACCTGCTGTATTTCCTGTTTGGCCGGCCGGCCTACCTGCTGCCGCTCGCCATCGGTGTTGCGGCGGTGCGCCTCGGCCGCGGCCGCCCCGGGACCGGGGTGGTCTCGCGCGCCAACTTCATCGTGCGTTCGCTCGGGTTCGCGGTGCTGCTGGCCTGCAGTTGCGCGCTGGCGGCCCTGCATTGGCGCTCAGGGGTGTTGCGCCAGAGCGCCGGTGGTGTCGTCGGCATGGCGGTCGGCACCGGACTCGACAACGGCATGAACCTGCTCGGCGCCACGCTGGTGCTGCTGGCCGCCTGGGCCGCAAGCGCCGCGATTGCCTTCGGCATCTCCTGGTTGCGTGTCATCGACGGCCTGGGAGCTGCGGTCTGGCGGGCGATTCGCTACCTGCGCGAGCGTCGCCAGGCGACGCGCGAAGTCAGCGACGGGCGCGAACGCAAGCAGGCGCGCATGGAAGCGGGCGAGGCCGAGGTCAGGAAGATGCGCGCCCGGCCGCCGCCGAAGATCGAGGCACCGGCCCCGGCCGTCGCGAAGGGCGAGCGCGCCGAGAAGGAACGGCAAGTCCCCCTGTTTGATCCGCCGCAGGCTGGCGAGTTGCCCGCATTGGGCCTGCTCGATGACCCCGGTACGCGCGAACCATCGTACTCCGCCGAGGCGCTCGAGGCGATGTCGCGGCTGGTCGAGCTCAAGCTCAAGGACTTCGGCGTCGAAGTCGAGGTCGTGGCGGTGCATCCGGGCCCGGTGATCACGCGTTTCGAGATGCGCCCGGCGCCCGGCGTGAAGGCCAGCCAGATCACGGCGCTCGCCAAGGACCTGGCGCGTGCGCTCTCGACCACCAGCGTGCGCGTGGTCGAAGTGATCCCCGGCAAGTCCGTGATGGGCCTCGAGATCCCGAATGAAAAGCGCGAGGTGGTCACGCTGGGCGAGATCATCAAGAGCAGGGCCTACGAGGATGTGGCTTCGCCCCTGGCGCTCGCGCTCGGCAAGGACATCGGCGGTGCGCCGATGGTCGCGGACCTGGCGCGCATGCCGCACCTGCTGATCGCCGGCACCACCGGGTCGGGCAAGTCGGTGGCGATCAACGCCATGGTGCTCTCGCTCCTCTACAAGAGCACCGCCGAGTACGTGCGCCTGATCATGATCGACCCGAAGATGCTGGAGCTGTCGGTGTACGAGGGCATTCCACACCTGCTGGCCCCGGTGGTCACCGACATGAAGCAGGCGGCGAATGCGCTGCGCTGGTGCGTCGCGGAGATGGAGCGGCGCTACCAGCTGATGTCCGCGCTCGGCGTGCGCAACATCGCCGGCTACAACCGCCACGTCAAGGATGCGATCGCCGCCGGCAAGCCGATCCGCGATCCGATCCTGACGATGCGCGCGGCGAACGATCCGTCGATCGACCAGCAGCAGATTCCGGACCTGGGTCCGCTGCCGTTCGTGGTCGTGATCATCGACGAGCTTGCCGACCTGATGATGATTGTCGGCAAGAAAGTCGAGGAGCTGATCGCGCGGCTCGCACAGAAGGCGCGCGCCTCGGGGATCCACCTGATCCTGGCGACGCAGCGGCCCTCGGTCGATGTGATCACCGGCCTGATCAAGGCCAACATCCCCACGCGTATCGCCTTCCAGGTCTCGGCGCGGGTCGACTCGCGCACCATCCTCGACCAGATGGGTGCCGAGTCGCTCCTCGGTCACGGCGACATGCTCTACCTGCCGCCAGGCACGGCGATCCCGACGCGCGTGCATGGCGCCTTCGTCAGCGACCAGGAAGTGCACCGCGTCGTCGACGCATTGCGCAAGGGCGCCGCGCCGACCTATATTCAGGCGGTACTCGAGGGACCTGCGCAACCGCTGGTCGGCATCTCGGGCGAGGAGGACGAGGCGGGTGCGAGCGACGGCGACGCCGAACAGGATCCGCTCTACGACGAGGCGGTCGGCATCGTGGTGCGCGAACGCAAGCCCTCGATCTCGTACGTGCAACGGCGCCTGAAGATCGGCTACAACCGCGCCGCGCGCCTGATCGAAGCGATGGAGGCCGCGGGCCTGGTGGGCCCGTTGCAGTCGAACGGCGCGCGCGAGGTGCTGGCGCCACCGCCGGCGGGCAGCTGATGATGATCCGCCGGCCCCGGATGATGGTCCTCAGCGCCTGCCTGCTCGCAGTGTTCGCAACGCTCGCGCCCACGGCACGGGCGTCCGCTGCGGCCACCGCGCTCGATCGCTACCTCGACGGCCTGAGCACGCTGCGCGCGACATTCTCGCAGCGCGTGGTCGACGCGGCCGGCAAGCAGCTCGAGACCGGCGAGGGCACGCTGCTGGTGCGGCGACCAGGGCGCTTTCGCTGGGAGTACACGCCGAGTGATGCCGGGCCGCAGCTGCTGGTGGCTGACGGCGCCAACCTCTGGTTCTACGATCGTGAGCTGCAGCAGGCGACCGTGAAGCCGGCTGCCGCCGCGCTCACCGCGACGCCCGTGATGCTGCTGTCCGGCACGCCGGCGCAGCTGCGGGCCGCATTCACCGTCGTCGCGGTCGGCGCGCACGATTCGCTCGAGTGGGTGCAGGTGACGCCGCGCAGCGCCAGCGCCGAATTCGCGAGCGCCGAGCTGGGCTTCCGCGGCGGTCAGCTCGCGCGGCTGGTGATCCACGACCGGCTCAACCAGACCGACACCCTGACGTTCACCGGCAGCGCGCGCGGCGCCCGCATTGCCGATTCGGAACTGCGCTTTACGCCGCCCGCCGGTGTCGATGTCATTGGTACGCCGCGCCCGGCAGCAGACGCGCCATGACCTGCCACGCGGTGCGCCGATGAGCGCGCGTCGCCATTACCTGGCGTGGTACCTGCTCGGTGCGATCCTGACGCTCGTGGTGATCGTCAGCAGTCTGGTGCCGCCGCGCGACCTGCCGCACTGGCGCATCAGCGACAAGTTCGAGCACCTGGTGGCCTATGCCGGGCTTGCAGTATGGTTCGGCGGATTGTTGCCGCCGAGGCGATTCCCGCAATTGGCGCTCACGCTGCTGGCGCTCGGCGGCGGCATCGAGATTGCGCAGGGCCTGATGGGCCTGGGACGCGAGGCCGACTGGCGCGATTTCTATGCCGATGCGCTCGGCGCTGCCTTCGGCCTGTCGCTGAGCCTGGCCGGGCTCCACCATTGGGCCACCTGGCTCGAACAATGGCCGAAGCAACGCTGAAAACCTGGCGGCCGCTGGCTGATCGCATGCGGCCGCGCTCGCTGGCCGGGTTCGCCGGCCAGGCGCAGCTGCTCGCGCCCGGCAAGCCGCTGTACGAGGCCATCGCCGCGCGCGCGCTGCATTCGATGATCCTGTGGGGGCCGCCGGGCACCGGCAAGACCACGCTGGCGCGGCTGATGGCGGCCGCATCCGACGCGGAATTCATCCCGCTCTCGGCGGTGCAGGCGGGCATCAAGGATATTCGCGAGGCCGTGGCGCGCGCTCGCCAGGTGGCGGCGGCGGGGCACCCGACCGTGCTGTTCCTCGATGAAGTGCATCGCTTCAACAAGGCGCAGCAGGACAGTTTCCTGCCGCACGTCGAGGATGGCACGCTGGTGTTCATCGGCGCGACCACTGAAAACCCCTCCTTCGAGATCGTCGGGGCGCTGCTGTCCCGGGCGCGCGTCTACGTGCTCAAGGCGCTGGACGCGGCGGACCTCGCCGTGCTCCTCGGGCGCGCACTCGCCGATCGTGATCACGGCCTCGGTGATACCGGCCTCGGGATCGAGCCCGAGGCGCTCGAACTGCTCGCGCAGGCCGGCGATGGCGATGCGCGCCGCGCCCTCGGCATGCTCGAGCTCGCCGCGGGCCTGGCCACTGCGGCCGATGGCAGGCTGATCAGCGCGGCACAGGCGCGCGAGGTCGCCACCGGCGGGCGGCGCCGCTTCGACAAGGGCGGCGAGCAGTTCTACGACCAGATCTCCGCGCTCCACAAGGCGGTGCGCGGTTCCGACCCCGACGCGGCGCTGTACTGGTACGCGCGCATGATCGACGGCGGCTGCGACCCGCACTATCTCGCGCGGCGCGTGCTGCGCATGGCGAGCGAGGACATCGGCCTCGCCGATCCGCGCGCGCTCAGCATCGCGCTCGAGGCCTGGCAGGCCTACGAGCGACTGGGCAGCCCCGAGGGCGAGCTCGCGATCGCCGCGGCCGTGGTGTACATGGCGGTGGCCGCCAAGAGCAACGCGATCTATGCGGGCTACGGCGCCGCGCAGGCCGACGTCGAGCGCTATGGCACGCTCGAGGTGCCGATGCAACTGCGCAATGCACCGACGAAACTGATGAAGGAGCTGGGCTACGGCAGCGGCTACCGCTATGCGCACGACGAACCGGGAGCCTTCGCCGCCGGCGAGCGCTACCTGCCCGATGGCCTGCCGGACCGACACTACTACGAGCCCGTGCCGCGGGGCCTGGAGCTCAGGATCGGCGAGGCGCTGGCGCGGCTGCGCGAGCGCAATCAGAATGCGGTCAAACCCGCACCGCAAGTGAAGCCGCGATGATCGACCCCAAGCTGCTGCGTGCCAATCCCGCCGAAGTGGCGCGCAACCTGGCGCGGCGCGGCTTCGTGCTGGACGTGAACGCGCTGGCCGCGCTCGAGCAGCGCCGCCGCCACTGGCAGCTCGAGAGCGACCGACTGCGCGCCGAGCGCAACAGCCATGCCAAAGCCATCGGCCAGGCGAAGGGGCGCGGCGAAGACATCGCGCCGCTGATGGTGCGCGGGGAAGCGCTGGCCCGCGAAGTCGCGGACACCGATCGGGCCCTCGCTGCGATCCAGACCGAGCTCAACGACTGGCAGCTGGGGCTGCCCAACCTCCTGCACCAGTCGGTGCCCGAAGGGCTCGATGAGAGCGCCAATGTCGAACTGCGCCGCTGGGGTGAGCCGCGCGCATTCGGCTTCACGCCGCGCGATCACGTGGAGGTGGGCGAAGGCCTCGGTGGGCTCGACTTCGAAGCCGCCGGGAGGATTTCCGGCGCTCGCTTCGTGGTGATGCGCGGTGCGCTGGCGCGGCTGCAGCGCGCGCTGACGCAATTCATGCTCGACCTGCATACCGGCGCGCACGGCTACACCGAGATCTACCCACCCTACCTGGTTTCGGGAGCGACGCTGCAGGGCACGGGGCAACTGCCCAAGTTCGAGCAGGACCTGTTCGCGCTGCGCGGCGAGCAGAAGTTCTACCTGATCCCGACCGCCGAAGTGCCGGTGACCAACCTGGTGCGCGACCAGATCGTCGCGGCCGAAGCGCTGCCGATGAAGTTCGTTGCGCACACGCCGTGCTTCCGCTCCGAGGCCGGCGCCGCGGGCCGCGATACCCGTGGCATGATCCGCCAGCACCAGTTCGAGAAGGTCGAGCTGGTGCAGATCACCCGCCCCGATGATTCCTACCGCGCCCACGACGAACTCGTGTCGCATGCGGAAGAGGTGCTGCGCCAGCTGCAGCTGCCGCATCGTGTCATGGCGCTGTGCGGCGGCGATGTCGGGTTCGCCAGCGCGCGCACCTATGACCTGGAAGTCTGGTTGCCGGCGCAGGGCAAGTACCGCGAAATCTCCTCGTGCAGCAACTGCGAGGCGTTCCAGGCGCGGCGCATGCAGGCGCGCTGGCGGAACCCGGTTACCGGGAAGCCGGAACCGCTCCACACCTTGAACGGATCGGGTGTCGCAGTAGGCCGTGCGCTGGTCGCCGTGCTGGAGAACTACCAGAACCAGGACGGTTCCGTGGCCGTGCCCGCGGTCCTGCGGCCCTACATGGGCGGACTGGAGCGAATTCCGCTAAAGTCCTGACCCGCGCCGCGCATACGCCGGAGAGGTGGCAGAGCGGTTGAATGCACCGGTCTTGAAAACCGGCGTGCCCTCACGGGCACCGTGAGTTCGAATCTCACCCTCTCCGCCAGATTCCGCACCGCGAGTTCGACCGCCCCGCGCAGCGCGCCTGAATCAGGGTGTTCGGCCGCGCCTGCCAGCAGCCCAGGCCTCCCACAGCCCGCCGACTTTCATGCTCTTTGCAAGGCCCGTGTGGTCGAGCAGACGCTCGATCTCCGGGCGCGATAGCCGCTTACCGATCGGGTCGGCGCGATCGGCGATCGCGTAGACGACAGCGGCGATGAACGCGGTGTTCTGCGCCAGCTGGCGCAGATCCACCTTGTCGAAAGTATCGGAGGCGGCGTGGTAATTCTCCATGTAGTTGGCGGGATCCTGGTCGGCGCTCAAGGTGGGCACGCCCTCGAGCATGAAATCGACGTTGTCGGTGCCGAGGCTCCCCGACAGGCTCAACTCGCCGGCCTCGAATGAGCGCAGCGGCCGCAGCAATTCACTGACCGGTGCGACGATGTCGGCGCGGCCTGAAAGCGAGAAACCGGTGATGCGGCCGCTGCCGGCGTCGATCGCCACCATGGCCCGCGTTTGGTCGAGTTCCGGGCGGTGCTGGACGGCATAGGCGCGCGATCCCTGGAAGCCTTGCTCCTCGCCACTGAACAGCACGAAGCGGATCGTGCTGCGCGGCCGCAGCCCGGAGGCCTGGATCGCGCGCGCGGCCGCGATCACGAGCGCGGCATTGCAGCCGTTGTCGAGCGCACCGGTGCCGAGGTCCCAGGAATCCAGGTGCGCGCCGAGCACCACGATCTGGTCAGGATGCTCACGCCCGCGTATCTCGCCGATCACGTTGCGCTCCTGCGCCGGTCCGCCGATCGCGTTCGGCATCGTCAGGCGCACGCGCAGCGGCGGCCCACGCGCGTCGCCCAGCCGTGCCAGGCGCAGGGCATCTTCGCGCGCGAGCGTTGCCATTGGCAACGGCGACAGTTCGCCCTCCACGGTATCGGTATGGCGATAGAGGAGCCGGCGCTCACGCCCGGCCATCCACAGCACGGCGCGCGCACCTGCCTCCACCGCGCGCTGCTTGATCGGCATCGCGCGGTCGTATTCGGCGTCGAGGTCGTCCCAGGAGTGGATGATGGGTGCGTCGACCAGCAGGATCGCGCCGCGCGTGCGCTTGCCCACGCGCTCGAAGTCGGCCGGCGTGCCGTCGCCGACATGCACCAGTTCCGCTTCGATGCCGCCGGCGGGCGTCGGCGCCGACCAGCCTTCCGAGACGAGTGTGATCGGAACGTTGCTGCCGTCGAGCACCTCGAGGCGCGTCGCACCCTCGGACCAGGTGAGCGGCATCGCGTAGTTTTCAGTGTGCGCCGCTACGCCGGCATCGCGAAACGCATCCAGCGCCCAGTCGATGGCGCCTGCCATTGCGGGCGTGCCCGAAACTCGCCCGCCGACCTCGTCGGTCAGGCGCCGCAGGTCCTCGGCAAGCGGCGAGGAGACGAGCGCCCGGCCGACTATCGTCGCGCTGTCGGACTCGCCGGCGGCCGACATGCACGCCACTGCGGGGAGCAGCACGAGGGCCACCACGGCTGGAAGAGATGCTTTCATGAAATATCGCCTCAGTCGTCGATTCTAGCCGAGCCCGATCGCTAGCGCCCAAAGCTGACCAGGAATTCACCTGGCCAATCCTTGACAGCGAGCCGCAGCGTGTCACCTTCGCGCTTGATGCGCCGATACGGGTGCGGCTCCGGCCCAAGCGCCAGCGCGGCGCCGATGCGGCCGGCAATAGCCAGGCCGGCGCGCGCACGTAGCCGATGGGCCACAGTGGCAGCGTCGTGCGCCCGCCAGCGGACCGACAGGTTGTGGCGGGCGGAGGGCTCACTCGGCGCGGTAATTCTGTGCGAAGCGCGCGCGGATCGCGTCCAGCTCGCCGCATACCGCATCGGGCAACGGCTCGACCCGGTGCGTAGCGAGTATGCGGCGCAGGTCGGCATCGATGCGCGCGCGCAAGTCAAGATCGGGTAGCGAACTCAGCGAGGTCGGAATGTGCGGGCCGAAGAAACGCGTCGGCCAGAGCTGCTCGCGGCAATGGCTGGCGGTGTGATCGAGTGCCAGGTAGTTGCCGCGCGGCCCGACCGACATCGCCTGCGACAGCGCCAGCGAGTCCTCGTCGACGCGCACGCCCTGCCACATGCTGCGCAGGAGTCCGGCGAGATCGTCGCACAGCAGCAGCGAATGCAGCGAATAGGTAATGCCCTCGTCCAGCGAGCCGAGGTAGTCGCAGGTCGCCGGCCGGCTGTAGAAAGCCTGCATCATGTTGGCGGAAATCTCCCAGACCGCGTCCTCGTTGAAGCGCCGCGAGACCGACTGGCCGCCCAGGCCCGTGAACGAGGGGAGGCCGAGTTCGCGGCGTACCTGGCACATCAGCGCATCGGCCAGCGAAGCCTGCACGAAATTGCCGATGCTGCCGGTGGCCGGTTCCATGAAACTGACATCCGAACTGCCGATCACGAACGAGCCGCGGCGCGCGAGCTGCGCGAGCGTCATGCCGGCGAAGTCGGTCGCGAGGCTCTGCGCGATGCAGCCGGCCACGGTGATGGGCGAGGATGCGCCACCGATCGGCAGCGTGCCGACACTCGCGGGCACCCCCTGGCGTGCCGCCAGCAACACCTGCTCGATGTGCGTGCGCGCATAGTTGAGTGGGAGCGGGGTAATGATCTGCAGGAAATAGGGCTTGGCCGCCAGCTGTTCGCGTCCGCCGCGGATCGCGGCCGCCATCTCGATGGCGACCCCGAACGAAGCGGCATGTTCGCACAGGAACTCGAGCGGCTTGCGCGTGTGGTTCGCCATGATCGAGAACTCGCCGATCTCGCCGTGGATATCCGAGTGCGGGATGTCCTTGCAGGCGACGCAGACGCCATCGATGTTCGGCAGCGCATCGGCCACGCGCGTGATCGCGGCCAGATCCGCGGCCGTGCTCTCGCGGCGCTCGCCGCTGTCGAGGTCGTAGACCTTGATGCAGGTCATGCCCGGGAAGAACCAGGTGTGCTGGCAGTCGAGCAGGATGCTGCGCGCGCCGTCACGGTCCCACAGGCGCGTCTGCTTCGCGGCCGAGGCCAGCGCGTCTGCGGCCACCGCGCGCGGAATGCGCACCACGCCGTCGTTCGCGACCTCGCAGCCGCCGGCGGCCAACAACGCCGGTGCCTCGGTGTCGGTGTCGAAGGCCACGCCGACTTCAGCCAGCAGCGTCAATGCGGCATCGATGAGCAGCCTGGCAACACCCGGCGCGAGCGGGTCATAGGGCGCGGTCAGGCCGTGGTGAAGGCCCGGATCGCCGGCCCGCTGCGGCTCGGGCCGGCTCTGCCGTCGGCGTGGGCGGTTTGACTCGGCGTGCATGCAAGCTCCATGGCAAACTACGCCGCCAGCCGCGGCCGCATCACGACGGAAACTACGGGCACCAGCATGTCAGGAACTTCGCGCTACGCCAGGCTGTTCGAAAGCGTGAAGATCGGACCGGTCACCGCGCCCAACCGATTCTATCAGGTGCCGCATTGCACCGGCATGGGCCACGCACTGCCACAGACGCTGGTGAGCATGCGCGCGATGAAGGCCGAGGGCGGTTGGGGCGTGGTCTGCACCGAATACTGCTCGATCCATCCGAGTTCGGACGACCATCCGTACCCGTTCGCCTCGCTGTGGGACGACGGGGACATCGGCAACCTCGCGGCGATGGCTGATGCGCTGCATGCACACGGTGCACTGGCCGGCATCGAGCTCTGGCACGGCGGCAGCTACGTGGCGAATCTCGCGAGCCGCGAGCCAACCTACGGGGTGCGCTCGGCGCTCTCGCGCACCGATCCGGTCCAGTCGCAGCGGATGGACCGGCGCGACATCCGTGCGTTCCGCCGCTGGCACCTGGATGCCGCGCTGCGCGCCAAGCGGGCGGGGTTCGACATCATCTACGTGTATCCGAGCCATGGCTACCTGGTCGCGGAATTCCTCTCGCGCAGCTGCAACGAACGGAGCGATGAATACGGCGGGTCGCTCGAAAACCGCATGCGGCTGATGCGCGAGCTGCTCGACGAGACCAGGACGGCGGTCGGTGATCGGTGCGCGATCGCCACGCGCTTTGCGGCCAATGGCCACGGCGATGAACACCTGAGCGAAGCGGAGGCGCGCGACGTCGTCGCTGCGCTTGGGCACATGCCGGACCTGTGGGACGTGGTGCTCGCCGACTATGACGAGGAAATGGGCTCCTCGCGGTTCGTGCGCCAGGGTGCGCTCGAGGATCGCGTGGCGTACGTGCGGCGCGCGACCGGCAAGCCGGTGGTGTGCGTGGGCCGATTCACTTCGCCCGACGCGATGCTGGGGCAGTTGCAGCGCGGCGTGCTCGATCTCATCGGTGCCGCGCGTCCGTCGATCGCCGATCCGTTCCTGCCGAACAAGATCCGCGCGGATCGTCTCGAGGATATTCGCGAGTGCATCGGTTGCAACATCTGTTACGCGCACAATTTCCGCGGCTCAGCGCTCCGTTGCACGCAGAACCCGACGCTGGGCGAGGAATGGCGCTCGGGTTGGCATCCCGAAAAGGTCGCGCCAGGCGACGGCAGTTCCGTGTTGATCGTCGGCGCAGGCCCAGCAGGGCTCGAGGCAGCGCAGGTGCTGGGCAAGCGCGGCTACGCCGTCGCGCTGGCGGATGCCGCGGACGAGGCGGGCGGGCGCGTCACGCGCGAGAGCCGGCTGCCCGGCCTGGCGGAATGGGCGCGCGTGCGCGACTACCGGCTGGGGCAGATAAGCCGCATGCCGAATGTCTCGCTGTACCTGGGCAATCGGCTGCAGGCCGCCGAAGTGCGTGAATTCGGGGCCGATCATGTGCTGATCGCAACCGGCGCACGCTGGCGGCGCGATGGCATCGGCCGCTGGCATGCAAGGCCGATCATCACGCCCGCTGCGGCCGGCGTCCATACGCCCGACGATCTCATGGATGGCGCCTGGCCCGGCGGCGAAGTGCTGGTCTTCGATGACGACCACTACTACATGGGCCCGGTTCTGGCGCAGCAGCTCGCCGCCGCCGGCGCCCGCGTGCGCTATGTCACCACCGAAGGCCGCGCCGGATCCTGGAGTCTGTACACGCAGGAGCAGGAGCGCACACAACGCGCGCTGCTCGAACTCGGCGTCGAGATCGAGGTCAATGCCTGCCTCACCGGGTTCGCCGGCGGTACGGCCACGCTGGCCTGCATCTTCAGTGGCAGGGAATGGCGCCGTGCCGCGGACGCGCTGGTACTGGTCACGGCGCGCGAGCCCGATGAAGCCTTGTACCGCGAGCTGGTCGGCGAGGGCGGCGGGGAGCCCCGCGCTGATGGGGTGCACGATGGGGAACAAGGTGACCCGGGCGCCGGCGGCCAACACATCCGGCGCATCGGCGATTGCCAGGCACCCGGGCTGATCGCGCACGCCGTGTATGCGGGCCATCGGGCCGCACGCGAGCTGGGCGGGCCGCGGTTGGCGCCGCGGCGCGAGCGGGTACTGATACGCGAGTGGCGATGAAATGCCTGGTCCGCTCCGGCTTGGCCGGCGACCAGCGCTTCTCCTGTACCTGGCGCGAGAACTGCACCTCAGCCTTTGGTAGCCTCGGTGGTCGACTCGACGGCGAGGCGCCGCAGCTTCTCGGTGCGGCTGAGATCCGCGTTCGCGGCCACGCGCCGCAGCAGCACTTCGGCATCGGCCAGCGGCAGCGGCCGGCTGAACAGGTAGCCCTGGGCCGACTCGCATTCCTGTTCCTGCAGGTAGAGCATCTGGTTGAAGGTCTCGACGCCCTCGGCGACCACGCCAATGCCGAGCGTGCGCGACATCTTGATGATCGCGCTGGCGATCGAGCGGTCGCGCACCTCGGATTCGAGGTTGCTGACGAATGAGCGGTCGACCTTGAGCCGGTCGACCGCCAGGTGGCGGAGCCGCCCGAGGCTCGAGTAGCCGATGCCGAAGTCGTCGATGGCGAGCGACACGCCGACCGCGCGCAGTCCAGCCAGCGCTTTCTCGGCCCAGGCCTCATCGCGCATGACCACCGTTTCGGTGATCTCGAGCTCGATCCACTTCGCCTCGAGTCCCGATTCATGCAGCACGCGCGCCACCAGCTCCGGGAAGTCGCGCTGCAGGAACTGCGTTCCCGAGACGTTGACCGAGATGTGCCCGAACGGCAGCCCCTGGTCGCGCCACAGCCGCGCCTGCGCGCAGGCGCTGCGCAGCACCCATTCGCCGATCGGGATGATCAGGCCCGTGTCCTCGGCGATCTCGATGAACTCGAGCACCGGCACCTGGCCCAGTTCGGGGTGCGTCCAGCGCAGCAGCGCCTCGAGTCCGGAGAGCGTGCCGGATGCCAGCTCGAACTGCGGCTGGTAATGCAGGCTGAATTCCTGGCGCTCCAGTGCGCCGCGGAGCTTGCCCTCCAGCGTCAGGCGGCGCAGCGCGCCGTCGCTCATGGTCGCATCGTAGAACGCCCAGGCGCCATGGCCGCGGCGTTTGGAGAAGTACATCGCCAGATCGGAGTTGTGCAGGAGCGTGGCGCCATCGGTGCCATCTTCGGGACTGACTGCAATGCCGACGCTGGGTGTCACGACGATTTCGTGGTGGCCGAGCCGTACCGGCTGCTGCAGCGCGAGGATGATGCTGTCGGCCGCCGCCGCAGCGGCCTCGCGATTGGCGATTTGCGGCAGCATGGCCACGAATTCATCGCCGCCGAGCCGACCCAGGTCGCCCGCGCCGGGCCGTTGCGGGCCGCAATCGCCCAGTGAGTCGAGCGCTTCGCGCAGCCGTGCCGCGCACTGCTTGAGCAGTTCATCGCCGGCGCTGTGGCCGAGCGTGTCATTGATGCGCTTGAAGTTGTCGAGGTCGATGTACAGCAGCGCCGCGGCGTGGGCGCCCTCGCGCGCCTGTTGCAGCACCGTGCCGAGGCGCGCCATCGTGTGTTCGCGGTTCGGCAGGCCGGTGAGCGAGTCGAAATACGCGAGCCGCGCGATGTGCCGCTCGGCGCGCCACTTGCTGTGCAAGGCCACCGCCATCTGGCGCACTTCGTGCGGATGGAACGGCTTCTGCAGGAAGGAGATCTTCTCCTGCGGCGGCACCTGCCCGCCGATGTTCGCGGGATCGACGTCCGAATAGGCCGTGCAGATCACTATCTCGCAGTCCGGGTCGATCTCGCGGATGCGCGTCGCGGCCCAGGCGCCGTCCTCGCCCGGCGGCATGCGCATGTCGAGGAACACGACCGGATACGGGTTGCCCGCGACAAGGGCCGCGGCGACGGCGCCAACCACTTCGGCGGCATTGCCGCAGATCATCGCGTCGAAACTGGGGCGACGGAAGGGCGGCTTGCCGCCGGCAGCGGCATTCCTGAACAGGCGCGCGCGCAGGTCCTGGATGGCGTCCAGGTCGGCCCGCAGGTCGGTCTCCCCGAAAACCTGCCGGTAGGCTTCGCGCACGGCGGCTTCGTCGTCGGCGACCAGTACGCGTAGTGGGCTCTGCGCAGTTGGCTTGTTGCTCATGCCGCTCGCTCCTCGATCGGCGGCTTGGCCGCTTCCAGGGGTACCAGGATTTCAAAGCGGGCGCCCCGTCCGGGCCCGTCGCTGTGCGCGTGGATGCTGCCGCCGAGCGCGTGCAGCGTGTTGGCGCACCAGTGCAGGCCGAGGCCGGAATTGGTCGCCTGCGACTTGGTCGAAAAGCCCTTCTGGAACAGCCGCGGCAGCTGTTCGGATGGAATGCCGGCGCCGTCGTCGGTCACGACCAGGCGCAGCATCTGCAGGCCGTCGACCGCGACTTGGGCGACCTCGAAATGCAGCCGCACGCGCTCCAGGTTGGCCTGGGCGGCTGATTCCGCGGCGTTCTGTGCCAGGTTCTGCACCACCATGCCGAGCGTCGTGCTGGGCAGCGCGCGCGCGCTGATGGCCGCGGCCGACGGCGCGACCTCGATCACGAGGCGGTCGCGATGAACCGGTGCGATCTGCTGCAGGCCACGCGCGATCAGTTCCACCGGCGCCATCGACTGGCGCAGCGGCTCATTGCGTTGGTGCCGGCGCTGCTCGGCCAGCACGGCCTGCATGACGTTGGTCTGCTCGACGATGTTGCGCAGCTTCTCGTCGGTCTGAGCGATCGAGTGCGCCAGCTCGGCCGCCGCCAGCTGCACGAATTGCTCGAGGTCCTGGCGCCGCGCCGGATCAGGATTGCCGTGCCGCAGTTCCTCGAGCGCGAGGCACAGCTCATCGACGGGCACGGCCTTGAGCTGCTGCTGCAGGCCAGAGATGTTCACCGACAGCGGCGTCATCGCGTTGCCGAGGTTGTGGAGGATGCCGCTGGCGTTCTCGGCGGCGCCCGACTCGAACGAGCGGTCGATGAGTTCGCGGCGCGAGCGCGCGAGCCGCTCCATCATGTCATCGAAGGTGCGGGCGAGCGTGCCAAGTTCATCGCGCCGCTCGTAGCCGAGCCGGGCCGCGAGGTCGTCGGAGGCGGCAATCCGCTGGGCGTGGTCGGTAACGCGGGCGAGCGGGCCGAGCACGATCCGTCCCAGCAGCAGCAGCAGCGCCGCGAGCGCGATGCAGGCGGCCACGCCCAGCAGGCGCGTGGAGTACTTCACCGCCTCGGCGCCACGGGACGAGATCGTGCGTGGCACGTTGATGCCGAAGGTCAGCAGCGGCGCGCCCGTGAGGTTCGCGAACGCGCGCTCTATGCGGGTGGTTGAATCGGTTTCCGTCAGCACATCGGCGCCCGCCGTGAGCGCTTGCCGGAGCCGCGCCTCGCCGGTGCGGTCCGTGCCCCAGGGTCGCACGTCGAGCACCACCTGGGCCTGGTTGCCGAGGCGCAGCAATTCATGGTCGTTGAGCAGGCGCCCCATGATGACCAGGCCGCGTGCCGGCCCGCGCCCAAAGCCGTCGAGTATCGGTGCGCCGGATGCCACCAGCACCCCACGATCGGTGGCAATCAGGCCGCTCACCGACTGGCCGCTCGCCAGCGCCTGCTTCCAGCCCGCTTCAAGCTGATCGTTGCCATTCAGGCGCAACGCCAGCGTCCGGCCCGCGCGATCGTCGGGGCCGTGCTTCCAGAGGAAGCGGCCGTCGCTGGCGATCACCGCCATGTAGTCGATCTTGGCGGTGCGGAACGAGATGTCGGTGAGGCTGGCCTGGACGAAGCCGGGATTGCGTCCCAGCGTGTATTTCCACAGTTGCTGCCAGTTCCCCCAGTCGGCCGCCTGCGCATTCAGCGCCTGCTGCTCGCGTCCGAGGGCGAGCACCACGCGCTGCATGTCGGTGCGGGCGCTGTCGCGCTCGAGTTCGACGAAGCGCGGCAGGATCAGCCGCTGCTGGATCGCCCACTGCGCAGCGATCAGCGCGGCGAACAGCAACGCAAGCAGGATCGTCACTTTGGCGCGAACACGCATGTGGCTCGGTCCGTGGGTCGGAATCGCGACCACGGGAGCCTAGCGGCGGCCATCGGCCTCAAATCAAAGAGGCGTCACACTATTAGGACAGTGCGGTGCCGAGACGCCATTCACGGTCGGCAGCGCCAAGCAGTTCACACTTTGGGTGTGCGGGAAATCCGGCTGCGGGGCCACCTGCCGTGGCCCCGCGCCAGCGCCCTCAGGGCAGGTCGGTCGGCGCCGCGAACGTACCCGGCGCGGTTGCGCTCTGCAGCAGCACGCCGGGGTGCGCCGTGGTCACGCCATTGACGAGCGGACGGGTCGGGCCGGTGGCGATCACGATGTCCAGGTGACCGTCGCCATTGACGTCCGCCACTGCGATCTCGTTGGCGTCTTCGGCAGTGAAGTTCGTCGCCGGCAGGAACGCGCCGGGGTTGGCCGGATCCTGTATCAGCACGCTGACCGCGTCGGTGCCGCCGATGACGATATCCGGACGGTTGTCGCCATTCAGGTCGCGCACGATGATCGACTGCGCCAGGCTTGCCGGGGCGACCGGATAGCTGACCGGCGCCAGGAAATGGCCGTGGTTGGCCGGATCCTGCAGCAGCACGTTGACAGTCGGTGCCGCGCCGCCGGTCGGACCCGGATCGGTGATGACCAGGTCGTTGAGGCCATCGCCGTTCACATCGGCCACCGCGACCAGGTTCCAGCCCGATACGTTCATGTTCGCGGTCTGCGTGAACACGGTGACCGGGGCGGCAAAGCTCGGGGCCGGCGCGCCGCCATTGTTGATCAGCAGGTGCACGCCGGTGCCGTCGGTCACCACGACGTCCGGCTTGCTATCGCCATTCAGGTCGCCGACTGCCACCCAGTTTGCGCCGCCCGCATAGAGGCTGACCGGATTGGCGAAGCTGCCGGGCGAAGTCTGCAGGAACAGCGAGACGTTGAAGTCCGCCGCGACGAGGTCGGCCATGCCGTCGCCGTTGACGTCGGCCACGGCGACCTGCGAAGCGCCGGGCGCGGGCAACACCAGCGGTGTGTTGAGCGTGCCCGGCATCAGACCGTTGTTGAAGAAGACCGCCAGCGCGCCGTCCTCGACGCTCGCGGTGACCACGTCGGGCAGGCCGTCGCCGTTGATGTCGGCGGCGACCGCGAACAGCGGGTCGTCACCGTCGAAGGTCTGCGTGGGCGCCGCGAAGGCGCCGGCCGCGGTCGACAGATAGGACTTCAGGTACGCGGGATCGGGCTCCAGGCCGTTCTGCACGCTGCTGAGCTGCAGGATGTCGGCAAAGCCGTCCTTGTTGAAATCGGCCGCGACGACTCCCGCCGATCTCTCGATCGGTGGATAGCCACTGCTGCAATTGCCGCAATCGTACCCGCCGCAGCTGCTGAGCAAGGGCAGCAGCACGAGCGCCGCGCCGGGCCGCCACAGGGACCGAAGGGAGAAATCGTGTGACATGGATCCTCCACGAGTTCGCGCAATTCGAAGAATTCTGAGGTCGCAAAAATAAGTCACCACGCTGTCGCGCACAATCGAATAGTCCACAAATTGAAGGCCCGGGAGCGTCTCCTAAAACCGACAGCGTGACTTTCGCACGTCCCGTGGCCAGGCACGGGGCGGTCGTGGCGCCGCGCAATCGCCCGGACCCCGTGCTACAGTCGCGCGCCAGGTGAATACCGAGTCCAAAAGCCCCAGCCGCGGTCCGCGCGCACTGACTGCCGAGCTCAAATCGGCAATCGAGCGATTTCGCCGGCCATCCCACGGCCGGGCGATCTGGCAGCTCATCAACACTTTGTTCCCGTATCTGGCGCTTTGGTTCCTCATGGCGCGGCTTTTTTCCGTCTCCTACTGGCTGGTGCTGCCATTGGCCGTGGTCGCGGCCGGCCTGCGCGTGCGCCTGTTCATATTCATGCATGACTGCGGGCACGGCTCGTTCATGCGTTCCCGCGGCGCGAACACCATTGTCGGCTGGGTGACGGGGCTGTTGACCTTCACGCCGTATCATCACTGGACGTGGGAACACGCGATCCACCACCGCACCTCGGGCGACCTCGGGCGCCGCGGCAGGGGCGACATCTGGACGATGACGGTCGATGAGTACCTGGCCGCCTCGCGTTGGCGCCGCTGCGCCTATCGGTTGCTGCGCAATCCGGCCGTGCTGTTCGCGATTGCGCCGACCGTGCTGTTCGTCGTGCTGGAGCGCATTCCATCATCCGGGGCCGGGCATCGCGAGCGCCTGTCGGTGTGGCTGACCAACCTGCTGCTGTTGCTGATGGCGGTGGGCATGAGCGCGCTGGTCGGCTTCAAGGCCTGGTTCCTGATCGAACTGACGCTGATGCTGCTGGCCGGCGGCGCCGGTGTCTGGCTGTTCTACGTGCAGCACCAGTTTCCCGAGGCCTACTGGAGCCGGCACGATGAATGGGACTACACCGCGGCGGCGCTCCGTGGCAGTTCCTTCTACAAGCTGCCCGCGGTGCTGCGCTGGTTCTCGGGCAATATCGGCTTCCACCATATCCACCACCTCAGCCCGCAGATTCCCAACTATCACCTGCGTCGCTGCCACGATGCCGCGCCGGTATTCAATCGGGTGCCAACGCTGACGCTGCTGCAGAGCTTCCGTTCGGCCACGCTCCGGCTGTGGGACGAGCAACGCCAACGCCTGGTGGGCTATCCCAGGCTGAAGTCGCTGCGCCCGGGCTGATGCTGTGAAAAGGCGGCCGGACATGGTCCAGCCCTCGGCCTGAAGTGGCGGTGCGCGTGGCGCTGGCGATCCCGTTGTTGCTCCTCGCGGCCGCCGCCCTGCTGGCGGGCTGGTGGTTCTGGCGCCGCCGCGGCCAGACACCCGCGGCCGCCGATGCCGCCGGATCCAGCAGCGGACCGGCGGAACCCGCGCGCGCAGCAGCGGATCCGGCGGCCGCGACCGACCCGTCCGTTGCCGGCGACGCGCTCATCGCCGAACTCAACGCGCAGTCGAACCTGCTCTGGGCCAGCGCGTTGAGCATCGCGGCCTTCGATCCGGTCGTGCCCTCCGGGCACGAGCCACTGGTGCTGGCCGCCCGCAAGGCGCTCGCCGCCGATCCGCTCGCGGAACGCTACTTCCCGCGCCGGCCGATGCTGATGCCGCAATTGCTGGCGGCGGTCAACGATCCGGACGCGCCGCCGCTGAAGCTGGCCGGGATCATCGCGCAGGATCCGGTGCTGACGGGCAACATCCTGCGCCTCGCCAACAGCGTCTACTTCAGGTTGAGCGCTGTGCCGGTCGAGAGCATTCAGCGCGCCGTGGTGGTCTGCGGCACCGATGGCCTGCAAGCGCTGGCCGCGACGGCCCTGGTGCAGCCGGTGTTCCGCGGTGGCGGCGCGGAACACAGCCGGTTTCCCGCCGTGCTGTGGGAGCGTTGTACGCAGGCGTCCATTGCCGCCGAATTGTGCGCGCGCCAGTGGTGTGCGGCGGACCGACAGGCCGCGCAGCTGCTCGCGCTGCTGTCGGCGCTCGGGCCATTGGTGGCCTACCGCGTCGTGGAAGATCAGTACCGCACGCAATCCGGGCTCGGGCCCGCGCCGGCGGTATTCCTGCAGGTGATCGATCGGTTCGCGCGCGCGATGGCCGGGCGCATCGCCCGCCTGTGGCAGAGTCCGCCCCGCATCATCGCCGCCCTCGAGGCCGACGATCCGGGCGAGCCGCTGGTGCGCGCGCTGCGC
>JAGWPD010000010.1 GCA_028870705.1 Gammaproteobacteria bacterium
CTCGAACTCGTCGATCCGCGGGCGGTTGTCCTTCTGCGCACAGAGCGGATCGAGGAAGCCACTCGCCAACCTGAGCGCGATTGGCCCAGCCTGTGCACGCTGCGCGCCTGCGAATAGCCCCGCTGGCGCGCGGGATTGCACAGCGCGCGCCCAATCCTGGAATCCTGTGCCCGGCTTGCACATTCCCTGCGTGCGTCGCAAGGAATCGTGTTCATGGATTCCGGGCAGTGCTTTGCCGCGGCATTGTTTGGCGCTCAAGTCGCTCGCCTCGCGGCACGAGTCTTGACTTATTGAATAGGATTTATCCTATCTTACTGACATAGGGCGCTTCTGGGCACCAGCCGGGAACGCATGACACGTGCAAATGAGGGAATCTCAGCGAAAGAACGTTATTCCCGCCGGACGTACGGCACGGGCGCGCTGGCGCTCATAGTTTCTCTATACAAGCCGGTATACGCCGCCGGTCAGCGACAACTTCACGACAAAAGACATTGGGGGGCTGAACGCCGCGTAGAAGGGCGATGCCTGGGACGGCCAGCCCGACTTCGCCTACCCGGATTCCTGGCGCAAAAACCGCTGGGACGCGATCTATCTCGGCAGCGTCTATTCGCCGGCGGCGTCCTTCGAAATCGGCGTGGGCCACGCGCCGAGGGCGGCGATGACCGGTTTCAATCCGGCCGACCCGTCGATACAGTACGTCGACACTTCGCGCAATGGCCAGAGCGACGGTCCGGCGGAGATGCGCGACAAGGTGGCCGCCCTCACGCTCGATTTCTCCCGCGACTTCGGCTCATCCACACAGTTCATCGATGGGCAGCTGGCGATCACCACTTCGGAGAACAACACGGCGGGTGGGCACCGCGAGGGAGTCGAGTTCACGTGACAGACGCGCTTCTGCTTCCTGCCTGGCGTCTTCAAGGATTTCGGCATGTACCTGAAGCACGCGTACGTGCAATTGAATATCCACGAGATGGCGCCGGTCAACAGCCCGTATCCAACGATCCGAACCACCTCTCCAATGACAGCGGTTATGATCTGTCCGGCCGCTCCTACCTGCTCGATGTCGGTCTGAAGCTATGGTGGCGGCGCGAAATTGACGTCGTTGGGGGCGCCGTTCGTGGCACGCCCACCGCACTTGCCGATCCGCACTGGCTCCCAGGCGAAGGAGTAAGGCCATGCGACTGTTGCGCCCTCTGCTGTTGTGCCTGTCGCTCGTCGCACTCGTCGTGCATGTGGACAGCCGCGCCGGTACCCTGCTGCAAGTCGATGCGACCGGCGCCGTGCCGGCGCCGACCACGGGCTACCTGCACCTGGGCACGACAACCTCGGTCACCGGCCACAGTATCGGTGTCAATAACCGCTACCTGCTGCGCGACGGCAAGCCCTGGCTGCCGGTCATGGGCGAAATGCACTACTCGCGCGTGCCGGCGCAATACTGGGACGAGGAACTCGCCAAGATGCGTGCAGCCGGCGTCGATATCGTATCGGCCTACGTCATCTGGCAGCACCACGAGGAACGCGACGGGCAGTTCGACTGGAATGGTGACCGCGACCTGCATCGCTTCGTCGAACTGTGCGCCAGGCACGGGCTGCTCGTGTTTCTGCGGCTGGGGCCCTGGGTTCACGCCGAGGTACGCTATGGCGGCATTCCGGACTGGGTCGTGGATTCCATGCCGACGCGCCGCAGCGATCCGGTCTACCTGCACTACGTCAGTCGCTTCTACGAGCACATCGGCGCCCAGGTCCGCGGGCTGCTGTGGAAGGACGGCGGCCCCGTGATCGGGGTGCAGATCGAGAACGAGTACAACCGCAACGGCCCCCACGAGGGCCGCGCGCACATCGCGGATCTCAAGCGACTCGCGTTGGATGCGGGGTTCGATGTGCCACTTTACACCGTGACGGCTTGGGACAACGCGATCTACCCGGCGCGTGAAGTGACGCCC
>JAGWPD010000112.1 GCA_028870705.1 Gammaproteobacteria bacterium
CAGAGCGCGCCGCCGGCCGTGGACCGGACGCTGACCTACCGGCATCTCCAGAATCCCTTCGAACCGCTGCGGGTCTTTTCAGACGACCAGGTCGCCGCGATCCACCACGCTGCGCTGGGTCTGCTCGAGAACCAGGGCATGAAAGTGCTCGCCGCGGACGCGCGCGCACGCTACGCGCAGGGCGGCGCGCAGGTGGACGAGGCGACGCTGATGGTCAGGCTCGACCGTGGCCTGGTCGCGCAGGCGCTGGCCAGCACGCCGCGCACGCTGACGCTGCATGCCATCGATCCCGCCCGCGACGTGCCGGTGTCCGGCCGCGCCGTGGCCTTTGCGCCCACCTCGGGACCGCCGAACATCATGGACATCGAACGCGGCCGCCGCGCGGGCACGTTCGAGGATTTCTGCAACCTGATGAAGCTCTGCCAGAGCTTCGAGGCGATCCACGTGCTCGGGAGCGGCGTGGAACCGCAGGATATTGCGGTACATATCCGCCACCTGGAGGTCACTCGAGCCCAGCTACTTTTGACAGACAAAGTGCCGTTCATTTTTTCCCGCGGCCGCCAGCAGGTCGCCGACAACTTCGCGCTGCTGCGCATTGCGCTCGGCCTGAGCGAGGAGCAGTTCGCGCAGCGCCCCTGCACCTACACGGTGATCAATACCAACTCGCCGCTGCAGCTCGACATCCCGATGTCCGAGGGCATCATCGATTTTGCCGCTGCGGGCCAGCCGACGATCATCACGCCGTTCACGCTCGCCGGGGCGATGGCGCCCGTGACCATTGCGGGCGCGCTGACGCTCGCGCACGCGGAGGCGCTGGCGGGGATCACTCTGGCGCAGATCACACGCGCGGGCGCACCGGTGATGTACGGCAGTTTCACCTCGAACGTGGACATGAAGTCCGGCTCGCCCGCATTCGGCACGCCCGAATACGTGAAAGCCTCGTTTGGCGCCGGCCAGCTGGCACGCTACCTTGGTCTGCCGTGGCGTTCGTCGAACGCGACCGCCGCAAACGTGCCGGATGCGCAGGCCGCCTACGAAGCGCAGATGAGCCTGTGGGGCGCGCTGCTCGGCGGCTGCAACTTCATCCTGCACGCGGCTGGCTGGATGGAAAGCGGCCTGTCCACGTCCTACGAGAAGTTCATCCTCGACATCGAGATGCTGCAGATGTTCGCCGAAGTGTTCCAGCCGGTCGGCGCGGCACCGGCCGACCTTGGCCTCGAAGCCGTGGGCGAGGTCGGCCCGGGCGGGCACTTCTTCGGCTGCGCCCATACGATGGAGCGCTACCGCACCGCGTTCTACGCGCCGCTGGTCTCCGACTGGCGCAATTTCGGCGCCTGGAACGACGACGGCGCGAAGACCGCCACGCAGCGCGCCAACTCGATCTGGCACTCGACCCTCGATGACTTCGTCGCGCCGGTGCGCGATCCGGCCATCGTCGAGGCGCTCGATGCCTACGTCGAGCGTCGCAAGGCAGCGGGCGGCGCGCCGCCGGTGACCTGAGCGCATGGCCGGCCTCGCCGATCATCCGGTCACGCTAAAATGGCCGCCGCGCCACCCGGACCGGCTGCAGCTCTACTCGCTGCCCACGCCCAACGGCATCAAGGTCGCGGTCATGCTCGAAGAAACCGGCCTGCCGTACGAAGGGCACCGCGTCGAGTTCGATCGCCACGAGCAGTACTCGCCCGAATTCCACCTGCTCAACCCCAATGACCGCATTCCCGCGATCCTCGATCCGCAGGGACCTGATGGTGTGCCGCTGCCGCTGTTCGAGTCGGGAGCGATCCTGTGGTACCTGGCGGAGAAGAGCGGGCAGCTGCTGCCGGCTGGCGCGGCGGAACGCCTCTGGACGCTGCAGTGGCTGATGTTCCAGATGGGCAACGTTGGACCGAGCTTCGGCCAGGTCGGCTTCTTCAACCGTTTCGCCGGGCGCGAGTGGGAAGACAAGCGGCCGCTGCAGCGCTACGTCGCCGAAGCACGCCGGCTGCTGCGGGTGCTCGAGGAACGCCTCACCGGCCGCCGCTGGATCATGGGCGAGCGGTACACGATCGCGGATGTAGCGACCTTCCCGTGGGTGAATCACCTGGTGACTTACTACGAAGCCGCGCCGCTGGTCGGATACGATGATTGCCCGCAGCTGCGCCGCGCGTTGCAGCAGTTCCTGGAGCGACCGGCCGTGGCGCGGGGCATGACGGCGCTGCGCGCCTGATCGGCCCGGGCGCGCCCCGGGCCTCAGCCGCGCGACTGCAGCGTTCCGTGCTCCAGGAACTGCCGTGCGGCCGCCTCGAACGCGCGCCAGGCCGCGCCGGCCAGTGCGCCACCGAGGCTCACGCGCCGCACGCCGGCTCCGGCCAGCTCGCCCACCTGCATCTGCCGGCCGTGCAGCAGCACGTTGACCGGCTTCGGCGCCACCGCGCGCACGATGTCGCGGATCGCGCCCATGTCCTCGACGCCCGGTGCGTACAGGCAGTCCGCGCCCGCGGCCGCGAATGCCTGCAGTCGCTCGATGACGGGTCCGGGGTCTGTGTGTCCCTGCAGGTAGGCCTCGGTGCGCGCCACCAATACCACGTCGGCCCCCGCGTCGGCGATCGCAGCCCGCGCCGCTGCCACGCGCTCGATTGCGCGTGCGCGCTCGTGGAGCTGCCCGCCGTTGCGGTCCTCGATCGAGATCCCGGCGATGCCGGTGGCGATCGCGGCGCGCACGTTGTCCGCCACGCGCTCGGGCTCGTCGGCAAAGCCATCCTCGAAGTCCGCGTTCACGGGCAGCTGCGTCGCGTTTACCAGCAGGCGCAGGTGATCCAGCGCCTGCGCGAGCGTGATGTGGTAGTCGGTGCGTCCAAGCGCCAGCGCACAGGCCGCGCTCGAGCTGGCGATCGCCTGGTAGCCGAGGCGCTCGAGCCGCACGGCCCCGCCGATGTCCCAGGGGTTGGGCAGCAGGAAGCAGCCCTGCTGGTGCAGGGCGCGGAAATTGCGCCGGCGTTGTGCATAAACGGTTGTGTCGTGCATGGCTACTCCCGGTAGGACCCGTCCTTCGCATCGAGCATCGCTTTCAGCTGGCCGAAATGCGCAAATGCCGACTCGCGGTACTCGCGCCAATCCGCCGCGGTCTTGCTGGCGATGGCGTCGCTCATCACTTTCAGCGGCTGCCCGCTGGCATAGGCCAGCAGCAGCGTGCGGCTGGCGCGCTCGAAGAAATACAGGTGTTCGAAGGCCTCGGCGACCGTGGGCGCGGTCACCGACAGACCGTGGTTGCCCATCAGCAGGACGGGGTGGCGCGCGAGAGCCGCGGCGATTCGTTGGCCCTCGGCCTCGTCGTCGGCGATGCCGCCGTACCCCCGGTCGAGGCCGACCAGCCCGGTGAAGCGGGCGGTGTTCTGGTCGATCGGCTTGAGCATCGGATCCCTGAGCGCCGCGAGCGCGGTGGCATACGGCGGATGGCAATGCAGCAGCACACGCGCCTGTGGCACCGCGCGGTGCACCGCGCCGTGGATGCACCAGGCCGACGGGTCGGGCGCACCCGCGCGCCGCATCGTCTCCGCGTCATCGGCATCGACGCGCAGCAGGTCGCTGGCGCGGATGGTGGAAAAATGCTTCCAGCGCGGATTCAGCAGGAAGCGGCGGCCATCGGCGGACACGCTGGCGCTGAAATGGTTGCCGACCGCTTCATGCCAGTTGAACTCGACCGCCAGCCGGAACGCCGCCGCCAGGTCGACGCGCAGTGACCATTCCTCGTCCATGGGTGCCGCTCCCGCCGTTCATCCCAGATGGGTCGCCGCGTATTATGCTTGCATCCGGGCTTCCGCAGCGGGCAGCGAGGGAGATTTCATGCACAAGAGCAGGCTGGCCGGCTTCATCATCGATTGCAACACGCCGCAACTGCAGGCCGCGGCCCAATTCTGGGGCGGCGCGCTGGGCATGGAGCTGCGCGCGTTGCCGGGCGAAGAGGGCGACAAGTACGTGCGGCTGATCGATCCGCAGGAGCGCCTGCACGTCGAAGTGCAGGCCGTCACGCACCCAAGCCGCGTGCACCTCGACATCGAGTCGGACGATGTGGAGGCGGAGGTGCGGCGCCTCGAGCGGCTTGGGGCCCGGCGCGTGCAGCAGGTGCACACCTGGTGGGTGCTGGAGGCTCCAACCGGCCAGAGATTCTGCGTGGTCCGGGCGGAAAGCCGGGGTTTCGCCGCTGACGCGCACGCCTGGCCCTGAGCCGCGCGGACGCGCACGGCGATTTTCTCCAGGCCCTACGGCGTGCCCGGGGCGCTCGCGCCGGAGTTCCCGCCGGCGCACGGATGCGACTCGCGCTGCACGTGGAAAATACCGCGGCGCGCTTCGACGCGCACTTCCGTTTCCACCTGGCCCGCCTGGCCCGCCTGGCCGTCGCAGCGCGATTCGAGCACATGCACGGGTCCCGCGTGCCGGCGCACCGCCTCCCAGGTCTGCGGATCAAGCTCCAGGGGCACGTCGGGCGCTTCCGCGGAGGCGAACACGTGCAGGTGCGCGTTGTACTTCGACACGCCCACCAGCACCATCCGGCGCGCACCGCAGCCCTGCGTGCCGACCTGCAGCAGGAATTCGTTCGCCTGCCCGTCGTGGTTGAAATCGGCAAGCCGCATCACATCCGCCGCGCCACGGGCGCGGACGCGGGCGATGAAATTCAGATCGGAGGCGTGGTGCCAATCGTCGTCCTCATCGTGCGCAGTGGCGGGCACCGGCACCCAGCGCTGCAGCACCGCCAGGTTCCCCGGCCCCGGCACCGCTTCGTGCCGATAGAAACCGGTCAGGTCCAGCACCTCGCGCGTGGCGCCGGCGCGCAACCTTACCAGCGACAGGCGACCGGCCTCGCCATAGGCGAAACCCGCGCAGGGGCAGGCGAGGGCGACCGCAACGTCGTCAGGCCCGCAGACCGGAACTGGCAGCGTCTCCCATTCCAGCTTCCAGGTTTCAATGACGCCATTGACCCGCACGGCGCGCTGCGCGCGCACCAGGTCGGCGAGCTCTGCGGCGCGCGCGCCATTCAGCGTCAGCGTGGCCAGCACCACGCCGGCCAAGGTGCAACAGGCGATCCGCAGCTTCACGAGCACAGCAGCGCCCGCAGCGCCGCCAGGATGCGTTCGACCTCGCCCTGCGTGTTGTAATGCGCCAACCCGATGCGCAACACGCCTTCGGATTCCTCGAGCCCGAGCCGGCGCGCGAGCTCCAGCGCGTAGTTGTGTCCCGACCAGACGTTGATGCCCTGCGCGGCCAGAGCGCGCGCAAGGGTGGAATTGCGCTGGCCCGGATGGATTATCGACACGGTCGGCACGCGCCGGTCGCGCAGTCCCGCACCAGTGATGCCCTGCACCTTTACCCCGGGGATTTGCAGCAACCCCTCGATCAGTTGCTGCGCCAATCCCATTTCGTAGTGCGTCGCGGCGGCGTAGGCGCCGGCTATCCGCTCCGCCGCGGAGCCCGTCGCGCCGGTCTGTCCGCCGAGCCAGGCAAAGTAGCCGGCGGCGGCGGCCAGGCCCGCATGCAGCTCGGTCTGCGGCGTGCCGGTTTCGTGCCGACCGGGCGGCAGCTGCGGGGCGCAGCGGACAGCGTACGCATAGGTCTCGGCGAGCAGCGCTTCGCGGCCCCACAGCACGCCCAGGTGCGGTCCGAAGAATTTGTAGGCCGAGCAGGCGAGGAAGTCGCAATCCAGCCGGGCGACCTCCGCCTTGCCGTGCGGCACGAACTGTACCGCATCGACATAGACCAGCGCGCCAGCCTGCCGCGCCAGGCGCGCGAGTTCCGCGACCGGGTTGATCGAGCCGGTCAAGTTGCTGGCGTAGTTCAGCGCCAGCAGCCGCGTGCGCGCGCTGAGCAGGGGCGCGAGCTCGTCCGGCTCGATGCGCCAGCTGTCGCGATTGAAGGGCAGCCAGCGCACCGTCATGCCGCGGTCCTCGGCCAGCCGCAGCCAGGGCGAGACATTGCCCTCATGGTCCATCTGCGTGACGATCAATTCATCGCCGGGTCCCCAGGCGCGACCGAGCGAGCGCGACATCTGGAAGGTCAGCATCGTCATCGACTGTCCAATCACGATCTCGCGGCCCGAGGATCCGCCCAGCAGCACCGCCATGGCTTCGTGGGCCTGCTCGTAGATCGAATCAGCGGCCTGCGAGGCCTGGAAGTAGCCGCCCAGGTTGCTGGCCGCGTCATTCATCGCGGCGCCCACCGCCGCCGATACCGTGCGCGGCACCTGCGTGCCCGCCGGATTGTCCAGATACGCGGCCGGGTTCTCCAGCGCAGGGAATTGGGCGCGTACCAGGTCGATCGGGAATGAACTCACTGCGGCCTGCCTCCGGGAGGGGCGGAATTGTAGCGGCTCCAGCCGGCGCAGGCGACAAAGCCTGGCGAGCCTCCGGCGCGGCCGCTGCGGGCGCGGCCCTCCGGCCTCCGCGTGTGCGCCCGGGCGGCACCGCCGCGCTTCCCACCCCGGCGGGGTTTTATTATCATGGCTGTGACATTTAAAGAGGCGCCGGCATGGCGCCACGATGCGGCCCGCGCGGCGCGCCAGGGATCCACGACATGAGAAAGGTCGGAACACTCGGACTGCTCGGCACCGGAGTCATCGGCGGCGGCTGGGCGGCGCGCGCCATGCACTTTGGCATCGACGTGGTTGCGGCGGACGTCAAGCCGGAGATGGAGCAGTGGATCCGCGAGGCCGTGGCGAATGCCGAGCCGGCGCTGGCGCGATTGACGCTCGCGCCGCTTCCACCCAAGGGCAGGCTCAGTTTCACCACCAACATGCACGAGATGGCCCGCCGGGCCGATTTCATCCAGGAGAACATCCCGGAGCAGCTCGAGCTCAAGCAGCGTGTGCTGGGGGACATCAGCCGCACCGCGCCGCCCGATGTGGTGATCGCATCCAGTACCTCCGGCCTGATGCCGAGCGACCTGCAGGCGAAGATGGTCGCGCCCGAGCGTCTGCTGGTCGGTCACCCGTTCAACCCCGTGTACCTGCTGCCGCTGGTGGAACTGGTCGGCGGCGGGCAGACCGCCCCGGCGACGATCGAAGCGGCGCGCAGCTTCTATACGTACATCGGCATGCACGCGCTGCACGTGCGCCGCGAAGTGCCCGGCCACCTCACCGATCGCCTGCAGGAGGCGATCTGGCGCGAGATCCTCCACATGATCAATGACGGCGTGGCCACCACCGGCGAGCTGGATGATTCGATCATCTACGGGCCCGGGCTGCGCTGGGCGGCGATGGGCACGAACCTGATCTACCATCTGGCCGGCGGCGAGACCGGCATGCGCCACATGCTGCACCAGTTCGGCCCCTGCCTGAAATGGCCCTGGACCAGACTGGAGGCGCCGGAGCTCACCGAAGAGCTGATCGACCGCATGGTGAAGGGCACGCAGGATCAGGCTGCGGGCCGCTCGATCCGTGAGCTCGAGCGCTTGCGCGATGACTACCTGGTCGCGATCCAGCAGGTGCTGCGCCAGTACGACATCGGGGCTGGCGCCACGCTGCGCGCGCTCGAGCAGCGACTGTATGCCGACCAGGCGGCCGCGCAGCCATCCGCCGCCGCTGGCGCGGCGCTCGCGCCGCTCGCCGGCGCCGTGCGCCCGGAGTGGATCGACTACAACGGCCATATGACCGATTCGCGCTACCAGCAGGCCTTCGGCGACGCCTTCGATGCGCTGTGCCGCCGCGTGGGCATCGATGAGGACTACCGCGCCCGCGTCGGCATGTACTACACCGTCGAAAGCCACACCACGCACCGCGCCGAACTGCGCGCCGGCGAACCCTTTTACGTGGAAACGCGCGTGCTCGCGGTCGACGACAAGCGCCTGCGGCTGTTCCACTCGCTGTATCGCCAGCGTGACCGGGTGCTGGCCGCAACCGGCGAGCACATGCATCTGCATGTCGGGGCGGGTTCCGGCAAGACCGTGCCGGCCCCGCAGCCCATCCGCGCGCAGCTCGAGCGCATCCGCGATGCGGAGGCCGCCAGGGCATTTCCGCCGCAGGCGGGTCGCGCCATCGGCCAACCGCGGCCCGCGGGCTAGGCCGGCGCTTGCCCAAGCGGGTCGATCATGCCCGGCGGCGCGATGAAATCGCGCTGGTCGCCTGCCGCGCAGTGGCGCGCCATGGGTTCGCCCGTGCGACCGTCGAGCAGATCGCGCGCGCGGCGGGCTACACCACCGGCATGGTGGCCTACTATTTCGATTCGAAGCAGGAGATCATCCTGGCGGCGCTCCGCCTGATCCTGCGGCGCATGGACCAGCGACTGCAGCGCCCGCCCGCCGGTCCGCCCCGCGACGGCCTGCTGGAAGTCCTGACTGAAGCACTGCCGATCGATGCGCAGCGGCGCATCGAGTGCGCCTTCTGGACGGCGTTCTGGGGCCAGCTTTCCGCCGATCCGCGTCTCAAGCGCCTCAACGCCTGGGTGCATCGCGAATACCGCAAGCTGTTCGAGCGCTGCCTGGCGGAACAGTGGCCGGAGTCGCGCGCCTGGTCCGCCGGCGTGCGTGGCCAGGCGCTGCGCTCGCTCATCACCTTCCTGAACGGCATCACCACCAGCGCCGTTTCCAGCCCGCGGGACTGGCCCGCGCGCGTGCAGGTCCGCCAGCTCGAGCTGCACCTCGCATTGCTGAGGAACTGGGCGCGCGGCGCGTCGGCGCAGGGCATCACGGAGTAGACAGCATGGATTTCTCATTGACCGAAGAGCAGGAATTGATCGTCAAGACCACGCGGACCTTCGTCGAACAGGAGTTGTATCCGCACGAAAAGGAGGTCGAGGACTCCGGCGTGCTGCGGCCCGAGCTGCTCCAGCAGCTCCGGCGCAAGGCAATCGAGGCCGGGCTGTACGCGGCCAACATGCCGGCCGAAGTCGGCGGCGGGGGGCTCGATACCGTCAGCTGGGTGCTGTACGAAAAGGAGCTGGGGCGCGCGAACTACGCGCTCCACTATTGCTGCGTCGGCCGGCCGTCCAACATCCTGATGGCCTGCCAGGGCGCTCAGCGCGAGCGTTACCTGCTGCCGGCGGTGCGTGGTGAGCGCACCGATTGCCTCGCCATGACCGAACCGGGTGCGGGCTCGGACCTGCGCGGCATGAAGACGACCGCGGTGCGTGCCGGCGATGACTTCATCATCAACGGCACCAAGCATTTCATCAGCCACGCCGACCACGCCGACTTCGTGATCCTGGTGGCGGCGACCGCCGCCGAGGAATCGGCGCGCGGGCCGCGCAAGAAAATGACCACCTTCCTGATCGACAAGGGCCACCCGGGTTTTGAAGTATTGCCCGGCTACCACAACGTCTCGCACCGCGGCTACAACAACTGCATCCTGCGTTTCACCGATTGCCGCGTCAGCGCCGACGCCGTGCTCGGCGAGGTCGACAAGGGGTTCGACGTGGCCAACGCCTGGCTGGCCGCGACGCGGCTGCAGGTCGCCGCCGGTTGCCTCGGCCGTGCCGAGCGCGCACTCGGACTCGCGAAGCAATGGTCGGTGGATCGGGTGCAGTTCGGGCAATCGATCGGCAAGTTCCAGGGGATCAGCTTCAAGCTGGCCGACATGGCCATGGAGCTGCGTGCCGCCGAGCTGCTGACGCTCGAAGCGGCCTGGAGGCATGATCAGGGTATCGCCACGGACGCCGACTTCGCGATGGCCAAGCTCAAGGCGACCGAGATGCTGGCAATGGTGGCGGACGAGGCGCTGCAGATCCACGGCGGCATGGGCCTGATGTCCGATCTGCCACTCGAGCGCATCTGGCGCGACGCGCGCATCGAGCGCATCTGGGAGGGCACCAGCGAGATCCAGCGCCACATCATCTCGCGTTCGCTCCTGCGGCCGCTGGGCGGCTAGGGCCGCGGGGCTGAGCCCGCGCTACCGCCCAGTCCAGCGTGGCTTGCGCTTCTGCGCGAACGCGCGCGCGCCTTCCTTGAGATCCTCGGAACGCGCGACGCGCTGCACCAGGTCGAGGGAATCGTGCAGCATGAAGGCCTCGTGCTCGGCCACCATCTCGCTGTGGCGGAGCAGCTGCTTGATCGCCGGGAACAGGAGCGGTGGGCCGTCGGCCAGCTGCCGGGCGATCTCGCGTGCCTTCGCCAGCGACCGCCCCCGCGGCACGACGTGGTTGACGAGGCCCCAGTGCTTGGCTTCGACCGCATCCATCCAGCGGCCGGTCAGCAGGAATTCCACCGCGACGTGATAGGGAATGCGCCGCCGCAGCTTGATGGTGCCGGAATCCGGCAGCACGCCGACATTGATTTCCGGAAGCGCGAAGGTTGCGTGCTCTTCGACCACGATGATGTCCGCGCCGATCATGAGCTCGAAGCCGCCGCCGCAGGCGATGCCGTTCACGGCCGCGATGATCGGCTTGTTCAGGTTGCGCGGATGGTTGAGCCCGCCGAATCCGCCTTCGCCCCAGTCCGAGTCGGTCGCCTCGCCGCCGGCGGCGGCCTTGAGGTCCCAGCCGGCAGAGAAGAATTTCTCGCCGGTGCCCGTGACGATCGCCACGCGCAGCGCCGGATCGTCGCGGAAGGCGCGGAATGCGTCATTCAGCACGCGGCTTGCCTTGAGGTCGATGGCATTCGCCTTCGGCCGGTCGAGCCGCACCTCGAGCACCGCATCGTCACGCGTGATAACGATCCCGTCAGCCATGGCTATCCCTCCTCATGCACTTTGCGACTCTGTATCTCAGGATCCGATCCGTATCAGCGCATCGACGGCCACCGCGCCGCGGCCAGCCGGCCGCACGATCAGCGGGTTTACGTCGAGCTCCGCGAGCCGTCCGAGGTTGGCCTCCGCGTACCGGCCCACGGCCAGGATTGCGGCGACCAGCGCCGCGATGTCGCCGGACGGCTTGCCGCGAAACCCTGCCAGCAGGCGCTGCACGCGCAGGCGCGCCAGCGCCGCACGCACCGCTGCCGCGGTGAATGGCGGCAGCAGGCTCACGGACTCATGCAGCAGCTCGGTGAGCACACCGCCCGCCCCGAACACGAGCGTGAGGCCGAACTGCGGATCCACGATCGCGCCGACCAGGATCTCGGCCACGCCATCGACGACCATCTCCTCCACCAGCACCTTGCCCGACAACGCCCGGAGTTTCGCCGCCGCGGCAGCGGCCGCAGCAGCATCGCGGATGTCCAGGATCACGCCACCGACATCGGACTTGTGCGCGAGCGCGGCGTCGGCAGCCTTCATCACCACCGGGTAGCCGATCGCCGCGGCGGCGGCCACTGCGCCGTCGATCGCCACCAGCCTGGATCGAGGTACCGGCACGCCGAAGGCCTGCAGCGCCGCCTTGGCCTCGAACTCCGACAGCAGCCGCAATGCCGATGGGGGGCCGGCTGGCCGCAGCAGGCGCACCGCGGCCCCGGCCGACCAGGCCTCGCCCATCGCAGCGCACAGGTCGAGCGCCTCGAGCGCCTCGCGTTGCCCCTGGAGCGGGGCGACTCCGCCGCTCAGGCACTGTGCGCGCACCGACGGCGGAATCGTCTCGGGGAGCGAGGCCAGCAGCGCCGAACGCGAGGCGCCCGGGGCTGCGCTGGCCGCGACGAATTCGGAGATCACGTTGGTGAATGCCGTGGTGTCGGCCGTTTCCGGCGGACAATCGAGCATGAGCGCGACCGCATCGAGCCCGCAGGCGAGGGTGGTGTCGAACAGCGAGCGGAGGCGCGGCAGGTCGAACCAGGCATAGGTGTGCACGTCGAAGGGATTGCCGATGGTCACGCGCTCGCCGAGGATCCCGCGCAGCTTTGCCGTCCGGTCCGGATCGAAGGACGGGAACTGCAGTCCGCCGTGCCGCGCCACGTCGGCGGTCATCGCGATATCGCCGCCCGAGAACCCCATGACCAGCACACGGCGCCCGGGCAAGGGACCGCCCGCGTGGAGGAGCTTCAGCGTCTCGCACAGGCCGGCGAGCGTTTCGCAGCGCGCGATGCCCGCCGCGCGGCAGAAGGCATCGAAGCTGGCATCGGCCCCGGTGAGCGCGCCGGTGTGCGTCTGCGCGGTACGCGCGGCCGCCTCGGTGCGACCGGCCTTGACGAGTGCGATCGGCTTGCCAACGGCGCGCGCGCGCTCGGCGGCCTGCGCGAAACGCTGCAGGTCCTTGATGCCCTCGACGTACAGGCCGAAGGCGCTGACCCGCTCGTCCGCGCACAGCAGTTCGATCAGGTCCTCGACCGCAAGCCGGGTCTGGTTGCCGACCGTGAACAGGTAGCCGATCGGCACCGAACGCCCGTTGAAGGTCAGCGTCAGGCCGATCGTGCCGCTCTGGCAGATCAGCGCCACGCCGCGTTCGAGCGGCGCGCCCACGACCTGATCAGGCAGCAGCGCGCAACGATCGAAGAAATTCGCGATGCCGTAGCAGTTGGGTCCGAAGAACGGCACGCTCGGCGCAGCCGCGACCAGCGCGTCGGTCAGTTGCCGGCCGGCCGCGGTCCCCAACTCGGAGAAGCCCGAGGCAAAGCAGACGAAACCGCCGGCCCTGTGCCGTTCGAGCGCGGCCGCGACGCCGATCGCAGCGCGCGCCGGCACCGCGATGAAGGCCTGGTCCGGCGATCCGGGCAGTTCATCGACCGAAGCGTAGTAGCGGCACCCGGGCGTCGAGGCCCGCCGCGGATTGACGCGCCAGATCTGGCCGCGATAGCCAATGGCCCGGTTGCCCGCGGCGACGGCGTCCGTCCAGCTGCCACCGATCAGCGCCATGCTCTGTGGCCGCAGCAGGCGCCGCAGCGCCGTCTCACTGAGCGCGCCAGGCTGGGGCGCAGGCCGGGCGGGTGGCACCTAGCGGGCCCGCAGTTCGAGCCGTCGCGAACCCGGCCCGGGTGGCGGGAGCCCGTCGGTCACGGCCAGCAGCGTCGCGATGGCCGTCTGGATCGCGGGCGGGAAGGGCGCCGAACCGGTCTTCTCGCCCTGGCGCACGTGCAACAACATCAGCTCGCCGGTCGCCACCGGATCCGCGTAGCGCGCGCAGTAGAAATCGAAAGCGGCGTGCACCCGCTTGCGGTCAGCGGCCAGCACCCGCACGCGCACGTCGAGCTGGTCGCTGCGCTGCACCTCGTGCAGGAAATGCAGGTGCTGCTCGAGCGTGAACAGCGTGCCGCCGGTCTCGCGCCGGTAGCGTTCGTCGAGGCCGAGGTGATCCATCAGCGCGTCGCAGGCGAGGCTCATCACCAGGCCGTAGTAGCCGTCGCGCATGTGGCCGTTGTAGTCGATCCACTCGGGCGATACCGCGGTGGAGTAGATCTTCAGCGCCTGCACGGGGATCTCAGTGGATCTTCAGCCGTTCCCGCGCCTGGGCAGGGGTGATGAGCTTGGCGCCCATGGCCTCGATGATCGTGCGCGCCTTCTCCACCAGCTGCGCGTTGCTGGCGTACACGCCGCGGCTCAGATACAGGTTGTCCTCGAGGCCGACGCGCACATTGCCGCCCAGCAGGATCGACTGCGCCACCCAAGGCATCTGCATGCGGCTGATGCCGAACGAGGTCCACACGCAGCCGGCGGGCAGGGCATTGACCATCGCGAGCAGGTGGCCGGTATCAGCGGGCACGCCGTAGGGGATGCCGCAGCACAGCTGGATCAGCGCCGGATCGGGGATCAGGCCTTCCTTGATCATCTGCTGCGTGAACCACAGGTTGCCGGTGTCGAAGATTTCCAGCTCGGCCTTCACCTTCAGGTCGCGCAGGATGGCCGCGCCCTTGCGCAGGTAGTTGGGGGTCGAGATGTAGGCGCGGTTGGTGTCGCCGAAGTTCAGGCTCCCGCAATCGAGCGTGGCGACGTCCGGCCGGTACAGGCCTTCCTCGCACAGGTCGATGATGTGGCGCATGCGGTCTTCCTGCGACACGAAATCGGTGCCCGGCGCCGGCGTGTCCTGCATGCCATTGTCGCCGACGTAGATGTAGCCGCCCATCCCGCAGGTCAGGTTGACGAGCACGTCGACCTTGCTCTCGCGGATCAGCTTCACCACCGCGCGGTAGTGCCGGCTCTCCATGCTGAAGGCGCCGGTTTCCGGATTGCGGACGTGGATATGCACCATGGCCGCGCCGGCCCTGGCCGCCTCGATCGCGGCGCCTGCGATCCCTTCAGGGGTGATCGGGCAGTGCGGGCTCTTGGTGACCTTGGTGTCGTCCCCGGTGATGGCGCAGGTGATCATGACCTCGTGATTCATGGTGAATCATATTATCGACTTCGCAATAAATAAGCCATGGCAGCTAGGGCCTGTTCACACTCAGGACGTCGATGCGTTGCTGCTCAAAAGGCTTTCAGACCAGGCGCGAGGCGCGCCGCGTGGTCATTCCACGTCAGCGCCGAGCAACGCCGTGTGAAAGCCTTTTGAGCGCCAC
>JAGWPD010000113.1 GCA_028870705.1 Gammaproteobacteria bacterium
GGGCGAGGATGGCGGCGAGCGCGCGCGCCGCGCCGCCCTGGCGGCGATCGCCGCCGATGCCGCGGCGCGTGGCCGGTCGTCCGCGCACGCGCTGTTCATCGATGAGCCGCTGCGCGCCACTGCGGCCGAGGCCGGGTGGCTGCTGCGGCGCGACTGCCATTTCCAATGGCACAATCGCGGCTACCGCGATTTCGAGGATTTCCTCGCCACCTTCTCGGCCGACAAACGCAAGAAGGTGCGGCGCGAACGCCGCCGCATCGCCGAACAGGGCATCAGTTTCCGCACCTGCACCGGCTCGCAGCTGGATGCGGCCGCCATCGCGCGCGTCCACGAGCTGCACGCCTCCACTTTCGAGCGGCACGGCCATCCGCCCTACCTGAATGCGGCATTCTTCCGGCGCGTCGCCACCGCGCTCGGCGATTCATTCATAGCCGTGCTCGCGCTGCGCGAGCAGACCTGCGTGGCGGCCTCCGTGTACCTGCGCTCGCGCGACACGCTCTACGGGCGCTACTGGGGCGCGGACGGCGACTATCACAGCCTGCATTTCGAGGCCTGCTACTACCAGGGCATCGATTACTGCATCCGTCACGGGCTCGCGCGCTTTGAACCGGGCACGCAGGGCGAGCACAAACTCGCGCGCGGCTTCGAGCCCGCCTTCACCTGGTCGGCCCACTGGCTGGCCGACCCGGCGATGCGCGCTGCCGTCGCGCGCTACCTGCAGCGCGAGGCCGAGGCCGTGACAGAATATGCGGATGCCGCCGCGCGCCATACGCCATTCCGAGCCTGAGGACGCGAGCGCCAGGCGGCCGCCGGCACGATGATCGCGTGGCTCGCGCCCGGCGACCCTGCCGACAGCTTCCCGCCGGTCGAGCGTGCGCTGCGCGATCCGCAGGGCCTGCTGGCCGCGGGCGGCGACCTGTCCGTCGAGCGGCTGGTGGCCGCCTATCGCCGTGGCATATTTCCGTGGTACTCGCCGGGGCAGCCGGTGCTGTGGTGGTCACCCGACCCGCGCGAAGTGCTGCTGCCGCATGAATTCCACGTCTCGCGCAGCCTCGCGCGCGCGTTGCGGGTACGGGGTTTCGAATACCGGGTCGACGGGGATTTCGAGGCCGTCATCGATGCCTGCGCCGCGCCGCGCGCGGCCAGCCCCGGCACCTGGATCACCACCGACATGCGCGCGGCCTATGTCGAACTGCACCGGCGCGGATTCGCCCACAGCTGTGAAATCCGGCGCGCCGGCAAGCTGGTCGGCGGCGTATACGGCGTGCGGCTCGGGCGCGTGTTCTTCGGCGAATCGATGTTCAGCCTGGAGCGCGACGCTTCCAAGGCCGCGCTGGCGGGCCTGGTGCGCCAGTGCCTCGCTGACGGCACCGAGCTGATCGACTGCCAGCTGCCCTCCGAACACCTGCGGAGCCTGGGTAGCCGCGCCTTGCCCCGCGAAAAGTTCCTGGCACGCCTGGCGCGGGCGATCGATGCGCCCGCCGGCGGCGCCCGCGGCACGGTCACCGGCTGAATTGCATTGCGCGAGGGCTTTATGCAGAATTCGCGCCCCTTAGGTCTATAGTGGACGGCATGGCAAAAGAAGACGCCATTCAGATGGAAGGCGAGGTCGTCGAGACCCTGCCCAACACGACTTTCCGCGTGCAGTTGAAGAACGGGCACGTGGTCACCGCGCACATCTCGGGCAAGATGCGCAAGAACTACATCCGTATCCTCACGGGCGACGCCGTGACGGTGGAGATGACCCCCTACGACCTGAGCAAGGGGCGCATCGTCTATCGCGGGCGCTGACGCCTGGGCTGGCTGCCGCCCGCAGCGACGTTCACACGGCGACTTCCGGCTGCGGCGCCGGCACGCATTCGATGCTGAGCCCCTGGCCATCCGCGGCCACCGTGACCAGCGCCTGGCCGCCGCCGCTCAGCTTCCCGAACAGCAGTTCTTCGGCCAGCGGGCGCTTGAGGTGTTCCTGGATCACGCGCGCCATCGGCCGCGCGCCCATCTTCGGATCGTACCCCTTGGCGGCGATCCAGCGGCGCGCCGCCTCGTCGACGCTGAGCGACACGCCTTTCTGCTCGAGCTGCATGTCGGCCTCGACCAGGAGCTTGTCGACCACGCGCTCGATGGTGGCGGCATCGAGCGGCGCGAACTGGATGATCGCATCGAGCCGGTTGCGGAACTCGGGCGAGAACAGCCGGTCGAGCGCCGCCATGCCGTCGCTCTTGTTGTCCGCCTTCACGAAGCCGATCGAGGCGCGGCTCATCTCCAGCGTGCCCGCATTGGTGGTCATGACGATGATCACGTGGCGGAAATCGCTCTTGCGGCCATTGTTGTCGGTCAGTGTGCCGTGGTCCATGACCTGCAGCAGCAGGTTGAACACTTCCGGGTGCGCCTTCTCGATCTCATCGAGCAGCAGCACGCAGTGCGGGTGCTTGGCGATCGCCTCGGTCAGCAGGCCGCCCTGGTCGAACCCCACGTAGCCCGGCGGCGCGCCGATCAGGCGCGAGACCGTGTGCCGCTCCATGTATTCGGACATGTCGAAGCGCACGAATTCGATGCCCATCGCGATGGCGAGCTGGCGCGTGACCTCGGTCTTGCCGACCCCGGTGGGGCCGGCGAACAGGAAGCTGCCGACCGGGCGGCGCTGGTCGCCGAGCCCCGAGCGCGCCATCTTGATCGCCGAGGCGAGCGTGCCGATCGCGGCGTCCTGCCCGAAGATCACCAGCTTGAGATTGCGCTCGAGATTGCGCAGCGTGTCGCGGTCGGAGGAGGACACTTGCTTCGGCGGAATGCGCGCAATGCGCGCGACCACGTCCTCGATATGCCTGACCTCGACGCGTTGCACCGCGTCGCCGGCGGGCTTGAGGCGCAGCCGTGCGCCGGCCTCGTCGACCACGTCGATGGCCTTGTCCGGGAGCTTGCGGTCGTTGATGTGCCGGTCGGCCAGTTCGGCCGCGGCGCGCAGGGCCTCCGGCGCGTAGCTGACGCCGTGGTGTTCCTCGAACTTCGATTTCAGGCCGGCGAGGATCTCGATGGTCTCGGCGACCGAAGGTTCGGTGACATCGATCTTCTGGAAGCGGCGCGAGAGCGCGTGGTCCTTCTCGAAGATGCCGCGGTATTCCTGGTAGGTGGTCGAACCGATGCAGCGCAGCTCGCCGCTGGTGAGCGCCGGCTTGATCAGGTTGGAGGCATCCATCACGCCGCCCGAGGCAGCGCCCGCACCGATCACCGTGTGGATCTCGTCGATGAACAGGATCGCGCCCGGCTGCTTTTTCAGCTCGCCGATCACGCCCTTGAGGCGCTTCTCGAAATCGCCGCGGTACTTGGTGCCGGCGATCAGCGCGCCCAGGTCGAGGGCATAGATGACGCTGTCGCTGAGCACATCCGGCACCTTGCCTTCGGTGATCAGCCGCGCCAGCCCTTCGGCGATCGCGGTCTTGCCGACGCCCGCTTCGCCAACGTACAGCGGATTGTTCTTGCGCCGCCGGCACAGGATCTCGATCGTGCGCTCGATCTCGAGCGAACGGCCGATCAGCGGGTCGATGCGCCCGGCCAGCGCCTGCGCATTGAGGTTGGTGGTGTAGCGATCGAGCGCGCTGCCGCCCTCGGCCTCGCGCTCGCCCTCGGCCGCACCGGTCTCCTCCGCCTCGGGCTTCGCGTCGCCGCGCGCCATGCCGTGGGAGATGAAATGCGTGACATCGAGGCGCGTGATGTTCTGCCGGCCGAGCAGGAACACGGCGTGGCTCTGCTTCTCGCTGAAGATCGAGACCAGCACGTTGACGACGCCGACTTCCTTGCGCCCGCTCGACTGCACGTGGAACACCGCGCGCTGCAGCACGCGCTGGAAGCCCAGCGTCGGCTGCACCTCGCGCTCCTCGCCCTCGCGCAGCTGCGGCGTGTTGGCCCCGATGTGCGCGCGCAGCTCGGCGATCAGCCGGTCCGGGTCGCCGCCGCAGCCGCCGATCACCTCGCGCACCTTCGGCGCGTCGAGCAGCGCCAGCAGCAGCTGCTCGACGGTGAGGAATTCATGGCGCTGCGCACGTGCCTCGCGGAACGCCTGGTTGAGGCAGAATTCAAGTTCACTGGACAGCACCGCTCTACGCTCCTGTGTCAGGCCTGTTCAAGCGTGCACATCAGCGGGTGCTGATGCTCGCGGGAATAATGCGTGACCTGCGCGACCTTGGTCTCGGCGATCTCGTAGGTGAACAGGCCGCAATCGCCCTTGCCCTTGGTGTGCACCTCCAGCATCACGCGCGTCGCCGCATGGCGCGCCATCGAGAAGAAGCGCTCGAGCACGTCTACCACGAATTCCATCGGCGTGTAGTCGTCATTGAGCAGCACGACGCGATACAGCGGCGGCACCTTGGTCTTTGGCGCCGCCTCGGCGACCGCAATGCCCTGGTCGGGTCGTTCGTTCCCGGTACTCATGACGTGCTGATTATAGAGCGTGGCGGGCCCGCTCGCGTGATGCCTATCAAGGGCCCACCGCGGGTCCGCGGCAAGCCCAAGAAGTTCGAAAAAACAGACAGTTGAGCCGTGCGAGCACCGGGCCGTATGATGCCGTGATATGGGCTGGATCGAAGAACTCAACTCACCCGGCGCGCTGGCTGCGATGCTCGCCGGGCAGGGCCCGCGGATCGCCACGGTCCTGCTGGCGGCGCTGGTGGCCATCCAGGCCGGTGTGCTGGTCACCAGCCCGGATCGCGGCGGCTCCGGCGCAACCGCGACCACGGCTGCCGCGACGTACGCCCTGCCCGCATCGGCAGCGGGCCAAGCGGCCGTCAATGTGCGGGATATCGTGGCCGCGCACCTGTTCGGCGAGGCGCCGGCAGCGGCGGCGGACGGCAATGCGCCGCAGACCGCGGTCCAGCTGGTGCTGGCGGGCGTGCTGGCGGTGCCCGACCCCAGGCGCGGCCTGGCCATCATCGGCCCGAGCGCCGCAGCTGCGCGGCTGTACCTGGTGGGCGGCGCGGTACCTGGCGGCGTGAAACTCTATTCCGTATACCCTGACCACGTGCTGCTCGATCGCGATGGCAGCATCGAATCACTCCTGCTGCCGAAGAAGCCCGCGCTGGCGGCCACGGCGCCGCCGCCGGCCAGCGCCGTGATGAGCCCGGGCCAGCGGCTCGTGGCGCTCGCGCAGGGCAACGGCGCGCTGCTTGGCGGGCTGGTGCGCGCCACGCCGGTCATGAGCGGCACGGGCGGCAAGCTCAGCGGCTTCCGCATCTACCCGGGCGGGCGCGCCAGCATCGCGGCCTTCACCCAGCTGGGACTGCGCGCGGGCGACCTGGTCACGGCCGTGAACGGTACGCCACTCGATGACGTCAACCGCGGCAATGAGATCCTGCAGACGCTCTCTTCGGCTGCGAGCGCCACACTGACGGTACTGCGCAATGGCCAGTCCACCGACCTGAACCTCAACCTCGAGACGGTGCTCAGCGATGCCGAGAGCGCGGCGGCGCAAAATGCCGCGGCCGCACGCCGCGGCGGGGCGTTCGGCGGACCCGGCAGCGCCCCCGGCCTGGGGCGCGTGCCGGGTCTTGGCGGGAACATGGCAGCCCCAGTACCGACGCCGGCCGCGGCCGATGAGACCAATGCGCCGGGCCCGCAGGCCGAAGCCGCGCCCGATCACGCGTTCAGCGATCAATAAAAGCGAACCTCCTGATGCAAACACAGTCCGCAACCGCCTTGCGCCGCGCCCGGGCTGCAGGATTCATCGCCACCGCGCTGCTGCTGGCCGCCGGTACGGGCAGCAGCGCCCAGCAGCAGGGCCAGCGCATCACGCCTAACTTCCGCGATGCCGACATCACGCAGCTGATCGACCTGGTGAGCCAGGCCACCGGCCGCAACTTCATCGTCGCACCCGGCGTGCACGCACAGGTCACCTGGCTGTCGGGCCCCGGCACCTCGATGACGCCCGAGCAGTTCTACCAGGGGTTCCTGTCGGTGCTGCAGGTGCACGGCCTGATCGCCGTGCCCTCGGGAAACATCATCAAGGTGCTGCCCGATACGAACATGCGGCAGTTCCCGGCCGATGACCTGCCCAGCCGCGTCAGTTCCGGCTCGGACGAAGTCGTCACGCAGGTCGTGTCGGTGAGCAATGTCAGCGCCGCGCAGCTCGTGCCGGTGCTGCGGCCGTTCATGCCACAGAACGCGCAGATGGCCGCGGTCCCCGGCGCCAACATGCTGGTGATGTCCGATCGGGCCGCGAACATCAACCGGATGATGCGCATCATCGCACGCATCGACCAGAGCGGCGGCTCGGATGTCGACGTGATCCCGCTGCAGAGCGCCACGGCAGCCGACACGGTGCGCGTGCTCGGCTCGCTGTTCACGGCCGGCGGCGATGCCGGCGGCTCGAACCTGCGCATGGTCGCCGACGACCGCTCCAACAGCATCCTGCTGAGCGGCGATCCGGCGCAACGCCTGCGCGTCCGCGCGATCATCGCCAATCTCGACACGCCGCTCGACACCGGCGGCGAAACCGTCGTGCGCTACCTGAATTATGCGAAAGCCGAGGACCTCGCCACCAAGCTCAAGGAGCAGATCACCGCGAATGCCAGCGTCAATGCCAGCGCGGGCCGCGCGCCGGGCGCCCCGCCGACCAGCGCCGCGGGCGCCGCCACGGTCTCGCTGGCCGGCGGCACCGGCACGATCTGGGCGGACAAGGACACCAACGCACTGA
>JAGWPD010000114.1 GCA_028870705.1 Gammaproteobacteria bacterium
GCCGGCAGCGGATCGGCGCCGGCGCGCGCCGCTGCCGGCGCCAGCGGCAGCGCGCACGCGAGTACCATCAGCCGCGTCCGCCCGCGCCGCGACCCGGGCTCGCGCCAGCTAGAGTCCCGCACGCTGGATCGCCACGCGCTGCGACGCACGCGCGCTGAACTTCATGTGGTGTGGACGCCCGAGTTGCTCCTTGGTGAAGTCCACCACGAAGGCTTCGGTCAGCTGCTGTCCGTCCCAGCGGTAACCCTTCAGGAATTGCTCGTTGCCGGCCCCGCCCTTGTCCCAGTGCGACAGCAGGCTGGAGGTGACGTACAGGCGCTTGCCGTCCCAGCTCTGCGAGACCATGTTCACCTGCGCGCCAGTGTGCAGCGCATAGGTCTGCTGCGGATGTGCGGGATCGCTTAGGTCGAAGTGCCGGGTCATGCCGTCGGCGAACGTGTTGATCCACAGTGAGCGCGCATCGGCGCTCAGCGAGATGTCGACCGGCAGCGGCGCCTTGGCCGGATCGCCGACCGCGCCGACATCCTGCGCCTGCCACTGGCCGCGCCCATCGGGGCGCAGCAGCCAGATCTGCGCGGTCAGCGCCGCGACGGTCACAGCCCAGTTCTGTTGCGGAGCCAGCGCCCAGCGGATCTCGAGGGGCGCGCCCGGCACGTTCAGCACCTGCCTCGGCTGCATCGTCTTCAGGTTCCAGACCACCATCGTGTTGCCGAAGTGCTTCATTGCCTCCGCATCGCCGACCAGCTCGCCGAGGCTGCGCATGTAGTGGTCCCAACCGGCGAAACTCGAGGTCAGCAGCACGTTGCGCGCGGGATTGACCGCCACGTCATAGCCGTAGCCATCGCCCTGCACGCCGCGTATCTTCGTGGTTGGCATCGCGTACCTGGCGATGAACTGGCCCCTGTTGCTGTAGAGCGCGAGTCCGGTGACGCCGCCCTTGTCGTGCGTATTCGACAACATGCCGATCAGCATCCGGCCCGGCAGTGCGTAGAAGGTGTGCGGACCCAGGTAACCGGTTCGGCTGCCCAGGTCGGTGATGGTGCGCACCAGCCTCGGCTGCGCCGGGTCGGTGCCGACATCGAATACGTAGATGCGGTTGTCGTCGAGTCCCCCGGCCCACAGGTAGCGGCGATCATCGGTGAAGCCCATGTGATGCGCCTCCCCGCGGCTCCCGACCGACACCGAGTTGACGACCTTGCCATAGCCCGCCGAGACGGGATTGACATCGATGGTCACGAGCTTGTCGGAACCGTCGCCCAGGCCCTCGACGCCCAGGGTCCAAACGTGGACATAGTCCTCCTGGCCCTTGATCAGGTTGGTGATGTACGGGGAATTGCAGGTCTCATCGGCCAACGCCTGCGCCCCGGACAGCGCGGTGGCCAGTACCCCGACCAGCAGCGCCCGCGCCGCGCGGGGCACCGTGCCCTCGTATCGGTCACTCATGGTCAGATCTCCTTGCGATGCGCCGCCCCTGGCGCGCGCATACAATCCGGCCGGCTGGCTCCCGCGTCGATGGTGGGCGCCTGACATGTGGCTGACTTGAGGCTGACACGGCCTGCCAATGCCATGACCACGCGGTTCCGATTCGACGGCTGGCTGCTGGATGTGCAGAGCGGGGAGCTCACCCGGGGAAGCGCACGCCTGCGTTTGCAGGACCACCCCCTGCAGGTGCTGCATGCGCTGCTCGAGAGCCCCGGCGAGGTGGTGACGCGCGAGCTGCTGATCGCCCGGCTCTGGCCCAGCGTCGTCGTCGATTTCGATTCCGGCCTGAACGCGGCGGTCCGGCGGCTGCGCCTGGCGCTCGGCGATGACGCCGAACACCCGCGCTATATCGAGACGCTGCCGCGACGTGGCTACCGCTTCATCGCCACGCTCGACACGAAGCCTGCCGCCGCGCCGGGCCCGGCCGCGCCGCAGCAGCCCTCGCCCGCTGCTCGGGGGAATGCAAACGCCAACGGAACGCCCCGGAAGCACCGTCGAGTCCTGGTGATGGCGGTGCTGGGCGGCGCGCTGCTGGTGGCACTGGTGGCAGTCGCGCTCTGGCAGCACGCCCGCGCCCTCGCGCCGCCGCGCGGGAAGTCGATCGCGGTGCTGCCATTCACCGACCTCAGCGGGGCGGCAAGGCAGGACGACTTTGCCGACGGCACGGCCGAGGAGATCCTCGACCTGCTGGCGCACATCCCGGACCTGCGCGTCATCGGCCGCACTTCTTCATTCGCATTTCGCGGCCATGATGCAGACCTGCGCCGGGTCGGCGCACAACTCGGCGTTGCCTACATCGTCGAGGGCACGATCCGGCATGTCGGCGGACGCGTGCGGGTCAGCGCCGAGCTGGTCGACGCGCACGATGGCTCGCGGCTCTGGTCCGACGTTTACGACCGGGATTTCGGCGACATCCTGCGGCTGCAGGTACAGATCGCCAGCTCGATCGCGCGCGCGCTGCAGCTGGCTCTCGGCGATGACGCGATCCGCGCCGCGCACCAGGGCTCGAGCATCGGGGCCTACTCGCTCTACCTGCGCGGCCGCGCGGCGATCGACCGGGGCGATGCCGGTGCCGGCGAGGCCAAAACGGACTTTGCGCAGGCGCTCGCCATCGATCCGGGATTCGTGAAGGCGGCCGAGGCGCTGGTGCTCGCGCACCTCGAGGATGTCGGCGGCAAGATTGCGCCGCCGCGCGTCGCCTGGCCAGAGGCGGTGCGTGATGCGCAGCTGGCGCTGCGATTGGACCCGGACTCAGGACTGACGCATGCGGTGCTCGGGCTCGAGCGCGCCACATATGAATACGACTGGCCGGGCGCGGAGCGGGAGCTGCAGCAGGTGCTGGCGCCACATCCGCGCGACCCGGACGTGCTGTACATCGGCGCCTGGCTGGCATTCGACCTCGGCCACCAGGCCGAGGCGATCCGCCTGCAGGATACCGCACTGGCGCTCGACCCGCTGAATCCCGACTCCTGGCAGAACAGCGCCTACATCCATTTCCTGGTCGGCGACCTGGATGGCGCCGAACGCGCGTTCCAGCGCAGCAGCGAGATCAGCCCGGAATTCAGTTCCAATCACCGCATGCTCGGGCGGATACTGCTGCAACGCGGCCACGCGCAGGCCGCGCTGGCGGAAATGCGACTGGAACCGCCGTCAAGCGTCGACCTCGGCCTGGCATTCGCATATGAGGCGCTTGGACGGCGCGCTGAATCCGATGCCGCGCTGGAGCGCGCAATTGAGGCCTATCGGCGCACCGGCACCTACGGCGAAGTCAACATCGCGCTCGTCTACGCGGACCGCGGCGATCGCGAGCGTGCCTTTGCCTGGCTCGAGCGCGCGATCAAAGAGCGCGACGTGAACCTTGGCCACGAGCTGCAGCACGACCCCGCCTTCGCTCCGCTGCGCCGCGATCTGCGCTACGCGCGGCTGCTGCGGGAGATGAAACTCGCCGCGGGCGTGAATGGGCGATCCTGAGCAGCGTGCCCCATCAGCACGCTGGCGGCGGTGCTGCGCGCGTGATGTTCAGCTCCCGGTCGCTGGCTCGTATCGCGTGCGCCTCGTGCGAGACATCGTATGAGCGCGCGAGCCAGAGGTACACGGCGGCGGCCACCGGCAACCCGACCAGCCAGCTGATGTCGACGCCGTCCAATGCGCGCGCTGCGGGGCCGGTGTAGATATCCGGCAGCACGAAGAACGGCACCATTGCGGCGAAACCGACGGCGTACGCGCCCAGGCCGCGCCTCGACCAGGCGCCGTAGATGCCGCGCGGCGTGAACAGGTGCGTGATCGCGTAGCGGCCGCGGCGCACGTAGAAGTAATCCGCAAGATTGACCGCCGTCCATGGCACCAGCAGGTACAGCATGATCGTCAGCACGGTGAACACCAGCGAGATGGCACCGACCCTGATCGCCAGCGACAGCGCCAGCGCGGCGGCCGTCAGCAACAGCACGGCGAGGATGCGCATCCGGCCGGTGGGTGGCCACTCGAACAACGAGCTGAGCCCGGTGATGATCGTCAGCATGCCGCTGTAGGCATTGAAGCCCATCGTCGCCACCAGGGCCAGCACCGAAGCCAGCGCCAATGCCGCCCCGAATCCCGGCAGCAGCGAATTGCCGGCGACGTAAAGCGCCACCAGGCCATCGCTCGCGCCCAACCGGTTCGCGAGCCAGGCGCCGAGCGCGATCAGCCAGATCGCCGAAGAACTGGCGCCGATGAACACCGCGGCGATGATCCGGCGCGGCGGCGTGTCATGTGGCAGGTAGCGCGAATAGTCCGACACCGACGGTGCGTAGGTGATGTTGTAGCTGGCGCTGGCGGCGAACTGCGCGGCGAACGGCGCCCAGCCAAACGCGCCGGGCGTCCATGCCGTTGGGTGGACGAAGCCGCCGATGATCGCCAGCGTCAGCAGCGTATACAGCGGCAGGCTGAGCGCGAAGCACCAGCGGAAGATCCGGTGCAGCCAGTCGTGGCCCCAGATCGCCAGCAAAGCGGAAGCCACCGCCGCGGCCAGTGCCACCACGTGCTCGTTCCAGCCGAAGATGCCGTGCAGGCCATGGGCGGTCAGCACGGTGTCGGCGACATTGAATCCCATGAAGGTCGCGAGCGTGCCGATCAGCACCAGCACCACGCCTCGGAACCCGAATTGCGCCCGCGACTGGATCATCTGCGGCAGGCCGAGTTCCACGCCCTGCGAGGCGTGGAAGGCGACGAACACCGTACCGAACAGGATGCCGAGCGCGCCGGCGAGCGCGGTGTAGCCCCAACCGAGGCCCAGCGACGGCCCTACGAAGCCGATCGCGATCGTGAAGAAATGAAAATTCCCGAGGAACCAGAATGGCACCTGGTCGATCACCCGCCCGTGGCGCTCATGATGCGCCACGTAGTCGATTGACTTGCTCTCGATAGCCACGCGCGCTGGCTCACCGCTAGAACATTCCCACCACGTTGCCGCTGGCGTCCAGATCGATATTGTTCGCGGCGGGCATCGCCGGCAGGCCCGGCATCGTCATGATGTCGCCGCAGATCATCACGATGAATTCCGCGCCGGCGGCAAGCCGCACCTCGCGGATGTTGACCACGTGGCCGCTCGGCGCACCGCGCAGCTTGGGATCAGTCGAGAAGGAATACTGCGTTTTCGCCACGCATACCGGGTAGTGGCCGTAGCCGGCCTCCTGCAACGACTTGATCGTCGTGCGCACCTTGGAATCGGCGGTGATGTCGCTGGCGCCGTAGATCTGCTGGGCGATGCGCTTCATCTTGTCCCACAGCGGCACTGCTTCCTCGTACAGGAACCTGAACTGGTTCGGCTGTTCGCACAGCCGCACGACTTCGTGCGCGACCTCGACGGCGCCGGCCCCGCCCTCGGCAAAGTGCTTGCCGGAAATGACCTTGACCCCAAGCTGACCGGCGCGCTCGATCAGCTGCTGGATCTCGGCGGCGGTGTCCTCGGCGCGATGGTTGATCGACACTACACAAGGCAGGCCGAAGCGGTTGCGCATGTTGTCGATGTGCCGTTCGATGTTGGCGATCCCCTTCTGCATCGCCTCGACATTTTCGCGCGGCAGCTCCGGCACCTCGACACCGCCGTGGTACTTGAGCGCGCGCACCGTCGCCACGATCACCACCGCGGCCGGCTTGAGTCCCGCCTTGCGGCACTTGATGTCGATGAACTTCTCGGCGCCGAGGTCGGCGCCGAAGCCCGCCTCGGTGACCACGTAGTCGGCCAGCTTGAGCGCCGCGCTGGTGGCGATCACCGAGTTGCAGCCGTGTGCGATGTTCGCAAAGGGTCCGCCATGGATGATCGCCGGATTGTTCTCCAGCGTCTGTACCAGGTTCGGCGCCAGCGCATCCTTCAGCAGCACCGTCATCGCGCCATTTGCCTTGAGCTCGCGCGCACGGATCGGCTTCTGCTCACGCGTGTAGCCGACCACGATGTTGCCCAGCCGCTCCTTGAGGTCGGCAAGACCAGTGGCCAGGCAGAAGATCGCCATGACTTCCGAGGCCACGACGATATCGAAGCCGTCCTGGCGCGGATAGCCATTGCCGGGGCCGCCGAGCCCAACGGTGATATCGCGCAGCGCGCGATCATTGACATCGACGACCCGGCGCCAGGTGATGCGGCGGATGTCGAAACCGAGCGCGTTGCCGTGGTAGACATGGTTGTCGATCAACGCCGCCAGCAGGTTGTTCGCGAGTGCAATCGCGCCGAAGTCGCCGGTGAAATGCAGGTTGATGTCTTCCATTGGCACGACCTGCGCATAGCCGCCGCCGGCCGCGCCACCCTTCATGCCGAACACCGGACCCAGCGCCGGTTCACGCAGGCACACCATCGCCTTCTTGCCGATGCGATTGAGTGCATCGCCCAAGCCGACCGTGGTCGTGGTCTTGCCTTCGCCGGCCGGAGTCGGCGAGATCGCGGTCACCAGCACCAGCTTGCCATCCGGTCGCGATTTGATTGAATCGAGGTAGCTCATCGAGAGCTTGGCCTTGTAACGGCCATAAGGCTCGAGATGTTCCTCTGCAATGCCAAGGCGCTCGGCAGCGATCTTCAGGATCGGCCGCATCTTTGCCTGTTGCGCGATTTCGATGTTGCTTTTCAATTTCGTGGTCCTGCGGGCTGCGTGTGGTGGGTCCGGCTGGCGGATCTGGCGGCGAAGAATATCGTAACGACCGGTTGCCAGGCCAATGCCGGCGGCCGCGGCCGGCGTCACGGCGCATCCGGGCGTGGTTATGGCCGCGACCGCGGACACGCGCGGGTGGAAACGAGCAAGTCAGTGACGCTTCTGGTATCCGTCACCGCACTCGAGATCAACATTGCCCGGTGACGACCCTGCGGCAGCGCGCCCTATCCTCGCGGGCGCGGAATCAGTATAACTGCGGATCGCGGCATGCCCAGCCGCGCCTTGCAAGGCCCGCTCCCATGCTGAGCGTCTCCGCGGCGATCAGGCAGCGCATCTCCGTGCGCAGGTTCCTGCCCACACCCATCCCGGAGTCGCAGGTGCGCGAGCTGCTCGACACGGCGCGTTGGTCGCCATCAGGCGGCAATCTGCAGCCCTGGAAGCTCATCGCGGTTGCAGGCGCCGAACGCGCGGCGGTTGTCGCGCTGGCCCACGATCTGCTCGCCCATTCGGAAGGTGGCGTGCCGCGCGAACAGGGCAGCGATCTGGTATACCCGCCGAACCTCTGGGAACCATACCGTTCGCGCCGCTATCAGCTCGGCGAGCAGATGTACGCGCTGATGGGGATACCGCGCGAAGACCGCGCCGGCAGGCTCGCGCACGTGGCGCGAAATTTCGAATTCTTCGGCGCGCCGGTCGGTCTGTTCTTCGTCATCGACCGCCGCATGGGGCGCGGGCAATGGGCGCACCTCGGCATGTTCATGCAGACGGTGGCGCTGGCGGCGCTGGCACAGGGCCTCGGCACCTGCATGCAGGAGTTCTGGGGCACGATCAGGGACACGCTGCACGCGCATTTCGCCCTGCCGGAGACCGACCTGATCTACTGCGCGATGGCGCTCGGGGTCGCGGACATGTCCGCGCCGGTCAACCGGCTGCGTTCACCGCGGGCCGCGGTCGACGATTTCGCCTCGCTGCGCGGCTTCTAGCGCCTGCTCGACGCGCGCGCGTGCCGCCGAGCGGATCTGCAGCCGGCGCTCGGAGTCCGCGCGCGTCCACTCGGAGATCTCCGCGATCGTGCGACCGCAGCCGACGCACACGCCGGCGGCGTCGAGCTGACAGACATCGCGGCACGGCGAGGGCACGCTGACGCGCGGGGCTTCGCTCATGCCGGCGGGCTCCGTGCCGCCCAGCGCGCGAAGATCGCATGCATGCGGGCCACGCCATCCGTGAGCGCCGCCGGGCCAGGCTGCAGGATCTCGGACGACTTGATCTCATGCAGTTCGCCAGCGCGCACCGCGGGTATCTGCTGCCAGCCGCTGCGGGCGGCAAGATGCTCGCTCCTGAAGCGCTTGCCGCACCAGGAGCCGAGGATGATGTCCGGACGCGCGCGCACGACTTCAGCCGGATCGCCGATGATGCGGTCCCGGCCGAGCGAGCCAGCGGCCCGCGCCGCGAACACGTCGTGGCCGCCGGCCACGCCGATCAGCTCCGACACCCAGCCAATCGCACTGATCATCGGCTCATCCCATTCCTCGAAATACACGCGCGGCTTGCGCGGCAGCGCCGCCGCCGCCGCGCGCACGCGCTCGAGGCCGCCATCCAGCTGCTGCGCGTAGTCCTCCGCCCTGGCGGCGGCGCCAACCATCGCGCCCAACCGCCGGATGTAGGCCAGTATGCCTGCCACCGAACGGTGGTTGCTGATCCAGACCTCGATGCCCTGGCGGATCAGGTCGCGGGCGATGTCCGCCTGAATATCGGAGAAGCCGATGGCGAGATCCGGCTTGAGCGCCAGGATCCGGTCGAGGCGCGCGCTCGTGAATGCCGCAACGCGCGGCTTCTCGGCGCGCACGCCGGCCGGCCGGACCGTGAAACCCGAAATCCCGACGATGCGCCGCTGTTCACCCAGTGCGTACAGGACTTCGGTCGGCTCCTCCGTCAGACAGACGATGCGCTGCGGATACATCACACGCTGCGACGATACTGGCCGCCCACCTCGTACAGGGCTTGCGATATCTGCCCGAGCGAGCAGACCCGCACGGCCTCGAGCAGCTCCGCAAACACGTTGCCGTCGCTCGCGGCGGCCTGCTGCAGGCGCGCCAGGGCCGGCGCGCTGTGCGCGGCATTGCGCGCCTGGAACGCACGTACGCCCTCGACCTGCGCGCGCTTCTCGCTCTCGGTGGAGCGTATCAGCGCCACGGCCGCGTGCTCGGCCGAGGCATCGCGCTCGCCGAGGAAGGTATTGACCCCGACCAGCGGCAGCGTGCCGTCGTGCTTGCGCGTCTCGTAGTAAAGGCTCTGTTCCTGGATCTTGCCGCGCTGGTACATCGTCTCCATCGCGCCCAGCACCCCGCCCCGTTCGGCCAGCGCGTCGAACTCCTCATAGACCGCCGCTTCGACCATGTCGGTCAGGTACTCCATCAGGAAGGAGCCCGACCAGGGATTCTGATTCAGGTTCAGCCCAAGCTCGCGGTTGATGATGAGCTGGATCGCCACCGCGCGCCGCACGCTCTCTTCGGTCGGCGTGGTCAAGGCCTCGTCATAGGCATTGGTGTGGAGTGAATTGCAGTTGTCGAACAGCGCGTACAGCGCCTGGAGCGTGGTCCGGATGTCGTTGAACTGGATCTCCTGCGCGTGCAGCGAGCGGCCCGAAGTCTGGATATGGTACTTGAGCATCTGGCTGCGGGCGTCGCCGTGGTAGAGCTCGCGCATCGCGCGCGCCCAGATGCGCCGCGCCACTCGGCCGATGACCGCATACTCCGCGTCCATCCCGTTCGAAAAAAAGAACGACAGGTTGGGCGCGAAGTCGTCGATCTTCATGCCACGCGCGAGGTAGTACTCGACGATCGTGAAGCCGTTGGCGAGCGTGAACGCCAGCTGGCTGATCGGATTCGCGCCCGCTTCGGCGATGTGGTAGCCGGAAATCGACACGGAGTAGAAATTGCGAATCCGGTGATCGATGAAGTACTGCTGCACGTCGCCCATCATGCGCATCGCGAACTCGGTCGAGAAGATGCAGGTGTTCTGCGCCTGGTCTTCTTTGAGGATGTCGGCCTGCACCGTGCCACGCACGGCGGACAGCGCCTCGGCGCGGATGCGCGCGTACTCGGCTGGGCTGAGCACATCGGGCGCCACCAGCTGCTCGCCGCCGATGCCCAGTAGCGCGAGACCGGAGCCGTCGTGCCCGTCCGGCAGCTCGCCCCGGTATACCGGCACCTCCAGGCCGCGCGCGCGCATTGCTGCGTGCAGTGCGCCGATGCGCTGCGCGGCGGCGCTCCAGCGGCCCTGTTCCCTGAGGAAGCGCTCGACGCGCTGGTCGATGGCCGTGTTCATGAACATCGCCAGGATGATCGGCGCCGGCCCGTTGATGGTCATCGACACTGAAGTGGTCGGCAGGCACAGGTCGATGCCGGAGTACAGTCGCTTCATGTCATCGAGCGTCGCCACCGAAACCCCGGAATTTCCGGTGCGTCCGTAGATGTCGGGACGCGTATCCGGATCCTCGCCATAGAGCGTGGTCGAATCGAAAGCGGTCGACAATCGCGTCGCCGCGTGTCCGCGCGCCAGCAGGTGGAAGCGCCGGTTGGTCCGTTCGGGCGGGCCTTCACCCGCGAACATGCGGGTCGGGTCCTCGGCTTCGCGCCGGTACGGATAGACGCCGCCGGTGTAGGGATAAGCGCCCGGCAGGTTCTCGTTGCCCAGGAACCGCAACTGCTCGCCCCAGTCGGCGAACCTCGGCACCGCGAGCTTCGGGACCCGATTGCCGCTCATCGTCTCGGTGTAGTTGTCGCCGCGCAGGGCCTTGCCACGCACCTTGAACTGGTAGGTGTCGGCGCTCGCCGCCGCCGCGCGTGCCGGCCATGCCTGCAGCCACGCCACCGCCTCGGGTCCGATCTCCCCGAGTGAGCGCCCATAGGCGCGGCGCAGTTCGAGCCGCGTGGCGTCGGCGGCGCCGTCGGCCGTGGCCGCCGGCGGGTAATGCTCGAGTGGTGCGGGCAACGGCGCATCGCGCAGGCCCAGCAGCGACTGGTAGTACGAGTGGCACAGCCGCGCGCTCTCCGCGGCGCGCTCCAGGCGCTCGCGGCAGCCCCGCCCCGCGCCGGAAATCTCCGCCAGGTAGCGGCTGCGCTGGCCCGGGATCAGCGGAGCGCGCGTGCGGAACTCGGTGGCTCCGACCTCGACTGACTGGCCATCGCGCTCGCGCCAGCGCAGCCCGCCAATCGCCTTGCCGTCGAGCGCGGCCAACAACGCACCAAACAGGCGATTCACGCCGGGATCGTTGAAGCGGCTGGCGATCGTCGGATAAACCGGCACTTCGGCATCCGGCGTGCGCGCGCGCTCCGGGTGATTGCGGCGCCACTGCTTGCGCACATCGCGCAACGCGTCTTCGGCACCGCGCTTCTCGAACTTGTTCAGCACGATCATCTCGGCGTAGTCGAGCATGTCGATCTTCTCGAGCTGGCTGGCGGCGCCGTATTCGCTGGTCATCACATACAGCGGCAGGTCGGCGAGGTCCGCGATCTCGGTGTCGCTCTGGCCGATGCCGGCCGTCTCGACCAGCACCAGGTCGAAGCCGGCATGCGTGCACAGCTCGATCACCTCGCGCAGCGCGGCCGCGGTCGCCAGGTGCTCGCGGCGCGTAGCCAGCGAGCGCATGAATACCGAGGGCGCAGCCAGCGCATTCATCCGGATGCGATCGCCCAGCAGCGCACCACCCGAGCGACGCCGGGTGGGGTCGATCGCTACGACCGCGATCTGCCGCTCCGGGAAGGCGCGCACGAAGCGCTGCAGGAGCTCGTCGGTGAGCGAACTCTTGCCGGCGCCGCCGGTGCCGGTGATGCCGATCACCGGCGCCGAGCGTCTGCTCCTTGCCAGCGCCTGGCGGAGCTGTTCGGCGGCGCGCTCATCGCCGTGGCCGCCTTCCAGCGCGGTGATGCTGCGCGCGATCTGCGCATGGTCGCGCGCGTGCAGCGGCCCCGGCGCATAGGCCGGACGCCGGGCTGCGCGCACGCGCGCGAACACGTCGTCGATCATGCCGCTCAGGCCCAGCCGGCGGCCGTCCTCGGGCGTGTAGATCTTTTCCACGCCGTGCCGCTCGAGCGACGCGACCTCATCGGGCGCGATCGTGCCGCCGCCGCCCACGATGACGCGGATGTGTCCCGCGCCAAGTTCGCGGAGCATGTCGACCATGTAGGTGAAGTACTCATTGTGGCCACCCTGGTAGGAGCTGACCGCAATGGCGTCGGCATCCTCCTGGATCGCGGCCCGCACGATGTCGGCAACGCTGCGGTTATGGCCCAGGTGCACCACCTCCGCGCCATGGGCCTGCAGCAGCCGGCGGATCATGTTGATCGCGGCATCATGTCCATCGAACAGCGATGCCGCGCTCACAAAACGCAGCGGTGGCGGTGGCGGCGCGGCCGGCGCCGGGGAATCGCGCAACGAGGCCATCCGGCCCGGAGATTTGGCGCCCATAGCTGCTTCCATCAAATGTTACCGGCGAGTATGATCGTCCCCGCCATGAGCGTCAACCACAGCACCGCGCGCGCGCGTTCGCCTACTTCCCGGCGCACACCCTCCCCGTGGCGGAGCGGCCGCAAGGCGCGCGGCGATCGCGGCCTGAAGCGCGAAGCGGTCATCCGCGCGGCCGCCCGCGCCTTCGACGCCCGCGGCTACCACAACACGTCGCTGGACGACATCGCCGCCACGCTCGAGGTCACCAAGCCGACGCTCTACTACTATGTCGAGAACAAGGAACAGCTGTTGTTCGAGTGCTTCTGCGCCGGGCTCGAGCCCGTGCGCGCCGCGTGCCGCGCCGCCCACGCCAGCGACCAGAGCGCGCGCGCGCGGCTGCACGCGGTGCTGCTGCGCTATGCGCAGGCGATCGCCTCCGAGTTCGGCTGGTGCATGGTGCGTGCCGAGGACCAGGACCTCAGCGACACGATGCGTGCGCACGTCAAGGCCCTCAAGTCGGAGATCGACCAGGGCATCCGCCGCCTGCTGCGCGAAGGGATAGCCGACGGCTCGATCGCCGAGTGCGACCCGAAGATGACCGCGTTCGCGCTGGCGGGCGCTCTCAACTGGATCGCGCACTGGTATCGCGACAACCAGCCGCAGACCGCGGCGCAGATCGCGGCGGCCTTCGTCGCGCTGTTCGAGAATGGGCTGCTGCCGCGCAGCGGCTGATACCGTTCCGCCCCGCAGCACCGCCCTACCGGAGATACGCCATGGCCGATACCGTCATGATCCTCAGCGCCCGCCGCACGCCGATCGGCGCATTCCAGGGCGCGCTCGCCGCCATGAGCGCGCCGCAACTCGGGTCCGTTGCCGCGCGCGCGGCGCTCGCGGCGGCCGGCATTGCGGCGGCCGATCTGGACGAGACGATCATGGGCTGCGTACTGCCGGCGGGCCTCGGCCAGGCGCCGGCGCGCCAGGCCGCGCTCGGCGCGGGCGTGCCGGTGCAGGTGCCCGCGACGACCGTGAACAAGATGTGCGGCTCGGGCATGAAGGCCATCATGATCGGCGCCGACCAGCTCAGCGCGGGCCGGGCCGCGCTCGTGCTTGCCGGCGGCCTCGAATCGATGAGCAACGCGCCCTACCTGCTGCCGAAGGCGCGCAGCGGCTATCGCATGGGCCACGGCGAGATCCTCGATCACATGTTCTACGACGGCCTGCAGAGCCCCTGGGACGGCAGGCTGATGGGTTGCTTTGCCGATGCCACGGCGCAGAAGTACGGCCTCACCCGCGATGCGCAGGATGCGTTCGCGGCCGAATCCGTGCGCCGCGCTCTGCGCGCGCTGCAGGCCGGCGAGTTCGACGCCGAGGTCGCGCCGGTCGAGATCAGCGGCCGCAAGGGCACGAGGCGGGTGGCGCGCGATGAAACGCCGTTCAGCTGCGACATCGCGAAGATCCCGGCGCTCAAGCCCGCCTTCGGTCCCGGCGGCACCGTGACTGCAGCCTCGTCCTCGTCGATCTCGGACGGCGCAGCGGCCACCGTGTTGACGCGCGAATCGGTGGCGCGCGAGCGCGGCCTCGAGCCCGTGGCGCGCCTGGTCGCATGGGCCAGCAGCGCGCTGGCCCCCGAATGGTTCACGGTGGCGCCGGTGGCCGCGATCCGCCGGGTGCTGCAGGAAGCCGGCTGGAAGGTGGCCGACGTCGACCTGTTCGAGGTCAACGAGGCTTTCGCGGTGGTGGCGATGGCCGCGCAGCGCGACCTGGCCATCGATCCCCTGCGCCTGAACGTCAACGGCGGCGCCTGCGCCCTGGGGCACCCGATCGGCGCCACCGGCGCGCGCATCGTCACCACACTGATCCACGCGCTGCGCCAGCGCAGCGGCCGGCGCGGCGTGGCGGCGCTGTGCATCGGCGGCGGCGAAGCGACCGCCGTGGCCGTCGAACTGACCTGAGGTAGCAAATGGACATCACGCAGATTCGCGCAGTCATTACCGGTGGCGCATCGGGGCTGGGCCACGGAGTCGCACGCCACCTGGTCGCCCAGGGCGCGCGCGTCGCACTGCTGGACGTGCAGGCGGAACCGGGCGAGCGCGCCGCACGCGAGCTCGGCGCCAGCGCTCACTTCGTCCCCTGCGATGTCACCGCCGAAGCGGCGGTCAATGCCGCGATGGCAGCCGCGGCCGCAGCCATGGGCGGCCTGAATCTGCTGGTGAACTGTGCCGGCGTGATCGGCGCCGCACGCGCGCTCGGCCGCAACGGTCCAATGCCGGGCGAACAGTTCAGCAAGGTGATCAACATCAACCTGGTCGGCACTTTCCTGTGCGACAAGGCGGCGGCCGACATCATGCAGAGGAACGTGCCGAATGCCGACGGCGAGCGCGGCGTGATCATCCATACCTCTTCGGTCGCCGCGTTCGAGGGACAGATCGGCCAGGCGGCCTACTCCGCTACCAAGGCGGGGGTGATAGGCATGACGCTGCCGCTGGCGCGCGAGTTCGCCACGTTCGGCATCCGCGTGGTGTCGATCGCGCCGGGCATCTTCAGCACGCCGATGCTGGCGGGCATGCCGCAGGATGTACGCGATTCGCTCGGCCGCCAGGTGCCCTTCCCGCCACGGCTCGGGCGCCCGGAGGAATTCGCGCGGCTGGTGCAGGCGATCTGCGAGATCGTGATGCTCAACGGCGAGACCATCCGCCTCGACGGCGCGATCCGGATGCAACCGAAGTAGCCACGCACGCGTGGCGGCGGGCGCCTAGCGGCGGACGCCGCGCTCGACCTTGACGGCCTCCTGGCCGCGCGAGCCACCGAAGCCACCCGCGAAGATCGGCACGCCTTCCGCGTATACCGTGGCCTGGCCGGCGAAATCGAAGGGCACGACATCGCCCGGCCGCAACGCCAGCAGCCTGCCCAGCGTCACTTCCGCATGGCCGAGCACGGTGCGGATGCCGACCTCGGCCTGCTCGACTTCACCGCGCAGCGACTCGTACCAGCGGGCATCGGGTTTCTCGGTATTGCCGCGCAAGCCGAAATCGAGCCGGTCACGCAGTGGTTCGAGCATCGATTGCGGCAGCACCAGCTGCAGCTCGCCGCCATCGCCATCCAGATCGATGCGGAACGGCGCGATGACCAGGAGTTCAGCCGGGCTGATCTGGTTGACGAACTGCGCGTTGGTCTCGGTGGCGAAATACTCGGGTTCGATGGCCACGGCCGGCGCCCACGCCTCCCTGAGATCGGCGAAGACGCTCTTGCGCATGAGCTCCGCGATCCGCGCTTCGGTGGCGGTGAACTCGCGGCCCTCGATCTTCGCTGCCCGGCCCGAGCCACCGAAATACTTGTCCACGACCGCCGACACCAGCGTCGGCGCGAGCACCATGAGCGCCGCGCCGCGGAGCGGCGCAAGCCGCACGAGATTGATGCTGCTCGGCAAGGCCAGCGTGCGCAGGTAGTCCGCGCAGCGCTGCGCCGCGACCGGCATGACCGAGACCAGCGCCGCGTGGCGCAACATGGCGCTCAGGCTGGCGCGGAACAGGCGCGCGAAGCGTTCGTTGACCATTGCCAGCTTCGGCATCCGCCCGCCCGCGACCGGGATCTCGCTCCTGAAATCGTAGCGGCGGGGCGTGCCTGCCGGACCACGTTCGTCGGCCGTGGAGATTTCGCCGCGGTTCACGCCACCCAGCAACGCATCTATCTCTTCCTGCTTGAGAACTTCAGGGTCAGTCACTATCCTCTCCCGGTCGCCGGATCGGTCCATTCATGCCGCTGATCGAGCAAGATGCGTGCCGTGCAGACGAGCGGTGTTCCGTGACCCGGGTCACACTGGCACGCGTGCGCCGCCGGCCTTTTGACGCTGCGAGGCCTCGGCCGTTACCCATCACAGGGGCCAGCTCATGAAGCAAGTGTGGTGCCGGTCAATGTCGGCCGCCGTGATCGGCGCGCTGGCGATCATCGGCGCCGGCACGGCAAGCCACGCCGGAGCCGCCGGCGACTACCGCTCGCGGCCGCCGCAGGACGAGATCATCTACTTCCTGCTGCCGGACCGGTTCGAGAACGGCGACCCGGGCAATGACCGCGGCGGGCTGAGCGGCGATCGCCTGCACACCGGCTATGACCCGACGCACAAGGGCTTCTACCACGGCGGCGATCTCAAGGGTCTGCTCTCGCGGCTCGACTACATCCAGTCGCTGGGCGCCACGGCGATCTGGCTCGGACCCATTTACAAGAACAAGCCGGTGCAGGGCCCGCCCGGGGAGGAATCCGCCGGCTACCACGGCTACTGGATCACCGACTTCACCGCGGTCGATCCGCATTTCGGCACCGCCGCCGACATGCGGGCGCTGGTCGATGCCGTGCACGCGCGCGGCATGAAACTCTACCTCGACATCATCGTCAACCACACCGCCGACGTGATCCGCTATCGCGAGTGCCCCGACAACCAGTGCCCCTATCGGTCGCTGGCCGACTACCCCTACACGCGCCGCGGCGGCGTCGACGGCGCCCCGATCAATGCGGGCTTCGCCGGCCACGGCCCCGAGGCGCAGACCGCCGCGAACTTCGCGCGGCTCACGCGACCCGATTACGCCTACACGCCGTTCATACCGGCCGGCGAAGAGCACGTGAAGGTACCGGACTGGCTCAACGACCCGATCTACTACCACAACCGCGGCAATTCCACCTTCGAGGGCGAGAGCGTGACGCTCGGTGATTTCAGCGGCCTGGATGACCTGATGACCGAGAACCCGCGCGTGCTGCGGGGGTTCATCGACATATTCGGTGGCTGGATCGACCGCTACGGCATCGACGGATTCCGCATCGACACGGCCAGGCACGTCAACCCCGAGTTCTGGCAGGCGTTCGTACCAGCGATGCGCTCCCGCGCGGCGGCGCGCGGCATTCGCAATTTCCACATTTTCGGCGAAGTGGCCACCGGGGACGTCGCCTCCCTGGCTGAACACACGCGCGTCGACCGGCTGCCGGCTGTGCTCGATTTCGGCTTCGCCGAGGCCGTGCACGACACCGTCGCCGGCGATGCCGGCACCGACGAGCTCGCCCGCATCTTTTCCGCCGATTCGCTCTACCAGGGCGGTGCCGACGCTGCGCTGCAACTGCCCACCTTCGTCAGTAACCACGACGCCGGGCGCTTCGCGATGTTTGCCGCCACCAGGCAGCCCGGGGCGAGCGGCGCGGAGCTCCTGCAGCGCACGCGCCTGGCGTACGCGATGCTGCTCACGCTGCGCGGCGTGCCGGTGATCTATTCCGGCGACGAGCAGGGTTTCATCGGCCACGGCGGCGACCAGGCCGCGCGCCAGGACATGTTCGCCAGCCAGGTGGCCTCGTACAACGACCAGCCGCTGCTGGGCACGCAGGCGACCACCGCCACCAGCAGTTTCAACACGGATCATCCGCTCTATCGCCTGATTGCGCAGCTGGCGCAGCTCCGCCGCTCGCAGCCCGCGCTGCTGCACGGCCCACAACTGGTGCGCTATGCCGGCAAGTCCGCCGGCCTGTTCGCCGTGTCGCGGATCGATGCAGCCACAGGCCGGGAAATCCTGGTGGCGTTCAATACCTCGACGCATGCGGTCGATGCGCGGGTGCTGGTGAATTCATCCTCGCTGCGATTCAGCGCGCTGTACGGCAGCTGCGCAGCGCGGGCCGATGCGCCCGGGAGCTATCGCGTGCGGCTGGCGCCGCTCGACTTCGCGGTCTGCGCGGCCGTCGCGGCACCCTGAGGCGCAATCCGCTTCAGCCGAGCGCGCTGTCGGCGCCGCCGCCGATGCGTGGGCCGGGATTCGGATTCACCTCGACGCGCACCTGCTCGCAGGCATAGACCGGGCGGCCATTTTCGAGCTGCGGGCGATAGCGCGCCTGCCGCGCAAATTCGAGCGCCGCGGCATCGAAGGCCTTGTCGGCGGACGAACGGGCGATGCGCGTGGCGGCGATCGCCCCATCCGGGCTGACGCATACTTCGACGATGGCGACTTCGCCGCGCGCGGCGCGCGACACCCGCGCCGCGATATACGTGGTGGTGACTTCCAGCGGCTGGATGACCACGGCTGGTGGCGACGTGGCCCGTGGCGCCAGCGCGGCGCAACCCGTCACCGCGAGGCATGCCCCGGCCAGCAGCGCGGCCCGCTCAGCCATGGCCCCCGCCCTGCAGCGTACGCCGCAGCAGGGGCGCATCGACTTCACCCTCCCAGCGCGCGATCACGATGGCCGCAACCGCGTTGCCGATGAAGTTGGTGAGTGATCGGCATTCGCTCATGAACCGATCGACGCCCTGGATCAGCACCAGTCCGGCGATCGGCACCGAGGGCACGACTGCGAGCGTCGCGGCCAGCGTGATGAATCCCGATCCGGTGACGCCCGCCGCGCCCTTGGAACTGATCATCGCGACCACCAGCAACAGCAGCTGGTCGCCGAGCGCGAGGTGCACGTTGGTCGCCTGCGCGATGAACAGCGCCGCCATCGTCATGTAGATGTTGGTGCCGTCGAGGTTGAACGAATAGCCGGCCGGCACGACCAGTCCGACCACCGGACGCGAACAGCCCGCGCGCTCGAGCTTGTCGATCAGCAGCGGCAGCGCCGATTCCGAAGAACTGGTGCCCAGCACCAGCAGCAGCTCATGGCGGATATAACGCAGCAGGCGCAGCAGCGAGAATCCACAGCTGCGGGCAATCGCACCGAGTATCCCGAACACGAACAGCGCGCTGGTGAGGTAGTAGCACAGCATCAGGCCGGCCAGGTGCGTCAGCGCTCCGATGCCGTACTGGCCGATGGTGTAGGCCATCGAACCCAGCGCGCCGAGCGGCGCCGCGCGCATGATGAGCTGCACTACACGCGCTATCACCGCACCCAGCAACTCGACCGCCCGGCGCGCGGGTTGGGCGCGCTCACCAGTGAGCGCGAGCGCGAGTCCGAACAGCACCGACACCAGCAACACCTGCAGGATGTCGCCGCCGACGAAGGCGCTGACCAGTGAGTCCGGGATCACATGCAGCAGGAAATCCACCACGGTATGTGCGTGGGCCTGCTGCTGGAAGCCCGCAATGGCGCCGGCATCGAGCCGCGCGGGATCGGCATTGAAACCGGCGCCCGGCTGCGCCAGGTTGGCGACCGCC
>JAGWPD010000115.1 GCA_028870705.1 Gammaproteobacteria bacterium
AGGCTCAGCGGGCTCGAACTCTCGTGACTGCCCGGACTCCAATGAGCGTATCGCCGGGCCGTGCGGGCTGGCTGCTGGTGCTGCGGGACCTGCGGCTCGGGCTGCGCCGGCCTGGGGAATGGCTGCAGCCGCTGATTTTCTTCGTGGTGGTGACGACGCTGTTCCCGCTGGCCACGGATCCGCAGCTGTCGCGCCTCAGAGACATCGCGCCGGGTGCCTTGTGGGTCGCGGCGTTGTTATCCTCGCTGCTGGCACTGGAGCTGCTGTTTCGTGAAGATGGTCAGGACGGGTCGCTGGAACAACTGGCAGTCTCGGGCTTGCCGCTGTCGTGGCTGCTGCTGGCCAAGACCTGCGTGCACTGGCTGTTGACGGGACTGCCGCTGGTGCTGGTCGCGCCGATCGTGGCGACGGCCCTGGGCGCGCCCTACGCGGCGATCCCGGGCGTACTGGCCGCACTGCTGCTCGGCAGCGTGACGCTGAGCCTGATCGGCGCGGTCGGCGCCGGGCTCACGCTGGGACTGCGGCGGGGCGGGGTGCTGCTGGCGTTGCTGGTGCTGCCGCTGGCCGTGCCGGTGCTGATTTTTGGGGCGCGCGCCACGCAGCTCGCGATCGGGCTCGAGCCAATGGCGGCGCCGATGTACCTGCTGGCCGCGATCGCCGTGTTGAGTGCGACGCTGACGCCGCTGGCCGCAGCGGCCGCGGTGCGCATCAGCCTCGAATGACGGCCCTGGAGTTGGCATGAACTGGACCTGGTTTCACCGCCTCGGATCGCCACCGCATTTCTTCCGGATCGCCGGCAGGATGATCCCGTGGTTCGCGTGGCCGGCAGCGCTCGCAGCGATTGCCGGGCTGGTCGGCGGCCTCGGCCTGGCGCCGCCCGATTATCAGCAGGGCGAGGGCTACCGGATCATCTACGTGCACGTGCCCGCGGCGGTACTTTCGACGATGGCCTACGCGGTCATGGCCAGCGCAGCCGGAGTAGGCCTGATCTGGCGGATGAACGTCGCGCATGCGGTCGCGGCCAGCTGCGCCGCGGTGGGTGCCTGGTTCACGCTGGTCGCGCTCGCGACCGGAAGCCTGTGGGGACGCCCGATGTGGGGCACCTACTGGGCCTGGGATCCGCGCCTGACCTCCGAACTGGTGCTGCTGTTCCTGTACCTCGGCTACCTGGGCCTGCGCGGCGCGATCGACGACACCGCACGCGCCGACCGCGCCAGCGCGGTGCTGGCGCTGGTCGGCGTCGTCAATCTGCCGATCATCCATTACTCGGTCGACTGGTGGAATTCGCTCCACCAGGGCCATACGCTGCTGAAGTTCGGCAAGGCCTCGATGCCTCCGAGCATGCTGGTGCCGCTGTTGCTGATGATGTTGGCATTCGTGCTGTATTTCGCCGCCATCCTGCTGGTACGCGCGCGCGGCGAAGTGCTGCGCCGCGAGCGCAACGCCAGCTGGATCGGCGCGGCGATCGGAGAACGATGATGATGCATTGGCTGAACATGGGCGGGTACTGGCCGTTCGTCTGGCCCTCGTACCTGCTGACGCTCGCCGTGCTCGCGCTGAACGTCTACCTCGCGCGCCGCAGCCTGGCGGCGGCGAAGCGCGAGGCGCGGCGACGCCTGCAGCTGCAGCGGGGCGCCACGTGACCCCGCGGCAGCGGCGCATGGCGCTGGTCGCGCTGATCGTCGTCGGCGTCAGCATTGCGGGCGCGCTCGCGCTGCGCGCCTTCCGCGAAAATGTCATGTTCTACTTCGACCCGAGCAAGGTGGCGGCGGGCCAGGTGAAGCAGGGCCAGCGTTTCCGGCTCGGCGGCATGGTGGTCAAGGGCAGCGTGCAGCGCCAGGCCGGCTCGCTCGACGTGAAATTCACCGTCACCGATTTCGCGCACACCGTGCCGGTGAGCTACGACAAGGTGCTGCCGGACCTGTTCAAGGAAGGCGCGGGCGTGGTCGCGCTCGGCCGCCTCGACGCGCACGGCACTTTCGTCGCCGACGAAGTGCTCGCCAAGCATGACGAGAAATACATGCCGCCGGAAGTGGCCAGGTCCCTGAAGCAGGGCCAGGCCGCGGCGGCCGCCGCCAGCGCAACGGAGGCGCCACACTGATGCTCATCGAAATCGGACACTTCGCGACAATCCTGGCGCTGGCGCTCTCGGCCTGCCAGGCCTTCTTCGGCATCGCCGGCGCGCAGCTCAAGCGCGAGCGCTGGCTCGCGGTCGTGCCGTCGGCCGTGGCCGGGCAATTCCTGTTCCTGTGCATCGGCACCTTCACGCTGGTGCACGCCTTCGTGGTGAACGATTTCTCGGTGAAATACGTCGCCGAGCATTCCAACTCGGCGCTGCCGCTGTTCTACCGCATCGCCGCGCTGTGGGGCGCGCACGAGGGCTCGCTGCTGCTGTGGATCTTCGTGCTGGGCCTGTGGACAATCGCGGTCGCCACGCGCACCACACACCTGCCGCGCAGCTACGTCGGCCGGGTGCTGGGCGTGCTCGGGGTCGTGAATTTCGGCTTCCTGCTGTTCCTGCTGTCCACCTCGAGCCCGTTCGCGCGCCTGATTCCGCCGGCGGTCGACGGCAACGACCTCAATCCGCTGCTGCAGGATTTCGCGATGGCGATCCACCCGCCGATCCTGTACGCGGGCTACGTCGGCATGAGCGTCAGCTTCGCCTTCGCCTGCGCCTCGATGCTGGAAGGGCGCACCGACAATGCCTGGGCGCGCTGGCAGCGGCCGTGGACGCTGATGGCCTGGGCGTTCCTGAGCTGCGGCATCGCGCTCGGCAGCTGGTGGGCGTACTACGAATTGGGATGGGGCGGCTGGTGGTTCTGGGATCCGGTCGAGAACGCCAGCCTGATGCCGTGGCTGATGGCCACCGCCCTTCTGCATTCGGCGGTCGTGACCGAGCGGCGCGGCGCCCTGGCGTCTTGGACCGCCTTCCTGGCCGTCGCCGCCTTCACCCTGTCGATGTTGGGCGCCTTCCTGGTTCGCTCCGGGGTCCTGACCTCGGTGCACGCGTTCGCCGTTGATCCGCGACGCGGCGTGATCCTGTTGGCGATTCTCGGCCTTGCCTCCGGCGCCGGCTTCGCC
>JAGWPD010000116.1 GCA_028870705.1 Gammaproteobacteria bacterium
CCTCAAGGAAATCCCGATTGACGAGCGGCCGCTCACGTTGCCGGGCGGCAAGGGTGCACTGGCGCTCAACACGCAGGAGCCGGGGAACTACAGTTACCTGGTCGCCGATGCCGCCGGACAGGTCTATGCGCGCGTCGACTATACGGTGGCGGGCGCGGCCAACGTGACGCGCTCAATGGAGAAGAATGCCGAACTGCAGATCGTGCTGGACAAGCACGACTACAGTGCGGGCGATACGATATCGATGCAGATCCAGGCGCCTTACACCGGCGCCGGCCTGATCACCATCGAACGCGATCATGTCTATTCGTGGCAGTGGTTCAAGACCACGACCACGAGTTCAGTGCAGAAGATCAAGGTTCCGGCCGGCCTGGAAGGCAATGGGTACGTCAGCGTCAGTTTCGTCCGCGACCCGGCATCGGAGGAGATCTACACCGCGCCGCTTTCCTATGGCATTCAACCCTTCTCGATCGCCTTGGACGCGCGACGCAATGCGGTCACCGTACATACCCCCAACCTGGTCAAGCCGGGTGCAGACCTGGCCATCAGTTACCGGTCCGCCAAGCCCTCGCGCGTGGTGTTGTTCGCGGTGGACGAAGGGATCCTGCAGGTGGCGCACTACAAGACACCGGACCCGCTGGGTCATTTCTTCCGCAAGCGGTCCCTGGACGTGGGTACGTGGCAGATACTCGATCTCATTCTGCCCGGATTCCGGGCCTCCATGTTGTCGGCGCCCGGAGGCGACCAGGGCACGTTGCTCGGCGCGAACCTGAATCCCTTCAAGCGCAAGACCGACCGGCCCGTTGCCTGGTGGTCGGGCATAGTCGATGCGACACCAGAGGCCAAGACGTTGCATTGGACGGTGCCCGATTACTTCAATGGGCGGCTGCGCGTCATGGCCGTGGCGGTCAACGACGCGGCAATCGGCACCACCGAGCAGGCCACGCTGGTGCGTGGCGACTTCGTGCTCTCGCCCAACGCACCGTTGACCGTGACGCCGGGAGACGAGTTCGACGTCAGCGTAGGAGTGGCCAACAACATCGTGAATTCCGGCTCCAATCCAGTGGTGGACGTATCCGTGGAGGCGTCACCGCAGCTCGAAGTCGTCGGGGCCGCGCACGCGCCGCTGAAGATTGGTGCCATGCATGAATCCTCGGCCCGCTTCCGGGTGCGGGCGCGCGATGCGCTGGGCTCTGCGAGCCTGCGCTTCCGCGCCGCGCTCGGGGATCGAAGCGCCGAGCTCGGTGCCACCCTGTCGGTGCGCCCGGCGACGGCATACATGAGCACATTGAGCGTGGGCAGTTTCAAGGGCCAGGCCAAAGTTCCCACAACGCGCAACCTGTACAGCGAATACCGCACGCTCGAAGCGAGTGTGTCGGCATTGCCGTTGGCCTTGTCGCATGGCCTGACCAGCTACCTCGATCACTATCCCTACAGCTGCACTGAGCAATTGGTCAGCCAGGCCATGCCGGCCGTGGTGTTGGCGGCGCGTCCGGAATTTGGCGAGCTGAAGTCGCACCAGGGAGCGACCCTGGCGACCATGATCGACGAGTTGCGTGCGCGCCAGACGGGTGACGGATCGTTCCGATACTGGGCCGGCGGAGCCGAATCGATCGATTTCGTGTCGGTCTACGCCCTGCACGTGCTGCTGGAGGGAAGCGAGCGGGACGAGGGCGTGCCTGCCGACCTGCTAG
>JAGWPD010000117.1 GCA_028870705.1 Gammaproteobacteria bacterium
CGAGCGCGCCGCGGCGGGCGAGCCGGCCGCGGCCGCGGCGGGCGCCGGTGCCAGCGCCGAAGAGTTCGACGACGACATTCCCTTCTGAAGCATGAGCGGCCGCTACTACATCAAGACATTCGGCTGCCAGATGAACGAGTACGACTCCGCGCGCATCGCGGACGTACTGCGCGAGGGCGCGGGGCTGACGCCCACGGACGATCCGGCCGAGGCCCAGCTGCTGCTGATGAACACCTGCTCGGTGCGCGAGAAGGCGCAGGACAAGGTCTATTCGCTGCTGGGCGAATGGCGCGCGCACAAGCAGCTGCGGCCCGCAGTCATGATCGGGGTCGGTGGTTGTGTCGCCAGCCAGGAAGGCACGGCGATCACCGCGCGCGCGCCGTTCGTCGACCTGGTGTTCGGTCCGCAGACCATCCACCGCCTGCCGGCCATGCTCGCCTCGCTCCGGCGCCACGGCCGCGCGGTGGTCGACGTGAGCTTCCCGGAGATCGAGAAGTTCGATCACCTGCCGGCGCCGTGCGCCGCGGGTGCGCGCGCCTACGTCTCGATCATGGAAGGCTGCAGCAAGTACTGCAGCTTCTGTGTCGTGCCGTACACGCGCGGCGACGAAGTGAGCCGGCCGTTCGCAGCCGTGCTCGACGAAGTGCGCGTGCTGGCCGCGCAGGGCGTGCGCGAAGTGACGCTGCTGGGGCAGAACGTCAATGCCTACGCCGGCGCGCTCGCGGCCGGTGGCAGCGCCGACCTCGCCGCGCTCATCCACCACGTGGCGCGCATCGAGGGCATCGAGCGCATCCGCTTCACGACCTCGCATCCGCTCAATTTCACCGACAGCCTGGTCGAGGCCTACGCGAACGTGCCGCAGCTCGCCAACCACTTGCACCTGCCGGTGCAGAGCGGGTCCGACCGCATCCTGGCGCTGATGAAGCGCGGCTATACCGCGCTCGAGTACAAGGACCGGCTGCGCCGGCTCCGCGCCGTGCGGCCGGGCATCGCGATCTCGACCGACATCATCGTCGGCTTCCCGGGCGAGAGCGAGCGCGATTTCGAGGCGACGCTGGCGCTGGTGGCCGAGGCGGGCCTCGACCAGTCCTTCTGCTTCGTCTACAGCGCGCGCCCCGGCACGCCGGCGGCCGCGCTGCCGCACGCGGTAAGCCCGGAACGCAAGCGCGAGCGGCTCGCGCGCCTGCAGCAGCTCCTCGACGCACAGAGCCTGGCCATCAGCACCAGCATGGTGGGCACGCGCCAGCGCGTGCTGGTCGAGCGCCACGCGAAGAAGGATTCCCGCGAGCTCGCCGGCCGCACCGAATGCAACCGCTGGGTGAATTTCAGCGGCCCGGCCTCGCTCCTGCAGCGCTTCGCCGACGTCGTGGTCAGCGAGGCGCGGCCGCATTCGTTGCGTGGCCGGCTGGCCGAAGCGCCGGCCGCCGTCCCGGGCAGATCTCCCGGCCTGCGGGCCGCCCCGAGGGCCTGAACCTGGCTACGTCCACAGTCGCCATCGCGCGCGAATTCGACCTGGTACCGGCGGACAACGCGCGGCTTGCGAGCCTGTGCGGACCGCTGGATTCGAACCTGCGGCTACTCGAGTCGCGCCTCGATGTGCAGATCCGCCGCCGCGGCCACGGCTTTCGCGTGCAGGGCTTGCAGGCCGAGGCCGCCGAGCGCGCACTGCGTGAACTGCACGGACTGGCGGCCGCGGGCGAGGTCAGCCCCGAGCAGGTGCACCTGTGCATCGTCGAGCAGGGACTGCCGCGTGTGCTCGCGGTGCGCGATGAGCTCGTCGCGCTCGGCGACGCGCAGCTGGTGCGCACCCCGCGCGGGCTGATCCGCGCGCGCGGCGCCCACCAGCAGGCTTACCTGGCGAGCATCCGCGAATGCGACCTGACCTTCGGCATCGGCCCGGCCGGCACCGGCAAGACCTACCTGGCGGTGGCCTGCGCGGTCGAGGCGCTGACGGCTGAACGGGTGCGCCGGCTGGTGCTGGTGCGGCCCGCGGTCGAGGCCGGCGAGCGGCTCGGCTTCCTGCCGGGCGATCTCGCGCAGAAGGTCGATCCGTACCTGCGGCCGATCTACGACGCGCTCTACGAGATGCTCGGCTTCGATCGGGTGGCGCGGCTGATCGAGCGCGCGGTGATCGAGGTGGCGCCGCTCGCCTTCATGCGCGGCCGCTCGCTGAACGATTCGTTCATCATCCTCGACGAGGCGCAGAACACCACCGTCGAGCAGATGAAGATGTTCCTGACGCGCATCGGCTTCGGTTCGCGCGCGGTGGTCACGGGCGATGTGACGCAGACCGACCTGCCGGCGGGCCGGCCCTCGGGGCTGCGCCATTCGCTCCAGGTGCTGCGCGGCGTTGCAGGCGTGGCCTTCAATCACTTCGATGCCGCCGACGTCGTGCGCCACCCGCTCGTGCAGCGCATCGTGCAGGCCTACGAGGCACAGGCGAGCGCGGCCGGGGGCGCGGGCGAAGGTGCCAGCGGCGGCCGCAATGGCTA
>JAGWPD010000118.1 GCA_028870705.1 Gammaproteobacteria bacterium
AGGCGCCGCCGCGGCCGCGGCCGCCTGTTGCGCGCGCTTGCGCAACAGCCAGGCGCCGCCGCCCAGAAGCGCCGCGAACAGCAGGAAGGCCAGGTTCGGCATCCCGGGGATCAGCCCCATGACCCCGAGGATCGCCGCGGCCACCGCCAGGCTGCGCGGCTGGCGGAAGACCTGCGTGGCCAGCTCACTCCCGAGGTCCTGCGCCCGCGACATGCGCGTGACGATGATCGCGACCGCAGTCGACAGCAGCAGCGCCGGAATCTGCGCGACCAGTCCGTCACCGATCGTCAGCAGCGTGTAGACGCGCGCGGCATCGCTGAAGCCCATGCCGTGGCTCATCGTGCCGATCGCCAGTCCGCCGACGATGTTGATCACCAGGATCATGATGCCGGCGGTGGCGTCGCCGCGGACGAACTTGCTGGCGCCGTCCATCGAACCGTAGAAGTCGGCCTCGGCCCGCACTTCGGCGCGGCGCGCGCGCGCCTCTTCCTGGTTGATCAGGCCGGCATTGAGATCCGCATCGATCGCCATCTGCTTGCCGGGCATCGAATCGAGGGTGAAGCGCGCGCTCACCTCGGAGATGCGGCCGGCGCCCTTGGTCACGACGACGAAATTGATGATGGTCAGGATCGCGAATACCACGATGCCAACCGCATAGTTGCCGCCGACCACGAATTCACCGAAGGCCTCGATCACGCGCCCGGCCGCCGCCGTGCCCTCGTGGCCGTGCATCAGCACCACGCGCGTCGAGGCGACATTGAGCGCCAGCCGCAACAGCGTCGCGAGCAGCAGCACGGTGGGGAAGATCGCGAAGTCGAGCGGCCGCGCGACATTGACCACGGCCATCGCGACCAGCACCGACAGCGCGATATTGAAGGTGAACAGCACGTCGAGCGCCAGCGGCGGCAACGGCAGCACGATCATCGCCAGCACCGACAGCAGCATGAATGGCGCGCCCGCGCCGCGTCGCAGGGTATTGAGCAGGTGCGGGCCTGCCGTGCCGGGGTTTGGAGCCAGTTCAGTCATGCATCGGGGCGCCTGCGCCGCCGCCGTGGCGGCGCTTCTCCAGCAGCGATGGAGCAAGAGCCGTGCCGGGCCCGAAGCGTCGGCTTACCGGCGCGCCCGAGCACCGCCAAAGGCGACCTGGTTCACGGTTCCGGCGATTCGGGCGCGTCGAAGGCCGGCGGCGCCGGCGCTGCGGCGCCGGCGCGGCGTGCGGTGCGCAGCTGGTAGACGTAGGTGAGGACCTGCGCGACCACGGCATAGAGGCGCGCCGGAATTTCGTCACCCAGCTCGCAGGATGCGTGCAGCGCGCGCGCCAGCGGCGGCGCCTCGATGAGCGGCACGCCGTGCTCGCCCGCGAGCTTCCTGATCCGTTGCGCCACCAGGTCGGCGCCCTTGGCCACCACCACCGGCGCGCGCATGCGCGGCTCGTCGTAGCGCAGTGCCACGGCATAGTGGGTCGGATTCGTGACCACGACGTCCGCCGTGGGCACGGCGGCCATCATCCGGCGGCCGGCCAGCTCCTGCTGCACGCGCCGGACACGGTTCCTGGCCTCGGGACTGCCCTCGGTGTCGCGCGATTCGTCGCGGATCTCCTGGCGCGTCATGCGCAGCGACCTTGCGTGCTGCCACAGCGCCAGCGGCACGTCGACCGCGGCGATCACCGCGAGTGCGCCGCCGAAGGCGATCAGTGCGGTGCCGGCCAGGGCGAGGGCATGGCCGATCGCCGCGCGCGCAGGCTCGTTGCCGAGCGAGGTGAAGGCGCGAAACTGATGCCGCAGTACCAGCATGGCCACCAGCGCAACGACGAGAAACCGGGCCAGCGACTTGAGCAGCTCGAGCACTCCCCGGAGCGAAAACACGCGTCGCAAGCCAGCGACCGGATCGAGCCGCTGCCACTGCGGCGCCAGCGCGGCGGCGCTGAAATTCCAGCCACCGATCGCGAGCGGCGCGAGCACGGCCGCCGCCAGGATCAGGGCCAGGAGCGGTGCCGCCGCCAGCGCACCGGTGAGCGCGGCGCTGCCGAGCGCGCGCAGCATGCTGTCGTCCCCGAGCGCTTGCGCGGCGCTGAGCTGCAGGCCGCGGTGCATCAGCCCGAGCAACCGGCCGCCGAGCAGTCCGCCCAGGCCATAGAGCCCGAGGCCACCGGCCAGCGTGACCGCCGCCGCGCCCAGGTCGCGTGAACGCGGCACCTGACCGCGCCGGCGCGCATCCTCGATCCGCTTCTGGGTCGGGCTTTCGGTGCGGTCGCGATTGTCGGTATCGGCCATGGTGGCGGGTCCGGTGCGGCGTGCTCAGCGCACCCCGGCCAGCGCGCGCGTGAAATCGAAGGCGTCGCCGAGGAGCGCTGTGAAGGCCGCGCCCAGCGTCGGCATGCCGAAAGTGACGATCGCCAGGCCGAACACCAGCGTCACCGGCAGGCCGACCGCGAACAGGTTGAGCGCCGGGGCGGCGCGGCTCATCACGCCGAAGGCCAGGTTGATCACCAGCAGCGCCGTCATGCCGGGCAGGGCCACGCGCAGCCCGCCGAGGAAGAGTATTCCGCCCCAGTCCGCCAGCGCCCGTGCGCGCGCCGCATCGAAGCCGCTGGTGCCCACCGGGAGGCCCCGGAAGCTGTCGACCAGCATGCCGACCAGCGCCTGGTGCCCGTTCAGCGCCAGGAATACCAGCGTGCCGAGCACCACGTACAGCTGCCCCAGCGCCGGCGTCGACACGCCGCGCAACGGGTCGAGATTGAAGGCGAATCCGAGTCCCATGCCGTTGGCCAGCAGCTGGCCGCCAAGCGTCAGTGCGTCGAACACCAGCTGCAGCGCGAAGCCGAGCGCCGCGCCGATGAGCAGCTGCTGCAGCGTGATGAGCACTCCAACGATCGACAGCGGTGCGACTGGCGGGACCGCGGGCAGGAGCGGCGCGACCGCCAGCGTGATGGCCCCAGCCAGCGCGATGCGCAGGCGCCTCGGCACGTAGCTGGCGCCGAACACCGGGGCGATCATCAGGCAGGCGCCGATGCGCACGAACGGCCAGAACAGCGCGCCGGTCCAGTGCTGCAGCTGGCTGAGATCGAGGTTGATCACCGCGCTAGCCAACCAGCGTGGGAATGCTCTCGAGCAGCGCGCGCGTGTAGCCGATCAGTTCGCGCAGCATCCACGGGCCCGCCACCATCAGCGCCGCTGCCATGCCGACCAGCTTGGGAATGAACGACAGCGTCATCTCGTTGATCTGTGTCGCCGCCTGGAAGATGCCGACCAGCAGGCCGACCGCCAGCGCCACCAGCAGGAGCGGCGCGGCCAGCAGCATGGTCATCTCCAGCGCATGCTGGCCGATGTTCATCACGGTTTCCGGAGTCATATTCTCTCCCAGGGACCTAGTGGTAGAAACTCGCCGCGAGCGAACCCATCACCAGCGTCCAGCCATCGACCAGCACGAACAGCATGATCTTGAACGGCAGCGAGATCAGCACCGGCGAGAGCATCATCATGCCCATCGACATCAGCACGCTGGCCACCACCAGGTCGATGATCACGAAGGGTATGAACAGCAGGAAGCCGATCTGGAACGCGGTCTTGAGCTCGCTGGTCATGAACGCAGGCACCAGCACCGTGAGCGGCACGTCGCTGGGCGAGTCGTAACCCTTGCCGCCGGAGATGCGCACGAAGGCGGCGATGTCGCTCTCGCGCGTCTGCCCGAGCATGAAGCTCCTGAGCGGCGCCGCGCCGCGCGCGAGCGCGGTGCTGGTGTCGATCGTCCCGGCGACGTACGGGTTCACCGCCTCGACGTGGATCTTCTCGATCACCGGCGACATCACGAACAGCGTGAGGAACAGCGCCAGGCCCAGAATCACCTGGTTCGGCGGCGCCTGGCCGGCGCCGATCGCCTGGCGGAGGATCGCGAGCACGATCACGATGCGCGTGAAAGCCGTCATCATCAGCAGCGCCGCCGGCAGCAGCGTGATGGCGGTCATCAACGCCAGCAGCTGGATCGTCAGCGAGTAGGTCTGGCCGCCGGCGCCGTTGTGCACCGTGACCGCCGGTATGCCCGGCGCCGCGAGTGCGAGCGGCGCGGCGGCGTGCGCCACGCCCGCCAGCAGCAGCAACGGCGGCAGCGCGAGCAGCAGCCAGATCGTGCGCGTGTTCATCGGCCGAGGCTCCTGCGCAGCAGGTCGCGGAAGCTCGGCATAGGGGCTGAGGCCGGCGCCGACGACGGTGTCGCATGTTCGCCCGCCGGCGCCGCGGGCGGATCAGCCAGCGCGCTCAGCAGGCGCACACTGCCCGGCGCCACACCCACCAGCAGCAGCTGCCCGCCGGCGCGCAGCAGCACCACGCGCTCGCGGGTGCCGAGCGCCACCTGTGTCACGACCTGGAGTTGCGCGGTGCCCGCGGCGCCGGTCATCCGCAGGCGTCGCATCAGCGCCGCAGCCGCAAAGACCGCCGCCAGTACCAGCGCCAGCGCGAGCACCAGCCGCAGCAGGCCGAACCCGGCGCCGCCCGTGCCGTAGGCGGTGGGCGCTGCAAATGGCGCGGCGCCGGCCAGCGGTGCCGCAGCGTGGGCGACGAGTGAGGCCAGCAGGCCGGGCGGCAGGCCGGTCCAGATACGTTTCGTGGTTTGTCGCATGCAGCTGGCGTTGCAACCGCTGTGCCAGCGGGAACGACGGAATCCCGGCGCTGCGGGCTCTCGCGGGCTGCGTTACTTGAGCTTGCGGATGCGCTCGGCGGGGCTGATCACATCGGTCATGCGAATGCCGAATTTCTCGTTGATGACCACGACTTCGCCGTGCGCTACCAGCGTGCCATTGACGTACACGTCGAGCGGTTCGCCGGTGCTGCGTTCGAGTTCCACCACCGAGCCCTGGTTGAGCTGCAACAGGTTGCGGATGCTGATGCGGCTGCGGCCGACTTCCATCGACAGCGTGACCGGGATGTCGAGCACCACTTCGAGGTTGATGTCGCCGCCGCCGGCGGCGCTCGCGGCGGCGCCGGCCTGCAGATCGTTGAGCGGGGCAGCCTGGGCTTCGACGTCGGCGGGATTGGCGTTCATGCGTGACTCGGGTGCAGGTTACTGGATGACGAAACTGGTGAAGTACACGGCCTCGACCGCTTCCGCCCTGGCGCCCTCGGCGACGACCGTCTTGCGGACCGCGTCGAGCGTCGCCTGGCGCAGCTTCTCCTTGCCTTCGGGCGCCAGCAGCGCTTCGGGCTGCTGCGCGGAATAGAGCAACACCAGGTCGTTGCGGATGGCCGGCTCGTTGTTCTTGATCGCATCGATCACGCCCTGGTCGCGGCTCATCGCCTCGAGCGTGATCTGCAGGTAACGTGAGTTGCCCTCGCTGCCGAAATTGACCACGAAGGCGGGATCGAACTTGTAGTAGATGGCGGCGGCCCTGGCCGCCGCGGCCTGTGCCGCCGGCTTGCCGTCGCCCGCGGGCTTGGGCTTGAGGAACCACCAGGCGCCGCCGGCGCCCGCGATCAGCACCAGCACCGCAATGACGAGCGGCAAGGAGCTCTTCTTCCTGGCCGGTGTTCCGGCCTCGGGCTTGACGTCAGCGGCCATGTTCGCTCCATTTCCAGTGGCTGTGGCGGGGATGGACACAGCAAGTGCTGTGCCAGTCGGGTTTCCGACGCTGCTCAGGCGAATTCATCGACCATGCCCATGCTGCGGGGAATGGCGGCCACGGTTTCCGGCGGCTCGTCGGCGCCGCCGACGTGACGGACGGTGGCGCCCGGATACTGTGACTCGCGTCGCGCCTGCTGCTGCACGGTGGCCTGCCCGAGCGTAAGGCCGGCGCCTTCCAGCACCGCGCGCAGCTGCGGCATCGCCTGCTCGAGCGCGGCGCGCGTCTCGGCGTGTGCGGCGGTGAAGTTCACGCTGACCTGCGCATCACGCATATCGATGCGCACCTCGAGCGGACCCAGGTGCTCGGGCGTCAGCCGCAGTGTCGCGGCCTGCACCTTGTCATTGCTGATGAGCAGGACCTGCGCGGCGAGCGCGGTCGGCCAGTGCCGCTCCTGGACCGGCACGCTCACGCTCCGCTCGGCCGGCGCGGCGGCGACGGCGCTCGCGGCGTGCAGGGCCGCGGCCATGTCCATGCGGCCGGCGATTTGCGTGGCGCTGGCCGCGGTAGCGGCATCGGCACCCTCGCCATCATCGGCGGCCGGCGACGGAATCTGCGCAAGCCCGACGGGCGCAGCCTGCGGTGTGGATACGCGCTGCGCCGCGAGCGGATCGGCAGGGTTCCTGCCGGCCGCCGCGAAGTCGGGCACCGGGACGCCGGGCGCCGCAAACCCTGGCGCTGTTGCAGCAGGCGGTGCTTCAGGCGCCACGGCCGAATCCCTGGTTTCGACGCCGGGCGCGACCCCGGCGCGTGCTGCGTTGCCGCCGCGGCTGGCCCGCAATATGGGCGCGGTATCGATCACCGCGGCCTTGATCGCCGTGGCGCCGATCGGGGCCGCGTCGATCGCTACCGCACCGACCGCTGGCGCGGTGGCCGCCGCGCTCACCGCGCCCGCCGCATCCCGCGGTTGCCGCAGCCACTGCAGCACGGTGGCGAGCAGCGCGGCGCCTGGGTCCGGGGCGGCGGTGGTGATGGCCGCCGTAGCCTGCGGCATTTCATGGATCGGCTTCGCCGCCCTCTTGCCTGCGCAGCGACCCGCCTTGCCCGCGCTGCCGGGCGCGGGTACGGAGTCTGCGCCGTCCGCGCTACCGTCAGTTCCGCGCCGACCCGCGCCAATCAGCGCCGAGGGCATCGCGCCCGACGTGTACAAGGACCGCAGCGGATCCGGCGGCAAATTCGCGTCTGTTGCAACCGGCGCCGGGCCCGCGCTCACGGATGACCGGCCTGCGGGCGCGCGGTCCGCGGCCAGCGCGAGCGAGGCCAGTGAAAAATCCCCGGCGGTATCGGCCGGTGCCCCGGCAGCGGCCGCGGCGTCCGCCGCGTTGGCATCAGCGGGGCCCTGCGCAGGCAGTGGGACGCCGCCGGATTCGGGCGCTGCGGCCAGCGCCAGCAGCGCGAGCACGAAAGATGCCGGCTCCGCGCCTGCAGTCGGGCCCGCTGGATTCGCATCGGCGCCCTTGCCCGATTCGGCTGGCGCCGTGCACGGCGCGGCTGCGGCAGCCGCCGTAGCGCCAGCGGCGCCGGCCGGCCGCGCGATCATCGGCGCACCCTCGCCTGCGTGGCCAGCTCGTCGAGCTCGCGTTGCTGCCGTTTCTCCTGCTTCATGATTTCCTCCGCTCGTGCATGTTCGATGACCTTGCCGACGGCCTGCCTGCGGGTCGCGGCGCTGCGCCACTCCTCCTGGAGCTGGGCGCTCTCGGCGCGCAGCTGGTCGACCAGCGCACGCTGCGCGCGCACCGCTTCGGCCAGCCGCGCGATGAATACCTGCTGTTCGCGCAGGCCGCGCATCGGTGCGCCACTGCTGGCGCGCGCGTGGAACAGCTGCTGGTACTCGAGCCGGTAGCGCACCAGTTCCTGGTAGCGCTGGTCGCCGGCCGCGATGCGCTGCTGGCAATCGGCCAGGCGCAACGCGCACTGGCGTTCGTTCTGGTCGGCCAGCTCGTGCAGGGGTCGCAGGCGTTGGGCGCGTTTCACGGGTCGTTGCTCCGCGGTTGCGCCGCATCAGGCAGGGCCTGCTGCAGCTGGATGATGCTGTCGGCCAGGCGCACGCTCTCGCGCATGTCCTGGCGCAGGTAGGCTTCGATCTGCGGCCAGCTGGCGATGGCTTCATCGACGCGCGGATCCGAACCGCGCTGGTAGGCGCCGATCGTGATCAGGTCGCGGTTGTGCTCGTACAGCGCCGAGCGCTGCCGCAACCGGCGCGCGAGCTCGGCATGCGGGCCGGCGACGATGTCGTGCATCACGCGGCTCACCGAAGCCTCGACGTCGATGGCCGGATAACGGCCACCATCGGCGATGCGGCGCGAGAGCACGATGTGGCCATCGAGGATGGCCCGCGCCGCGTCGGCGATCGGATCGTTGTGGTCATCGCCCTCGACCAGCACCGTATAGAAAGCGGTGATCGAGCCGCCGTTGTGCACGCCGTTGCCGGCCCGCTCGACCAGCTGCGGGAGCCGCGCGAACACCGACGGCGGATAACCCTTGGTGGCCGGCGCCTCGCCGATCGCGAGCCCGATCTCGCGCTGCGCCTGCGCGAAGCGGGTGAGCGAATCCATGATCAGCAGCACGCTGGCGCCCTGGTCGCGGAAATATTCGGCGATCGAGGTCGCGAGCCAGGCGCCGTGCAGCCGCATCAGCGGCGGATGATCGGCCGGGGTCGCCACCACGACGGCGCGCGCCTGCCCGGCGGGTCCCAGGATCGTCTCGATGAATTCCTTCACTTCGCGGCCGCGCTCGCCGATCAGCCCGACCACGATCACGTCGGCCTGCGTGTAACGGGCCATCATGCCGAGCAGCACGCTCTTGCCCACTCCGCTGCCAGCGAACAGGCCCATGCGCTGGCCCCGGCCTACGGTCAGCAGGGCGTTGATGGCGCGTACGCCGACGTCGAGCACGGTGTCGATGGGCGCGCGGCCCAGCGGATTGATCGGAAGCGAACTCAGTGCCGCGCTATCGGTGTGCCCCAGCGGGCCGAAGTCGTCCAGCGGGCGGCCGGCGCCATCGACTACCCGCCCCAGCAGTGTGTCGCCGACCGGC
>JAGWPD010000119.1 GCA_028870705.1 Gammaproteobacteria bacterium
GCAGCTCGCCGCGCGCCAGCGATTCTGGGAGGATTTCTTCAACAGTGCGCTCGCGCAGCGGCTGCTGGCCGGTCCGGTGGGCACCGCCGACGCCGACGCCGGGTTCAGCGCACAGCTCGCCGCGGCACAGGCGCCGGCGGCCGAGGCGGGTGCGCCAGCCGGTGCACGCGCGGCTGCCGGAGTAGTGTGGCTGATCGGCGCCGGCCCGGGCGACCCGGATCTGCTGACGCTGCGCGCGCAGCAGTTGCTGCAGGAATGCGACGTGGTGCTGTACGACCGCCTGGTGCCCGCGGCGGTATTGGCGCGCGTGCGGCGCGATGCCGAGCGGGTGTTCGTCGGTAAGGAACCTGGCCGCCATCGCACCACGCAGCAGCGCATCCACGAACTGCTGATCGCGCATGCGCGCCGCGGGCTGCGGGTGGCGCGGCTCAAGGGCGGCGATCCACTGGTGTTCGCGCGCGGCGGCGAGGAACTCGCCGCGCTGGCCGAGGCGGGCATCCCGGTGCTGGTGGTGCCGGGGGTGACCGCGGCGCTCGGCGCGGCCTCGGCCGCGCGCATCCCGCTGACCCATCGCGGCGCCTCGCAGTCGGTCTGCTTCGTCACGGCCATGGGCGAGGCCGCCGCGGCCCTGGACTGGCGCGCGCTGGCCGCGCCGCTCCAGACCGTGGTGTTCTACATGGGCGTGGCGCAGCTGCCGCAGATCGTGGCGCGGCTGGTCGGGCACGGCGCGCCGCCAACGCGGCGCGCAGCGATCGTCGAGCACGCGACGCTTCCCGGCCAGCGCGTGATCGCCGCTACACTCGGGCAGATCGCGGCGCGCGCCGCTGCGGCCGGCGTCGGCGCGCCGGCGCTGCTGATCGTCGGCGAGGTCGCCGCATTTGCCGGCGCGGCGCAGCGAGCCGGCACGGTCGAACACGCGGGAGCAACACAGGCATGAAGTACGCAGCGGATTTCCTCGAAGCCATCGGCAACACGCCGCTGCTGCGTCTGCGCGGCGCGAGCGAGGCCACCGGCTGCGAGATCCTGGGCAAGGCCGAGTTCATGAACCCGGGCGGATCGGTCAAGGATCGCGCCGCGCGCGGCATCGTGACCGACGCCGAGCGGCGCGGGCTGCTGCAGCCTGGCGGCACCGTGGTCGAGGGCACGGCCGGCAATACCGGCATCGGCCTGGCGCATGTATGCCGCGCCCGCGGCTACCACTGCGTGATCGTCATGCCCGACAACCAGTCGCCGGAGAAATACGCGCTGATCGAGACGCTTGGCGCCGAGGTGCACAAGGTCAGGGCGGTGCCGTACAGCGACCCGAACCATTACCAGAAGGTCGCGGGGCGTATGGCCGCGGAACGGACGGGCGCCTACTGGACCAACCAGTTCGACAACACCGCCAATCGCCGCGCGCATTTCGACACCACCGGCCCGGAGATCTGGGAGCAGACCGCGGGCCGCATCGATGCTTTCGTCGCCGCCAGCGGCACCGGCGGCACGCTCGGCGGCGTGTCCGAATACCTGAAGTCGCGCAGTAGCCGCGTGCGCACGGTGCTCGCCGATCCGCCGGGCAGCGCGCTCTATGAATACATCCGCAACGGCGCGCTCAAGGCGACTGGCTCGGGCTCGATCACCGAAGGCATCGGCATCGGGCGCGTCACCGCCAACATGCAGGGCGCGCCGGTGGACGATGCGGTGCACGTGCCGGATGCCGAAAGCGTGGCCTGCGTGTACCGTTTGTTGCGCGAGGAGGGCCTGTTCCTCAGCAGCACCAGCGGCGTGAATGTCGCCGGCGCGATCCGCGTGGCGCGGGATCTAGGGCCCGGACACGTGGTGGTGACGGTGCTGTGCGACGGCGGCTCGAAGTACCTCTCGCGCTTGTACAACCCCGAGTGGCTGGCGCAGAAGGGCCTGCTGGAAGCCGCGCTTGGCCGCTAGCCAGCCGGGGCTCCGGTTGGCGTCTGGACGCTGGGCGGCAGAGCCGGTACCGTGGCACGGCCGCATCGACCTCATGAGTGTGTACAGGCCCTGCAAACCATGAAATCTCCGCGTCGCGCGCCACTTCCCTGGCAATCGGCGAAGTCGCCGGCCGACGATCCGGGCGCACCGGCGCGCGTGGCGGCCATCATGGCGAGCCCGAGCTACCTGCCGGGCGACGCCGATCCGGCCTTCCTGCAGCGCGAGGACACGCGCTCAGCGCGCCTGCAACTCGATTACCTCAAGCCGGAGCTGCTGCTCGAGGCCGCCGGGGTGCGCCATGTCATCGTGGTATTCGGCAGCACCCGCATTCCGGAGCCCGCGGATGCGGCGCGGCGGCTCGAGGCGGCGCGGACCGCGGCGGCAGCCGCGCCCGGCGATGCGGAACTGCGGCGTCGCCTGGCGGTCGCCGAGCGCCTGCATGCCAAGAGCGGCTACTACGGGGTAGCGCGCGAATTCGGGCGGCTGGTGGCCGGCTGCAATCCCGATCCGCGCCACGGCAGCACCGTGATCATGACCGGCGGCGGACCCGGCATCATGGAAGCGGCGAACCGTGGCGCCTTCGATGCCGGCGCGCAGACCGTGGGGCTGAACATCGAGCTGCCGCACGAGCAGTTTCCGAACCCCTACGTCACGCCCGAGCTGTGCTTCCGCTTCCACTATTTCGCGATGCGTAAGCTCCATTTCCTGCAGCGCGCGCGTGCGCTGGTCGCGTTTCCGGGTGGTTTCGGCACGCTCGATGAGCTGTTCGAGGCGCTCACGCTCCTGCAGACACGCAAGATGGGCATGCTGCCGGTGGTGCTCGTCGGCGAACAGTACTGGCGGCGCGTGATCGACATTCCGTTCCTGCTCGCCGAGGGCGTGATCGATCCGGAGGACGCCGAGCTGTTCTGGTTCGCGGAAGACGCGGCGTCGATCTGGAATGGCATCACCGGCTGGCATCGCCGCTCCGGCACGGACATCTTCGGCGGCTGCGACGGCCCATGATGCGGCTCTCTTTCCACGGCGCGGATCGCGATGTCACGGGCTCCTGCCACCTGCTCGAGTGCGCCGGTCGACGGCTGCTGATCGACTGCGGGATGTTCCAGGGCGGCCGCGAACTCGAGGAAGAGAATGCCGCGCCGCTCGGCTTCGATGCCGCGGCCGTGGATTTCCTGCTGCTGACGCACGCGCACCTCGATCATTGTGGCCGGCTGCCGCTGCTGGCGCGGCGCGGCTTCCGTGGCGAGATCATCGCCACCGCAGCGACGCGCGAGCTGGCGCAGCTCGTGCTGCAGGATGCCGCGCACATGGCCGAGGACGACGCCGCATGGCGTACGCGCCATGCGCGCGATGGCAAGCCGGTCGCGGCGCTGTATACGCAGGCCGACGTCGCCGCGGCGATGGCCTGTTTCGGCCGCCCGGCTGCCTATCGCGCCGAGCTGCAGCTTGCGCCCGGGCTGCGCGTCAGCTTTCATGACGCCGGGCATATCCTGGGATCGGCCCATGTGCTGGTGCAGGTGACAGAAGCCGGCCGTACGCGCCGCGTGCTGTTCTCCGGCGACATTGGCGGCGCGGGCCGGCCGATCATCCGCGATCCGGATCCGCCCGCTGCCGAGATCGTGCTGATGGAGACCACCTACGGTGACCGCAACCATCGTTCGCCGGCCGAATCGGTGGTTGAGCTGGTCGAGGTGATCCGCACGACCATCGCCCGCGGCGGCAATGTCGTGATCCCGAGCTTTGCGCTCGAGCGCAGCCAGGAGATCCTCTATTCGCTGCGCGCGGCGATCGCGGCCGGTTCGCTGCCGGCGCAGCTGTCGGTGTTCGTCGATTCGCCGATGGCGGTATCGGCCACCGCAGTGTATCGCGCGCATCCTGAATGCTATGACGCCGAGGCCGCTGCATTGATCGCCGGCGGCGCGGACCTGTTCGGCTTCCCGGGACTGCGGCTGGTGCGCGCCGCGAGCGAGTCAATTGCTATCAATCGCATTGCAGGCGGAGCGGTGGTCATAGCAGGCTCGGGCATGGCCACCGGCGGCCGTGTGCGCCATCACCTGGTCACCAACCTGCCGCGCGGCAACGCCAGCGTCGTGTTCGTCGGCTTTGCCGCGCGCGGCACGCCGGCGCGGCGCATCATCGACGGAGCAAGGAGCATCATGTTGTTCGGCGAGGAAATCCCGGTGCGCGCGCAGGTGCACACCATCAATGGCTTCTCGGCGCACGCCGACCAGGGCGAGCTGCTGCGCTGGCACGCGCGCGTCGGCGGCGCCGAGCGCACGGTGCTGGTGCACGGCGAGCAGGGTGCGATGGCGGCGTTCGCCGCGCTCCTGCCGGGCGTGCCGGTGTCGATGCCGGGACCCGGCGAGCGGCTCGAGCTGTGAGCGCACGGGCGCAGGTCGCGCTGTGCACGGCGCTGGCGCTGGCGATGGCGGGGCCGGCCCACGCCGAGTGGGTGTCGCGCACCGTCGATGGCACGATGGGCACGCGCATCGTGGTCGAGTTGTGGACGGCGGATCACGCGGCCGGCGAGCGCGCGATCGATGCGGTCATGGCCGAGATGCGCCACATCGATGACACCATGAGCACCTACAAACCCGACAGCGAGATCTCGCGCGTCAACGCGCACGCAGCGCAGGGTCCGGTCAAGGTCGATCCGGAGCTGTTCGGGCTGCTCGAGACCGCGCTCGAGTATTCGCGCATCACCGACGGCGCCTTCGACATCACCTACGCCAGCGTCGGATTCATGTACGACTTCCGCGCCCGCCACCGGCCCACCGAACAGCAGATCGATGCCGCACTCCCGGCGGTGAACTACCGCCATGTGCTGCTCGATCGGGCCACGCACACGGTGCGCTTCTCGCAGCCGGGCGTGCGCATCGACCTGGGCGGCATCGCCAAGGGCTATTCGGTCGACCGTGGCATCGAGATCCTGCAGCAGCGCGGCATCCGCCACGCACTGGTCTCGGCGGGCGGCGACAGCCGCATCATCGGCGACCGCTTCGGCAAGCCGTGGATCGTCGGCATCCGCCATCCGGACCACAAGGACCAGGTCATCGCGCGACTCCCGCTGGTCGACACCGCGATCTCGACCTCGGGCGATTACGAGCGCTACTTCGACGAGAACGGCGTGCGCTATCACCACATCATCGATCCGCGCACCGGCCACTCCGCCAGCGCGGTGCGCAGCGCGACCGTGCTGGCGCCGACCGCGACGCGCACCGACGGCCTGTCGAAGACCGCGTTCGTGCTGGGCGCCGAGGCGGCGATCGCGATCTACGAGCGCCTCGGCGATGTGGACGCGGTCATCGTCAAACCCGACGGCAAGGTGTTGTACACGAAGGGCTTGACGCCACCGCAGGGTCTGCCGACCGATCGAGGCCTGCCGCCGGCCGCCGCGCAGCGGTAACGCTGGTTGCGGCGCGGCTTGCTGAACAGGCCCTAGCGCAATCGCCTGCGCAGCGCCGCCAGCCTCAGGGCTTGGCAGCAGGCGCCGCCGGCGCAGTGCTGGCCGCCGCGGCCTTCGCCTTGTAGGCGCGCACTTCGACGTTGAACTGATCGGCGATCTTCTGCAGCTGGTCGGCCACGACGTTCTGGCGATTGACGTATCCGGCGCTGATCTTCACCTTGTCCTCGTCCTTCATCTTGTCGCCGCCGGCGGCGATCTTCGCGTCCTGCTCCGTCTTGAGGCAATCGGCAAATTTCTGGACGGCGGCATCGGTGTCGCGGATGGCGTGCTGCGCGGCGAGCATCTGCTCCATCGTTGCCGTGTTACCGTCGGGGACGACGATGGCGATCGTGGGCGCCGTGCAGTCGGCAAAGGCCGGCGCCGCAACGACGGCGGCCGCCAGGGTCAGGGGCAACAGGACTTTCATCAGTGTGCTTCCTTTTGTAATCTGATTGCGGATGCAGGCGCGAGCGACGCGGGATCCCCGCCTCCGGACGCATGTTAAGATCCCGGGGCCGTCAATGCCAAGCCTCGCACCCGAACTGGCGGCGAAGGTGCGGGAATTCCCGCCCGGACCCCCGGTCGGCCGGGGCCAAATCGAGGCGCGCGACCATGGCCATCAGACCGATACTACGGATGGGTGACCCGCGCCTGCTGCAGGTGAGCGCGCCGGTCACCGGGTACGGCACTCCGGCGCTGCTGGAATTGATCGCCGACATGGAGGAAACCATGCGGGCCGCAAATGGCGCGGGCCTGGCAGCGCCGCAGATCGGCGTGCCCTCACGGGTGGTCATCTTCGGGGGCGGTGCGAACAGCCGCTATCCGGACGCCGAAGCAGTGCCCTATACCGTACTGGTGAATCCGAGGCTCCGCGCCCTGCGGGGCGGCCGTGAGTCCGATTGGGAAGGCTGCCTGTCGGTGCCGGGCATGCGTGGCCTGGTGCCGCGCTACCGGCGCCTGCGTTACCGCGGCTTCGACCAGTGGGGCCGCCCGATCGAGCGGACGGTGTCGGGTTTCCACGCGCGCGTCGTGCAGCACGAGGTCGACCACCTCGACGGCGTGCTCTATCCGACGCGCATCAAGGACCTGCGCAGATTCGGCTTCGTCGAGGAGTTGTTCCCGGGACAGCAGCTGCGCGACGAGTGAGCACGGCGGCGGCGCCTGCGCCGGCGGAATCAGCCCTTGCCTTCGATCGCGTGCGCCAGCGTGGCAAAGCCGCGATCGCGCGCCACGTCGGCGGCGGTGGCCCGCTTGCTGTTGCGCAGCGCGGTGCTGGCCCCACTCGCGAGCAGTGCCTTCACGGCCGCGGCATTGCCGCTGCGGCTGGCGACCATGAGCGCCGTGTCGCCATCCTGGTTCTGCTGGTTGATTCCGCTCGAGCGCTGCAGGAGCGATTGCACCAGCGCCTCGCTCCCGCCCGCGGCGGCCAGGATCAGCGGCGTGTCGCCGCGGACGGTGCGCACATCGGTGCGCGCATGCGCCAGCAACAGCTTCGCGACCAGCGGCTCCTGTCCGGCCGCGATCGCGCTCATCAGCGGTGTTCGGCCATCGCGGTCGGCGGCGTTCGCATCCGCATTGGCCGCGAGCACCGTCTGCGCGACGGCGCTGGCGCCGGCGCGCGCCGCTCGCCACAGCGGCGTCTCGCCCTCATGGTCGGCCAGACCGACGGCGGCGCCCCTGGCCAGCAGCAACTTCACCAGTGGATCGTTGGCAGCGCTCGCGGCTGCCAGCAGTGGCGTTTCGCCGCGCTCGTCGGCCGCGTCGACCTTCGCGCCCGCGGCGAGCAGGCTCTGCGCGACCTCGAGCCGCCCCGCGCGCACCGCCGCCAGCAAGGGCGGTGATTCCTTGTCGGCATGCGTGTCGGCGTTGATGCCGCCGGCCAGCAGCGCATTGACCACGCCGCTATCGCCGCGCGTCGCGGCCAGCACCAGCGCCGTGCGGCCGCGCTTGTCGGTCAGGCGCGGATTGGCATGCGCGGCCAGCAGCGTCTTGATGCTCGCCTCCGCGCCGGCATGCATCGCGATGTGCAGCAGCGTATCGCCCTGCGGCGAACGGCTGTCCGGATCGGCGCCACCGGCGAGGAGCCTCTGCACACTGTCGCTGTCGCCGCGCGCGACCGCCAGCGCGATCGGCGGCCAGCCGCGGTAGATGTCGCCAGGGCGCGCGGCATCGAACTTGCCCGCGCGGCTCTCGCGGCTGGCATGCGCGACCAGCGTCTTCGCGCCCAATGCGCGCAGCTGCGCCGCGGCCTGGTCCGCATCGACGGTGAGCGCGGCATCGAGCGCGCTGTAGTCGCGGCTGTCGGCGGCGTCGAGGGTCGCACCGGCCTTGGCCAGCGCCGCGACGTTCGCGGCGCGGTCGGCGCGCGCCGCATAGAACAGCGCCGTGCGCCGCTGGTGGTCGGCGGCGTTCACTGCGGCGCCGCGGGTCAGCAGCAACGCCAGTACCTGCGGGTCGGCCAGCTCCGCGGCGTGCATCAATGGCGTGACCCCAAAGCTGTCCGCGCGGTTGACGTCGCTTCCGCCATCGAGCAGGTATTGCACGGCCGGCAGGGCGCCGGCCTCGGCGGCATGCGCCAGCAAGGTCGCGCCGAACGCATCGCGCAGGTCCTTGAGCCCGGTGCCGAGCGAGCGCAGGCAGGCGAGGTCGCCGTTGCGCGCACTGTAGATCGCCAGCTCGGTACGCAGCGTGGTGTCGCTCGCGCCCGCCCAGTCGGGGCTGAGCGGCAGCCGTCCGGCGCGCTCGTCCTCGATCGCCGCCGGATAGCCCAAAGTCGCGGCCTTGTGCAGCTGCGCCTGGGCCGCGCCGGGCGGTGCGTCCGCGCGGCTGGACAGCAATGCGGCCAGCACATACGCGGCGGTGGCATTGTTCTGCGCGGCGCTCTTGCCGAGCCAGGATTCAGCCGCCGCTTTGTCGACGCTGGTGCCGACGCCATTGAGGTAGACCAGGCCCAGCAGCAGCTCGGCCCCGGCATTGCCCGAGCCCGCGGCCTGCTGGAGCCTGGCCATTGCGTCGCCGAAATCGCGCGTGCGGAGCGCGGCCTTGGCACCCTCGAGCGGATCAGCCGCCCTGGGAGCGGCCTGCACTGCGCCGGAGGCCGCCAGCATGGCGGTCACGGCCAGCGCCGCCAGAGCGGCGCGCATCGCGGCGTTCATCAGGCCGTACCGTACTTGGTCTCGACGCGGATGCCGACCTTGGTGAGGAACTCATTCGGCAGCACACCGCCGGCGCTGACGATGACGGCCTTGTTGCGGATCTCGAGCGGCTTGCCGCCCTGTTCGAGGATCACGAGGTCGTCGTGGATCCGGCTGACGTTCGAGGACAGCAGCACTTTGAGGTTGCCGCGATCGGCGGCCGCCGCAACGCGCTGGCGATTCTTCGGTTTGGCGCGGCCGAAGGCCTCGCCGCGGTAGGAGAGCGTGACCTGCGTGCCGCTGACTTCGGCGATGCTCGCGGCCGCCTCGAGCGCGCTGTCGCCGCCGCCGACCACCAGCACTTCCTGGCCGATGTACTGGTCCGGGTCGATCAGCCGGTAGACGACTTTCGGCAGTTCCTCGCCCGGTACCGCGAGCTTGCGTGGCGTGCCGCGGCGGCCGATGGCGAGCAGTACATTGGCCGCGCGGTAAGTCGATTTGGTGGTGCGCACGACGAAGCCATCGCCGTCCTTCTCCACCGCCTCGACACGCTCGCTCGTCTTGATGCGCAACTGCTGCTGCTGCATGATCCCGGTCCACGTGGCGAGCAACGCTTCCTTCGACGTCTGGCGGAAATGAAAGCGGCCGACCAGCGGCAGCTCGACCGGTGCGGTCATGACCAGCTTGCCGCGCGGATACTTGTACACGCAGCCGCCGAGCGACTCCTGCTCGACGCATTCGTAGCTGAGGTTGAGCGACTTGGCGGTGAGCGCCGCGGCCATGCCGGCCGGGCCGGCGCCGATGATCAGCACATCCAGCTGCTTGCCCGGCGAACCGCTGCGGCGCTTGGCGATCGCCTCCATCGCCTGCACGCCCTGCGTCAGCGCATTGCGGATCAGGCCCATGCCGCCGAGCTCGCCGGCGATGAACACGCCCGGCACGTTGCTCTCGAAATTCGGGTTGAGCACTGGCAGGTCGATGCCGCGCGTCTCGGTGCCGAACACCAGCGTGATCGCATCGACCGGGCAGGCCGATTTGCAGGCACCGTGTCCGATGCATTCGGTCGGCGCCACCAGGTGCGCCTTGTTGTCGATCAGCCCAAGTACGGTGTGCTGCGGATATTCCGGGCAGGCGCGCACGCAGGCGCCGCAGCCCAGGCAGCGCGTCAGGTCGATGGCCGGATGGAGCGAGGCGGGCTCGAGGAGCCCGGCTTCCTTGGCCTCGTGGTGCACCTCGCGGCTCTTCCTTTCCATGCGGAAATGCCGATGCAGGTACCACAGCATCGTGACCAGGAGCGGCGCGGCGTAGACGACGATGAGGCTGTTATCCATTCGGTTGCTGCAGCGGACCCTGGCGCAATGTGGTACACACCGGTCGCAGGGTAATGTACATGCGACAAGGCTTCCGTGAGTCGGCGCACGTGTCAACATGTCGCCAATATGTGAACTGTCCCGCACTGGCGACAGCGTGACCATACGGGATGAAGCTTTACAATCCGTGACAGTGCGCGTATGGCGCGTTAAGAATGTCTTAATGGCATGAATTCCGGCAACACGTTTTTCTTCGCCGCTGGCGTGCTCGCGACCGTGGCGCTGCTGTTCGTGCTCTATCCCTGGCTCGCGGGCAGGGCGCGCGGCGAACTGCTTGCTGCGCTGCCACGCTGGGTACCGCTCGCCGGCGCCGCAGCGCTGGCCATCGTGCTCGCGATCTACGTGACGCTCGGCACGCCGCAGCTGACCGACCAGGACGCCTCGCCAGGCAACGCGTCCGCTGCCGGCGCGTCGATGGCCACTGCCGGCGGCGCGGTGCCCCAACAGGCTGCCGGCTCGATGGACAGTGCGGTCTCCGGCCTCGAGCGGCGCCTTGCGGCCGGCGGCGGGAGCGCTGGGGACTGGGAACTGCTCGCGAAA